>JAIBBZ010000003.1 GCA_019694435.1 Pirellulales bacterium
GGTACTCAGCCCGTTGGTGGCCGAGGTCTACACGATCGAGATCGTCGAATCGCTCGGGCATCGCGCGGCCAAGGTGTTGCGCGACCTGCACTACGACAACGTCCATGCCAAGGTGGGCGACGGCTTCAAGGGTTGGGCCGAGTTCGCGCCGTTCGACAAGGTGATCGTGACCTGCTCGCCCGAAAACGTCCCCCGACCGCTGGTCGAACAATTGCGCGACGGCGGGCGGATGATTATTCCGCTCGGCGAGCGCTATCAGCAGAGCCTGTACCTGATGAAGAAGAAGGGCGACAAGCTCGAGACCGAGGCGCTCGTCCCGACCTTGTTCGTGCCGATGACGGGCGAAGCCGAATCGCTGCGCCGCGTGCTGCCCGACGGCTCGAAGCCAGGTGTGTTCAACGGCAGCTTCGAAGACGCGGAAGGCGACCCGCCACGGCCGCGCGGCTGGCATTACCAACGCTATTGCGAACGCGCGCAAGTCGCCGATGCGCCCGATGGTCAATACGTGATGAAGTTCACCAACGACGTCCCCGGACGCAGCGCCCAGATGCTCCAGGGCCTGGCCTGTGACGGCCATAAGATCAAATACCTCAAATTGGGTGCCTGGGTACAAGGGCAGGGAATCGTCGCCGGCCCGGCGGACCAGGATTTGCCGGCGTTTGTCGTTACTTTCTACAACCAGAACCGGGCCGCCATCACAACCAAGTGGCTGGGGCCCTGGCGCGGTACGTTCAAATGGGAATACTTCTCGGGCAAGATCGCCGTACCGCCGCAAACTCGCGACGCCATCATTCGCATTGGCCTGCATGGCGCCACGGGGTCCGCGCTGTACGACGCCATCGAAATCGTGCCGCAGGAGAATTGATCTCGGCCGCCTAGTTCCAGCGCCCGCGGCGCCTCGCAAAGCGGAAGGGTTCGCCCGTCACTTCGAAGTCGGCACGCAGCCCGACGTTCAACACGAGCCCCAACGCCAGCGCGTGGGCCAGCAGCCCCGAGCCGCCATAGCTCACCAGCGGCAGCGAGAGGCCCGTGACCGGCAGCAGGCCGACGGTCATCCCGGTGTTGATCAACACCTGCGCAGCGAACAGCGCTGCCACGCCCACCGCGAGCAGCCGCCCGAACGGCTCCTGCGTCGACGTCGCCACGCGCAAACAACCGGCCACGATCAGGGCAAACAGAGCGATGAGCGCCGTTTGCCCGGCCAGGCCGAAGCGCTCGCCCCACATGCTGAAGATGAAGTCGGTCGCCGCAGCGGGCAGATGATATGCGCCGGGGTCGTCGACGGTGGTTCCACTCAGCCAACTACCCCAGGCACCGCCAAGCGCTGCCACCTGCTTCGCCTGGTGGAGTTGATACCCGTCGTCTGCCGGGCGTTGCTCGGGAGCGTTCTGCTCGAATAGCGCCGTTACACGCGAGCGCTGCTCGCGACTCATCTGGCTCCAAAGCAGCGGCGCCAACAACACCGCCACCAACGAGATGCATGCCAGATGCCGCCGTCGCGCGCCGGCGGCGAACAACATGGCGAAGAGCAGCGGGGGAAAAACCATCGCCGTGCCCAGGTCGGGCTCCTTGAGCACCAGGAGCACCGGTACCAACGTCAACAGCAGCGGCGCTACCAGGCCCGGCAAGCGGCGAAAGTTCTCGCGATACGTCAGCCAGCGCGCCAGCGCCACGACGTAGACCACCTTCGCAAACTCCGAAGGCTGGACGCCGATCGGGCCAACTCGAATCCAGCGATGAACCCCGGCCACGGGCGGTAAGAAGTAAACGGCCACCAGGGCGACAACCACCCCGGCCAGGCCCAGGTAGGCAAAGCGCCAGAGTCGACGGTAGCTCGGCCACACCACGAATCCGGTCAGCAGGGCCGCCAAGGTGCCCGCGACCGCCTGGCGGCTGGCGAGGCGAATCTCGCCCGCCGCAAGCATCTCCGCTCGTGTGATGGCCGCGAGGCCACCGGCAAACAAGGCAATCGCCGGCAACATCAGCCCAACAGGCCAGCGGCTGCGCAGCGGTAGAAAAGCATCCATGGCTTGGCCAACCTGCGTCGATTGCGCGGTTTAATTCCCGGCAGGGTGCCCAGCGGCAGCGGGCGGGCAGGGGAGTCTAAGCCTCGCGTACAGCGGAGCCCAGCCCAGCCGAAATCGTCGCCAAACCGGACCTTACCAATTGGGGATCTGGGAAAAAGGCGCAGACTTTTCGTTGCCGGCTAATTATGCTGTCGCTGTTGCTGCTAGCGGCGTTGACGCCCTTAGTGGCGTTTGATTGGCCCTGCGAACGGGGGTCTGGCATCCCCGCGAACGCTGGTGTTCAATCCATGCGGATTGTGCGGGATGAGCCGGGCGCGCCCTAGACTTCCCGGATTTCGCAAACGGCAGTCCTTCCGTAATCCGCGAGAACACGAGCTAGGTTTGTTTGTTTCGCGGCAGAGCCGCGAGAGTAGTCAGGTTAGGCAATTCAATTGGAGCAAGATGACATGTTGCGGACGCAGACCAAGGCTTTGCTAGCCGGTGCCATGATCTGGGCCGGTGCCGTGCTGGGTGACGCCTCCTCGGCGGACGCCTTCTGGCACCATCATTGGGGTAGCTGGGGTTCGAGCGGTGGCTCGTGGGGCTCCAGCGGTGGCTCGTGGGGTAGCTGGGGTTCGTACGGCTCGTCGGGCGGTTGGGGCTCGTCGGGCGGTTACGGTTATCGCGTGCGACGCGCTTGGCACTCGAGCGGCGGCTGGGGTTCGTCCGGCGGCTCGTCGGGTGGCTGGGGTTCGTCGGGTGGTTCGAGCGGCGGCTATGTCGTCTACGGTGGCTCGAGCGGCGGTTGGGGTTCGTCCGGCGGTTCGTCGGGCGGCTGGGGATCGTCCGGCGGTTCAAGCGGTGGCTCGAGCGGCGGTGTGATCGTTCACGAGCATGAATCCAACTACCAAGGCACCGCGCCCGCCGATGCGCCGGCCGACGCTCCCGCTCCGGAGGGTGCAGCGCCAAGCGAAGGCGATGTGGCTCCTCCGGCTGACGGCGATACGACCGCTCTGCCGCAAGACGGCACCTTGATCGCGGTCCGCGTGCCGGCCAACGCCACGATTCTGGTCAACGGCATGCCGACCAACAGCAAGGGCAACCTGCGTCGCTACATGTCGCGCGGCTTGGAGCGCGGCTATAGCTACACCTACGAAATCAAGGCCACTGTCCAACGGGACGGCCAAGAGCTGACCGAGACCAAGACCGTCAAGGTCCAGGCTGGTCAAGCCACCGAAGTGACCTTCGAGCTGAACGGGCAGGAAGAGATGAATGCCCGTCGTCAACAGCCCGAATCGTCCCCGACGAACTTGACGCTGCATGTTCCGGCCGATGCCAAGGTGTTCCTGGCCGGCCGCGAGACTCGCTCGACCGGCGCGGTCCGCGAATTCTCGACGCAGCGCCTGCCGGGCGGTCAAGAGTGGGCCAACTACCCGGTTCGCGTCGTGGTGGTCCGCGACGGCCAGGAGCTGGTCAAGGAAGAGAACGTCACGATCAAGGCCGGCGAGACCCGTGTCTTGAACTTCGCGTTCGACGCCCCGAAAGTGGCTTCGGCTCGCTAAGCCGCCGCGCAATCGGCAAACTGCTTACGACCCTCGCAGAGGTTTCGGCCTCTGCGAGGGTTTTTTGTTGAAGGCGCCGCGCAAACCGGTCGCCAGCAAAAAGCTTCTCGGCCGGCAACTGCCTACCGATAACAACCGCTGGCGCGGCATAAGTGCCGACTTGGCAATGCCGTGCGACAACGCACTTTCGATTTCTCGGCGCGCTGCGGACTGGCGCGCATCCTGTTCGATGCCACGCCCCGAAGCCAACCCAACGCCGCGCGCCGCGCAAGCGGCCGTTTCGACCAGGAGCCCGTTGGGCCCCTGGTCGAAGGCCGTGATCAGCGTGGCCGTGACGTTGCACCTGGTCGGCGTATTCTGCGCGCCTTTCGCGCTGCCGCCGGCCTCGGAGTTGTCGGGCCGGCTCTGGGAGGTCTATCGCCCGTATCTCGAGGCGATGTTCCTCAATCACGGCTATGCGTTCTTCGCCCCCGACCCGGGGCCCAGCCACCTGGTGCGGTACGTGCTCGAATATGAAGACGGCCACAAAGAAGAACACATCTTTCCAAACCTCAGCGAGCACAAGCCGCGCCTGCTTTACCACCGGCACTTCATGCTCAGCGAGTTTCTCAACGCGGCGCCGCCGGAGACACCCTGGGTTCAAGCTTACATTCGCTCCTATGCCGCGCACTTGCTGGCGCATTCTGGCGCCAAGCGCGTGACGATCTATCTGCGCCGCCATTTGCTGCCGTCGCCCGGGCAAGTGCTCGAAGGCGCTAAGCTCGACGACCCGCGCTCGTATGAAGAGCGCGACTTGGGCACTTTCGATGCCCAATCGGCCGCGGAGCCGGTCGCCGAACTCGAAGTCGAAACCTTGCCGCTGGGCGCCCCACGGCAAGAACAGGCACCGGGACAACCACCTGCCGCGCCGGAGCCACCGCTATGAATGCCCTCGCGGCTGTGGCCCGCTCTTGGGTGCATGAATGGTGTCGGGCGTGGGACCGGTTCTGGTTCACGGCCGTCGATCCGGCCACGCTGGGGATGATTCGGCTGTTCGCCGGGGCCATGCTGTTTTACACGCACGCCGTCTGGAGCCTGGGGCTCGAAGACTTCTTCGGGCCCGATGCCTGGGTCAATGCCCGCGCATTTACGGCGCTGCGTCCTGGCGGATTTGCCTGGAGCGGCTTTTGGAGCGGCAGCGGCGAAGCGACGATCGGCGCGGCCGTGTCGGAATCGGGCAGTTTTACCTGGACCTGGTGGTGGTGGATCGATTCGCTGGCCGGCGGGCGCCCCTGGTTGCTATGGCTCGTGCACGTCGCCGGCCTGGCAGTGATCGCATGCTCGATGCTGGGTCTGTATACCCGCGTGACGACCATCCTGTCGTTCCTCGTCGCCGTGGCCTATGTGAACCGCGTGCCGGGCGCGTTGTTCGGCCTCGATCAGATCAACTGCATGCTGGCCTTGTACCTGGCCGTGGGGCCGTCGGGCGCGGCCTACTCGCTCGACAACCTGTTGCGCCGCCGCCGTGGCGAAAAGGTCGACCCGCGCACGCCGCGCGTCGGTGCCAATATCGCCCTGCGGCTGATCCAGTTGCACATGTGCGTCATCTATCTGTTCGCGGGGCTCGCCAAGCTCGAAGGCGAAACCTGGCAGAACGGCACGGCGCTGTGGGGCGCGGTGGCCAATCTGGAATATCAATCGCTCGACGCCACCTGGATGGCCGGCTATCCGCTCCTGATCAACGCGCTGACCCAGACGACCGTCTTCTGGGAGACGTTCTATATCGGCCTGGTCTGGCCGCGGTTGACGCGGCCGATCATCATCGCGATGGCCGTTCCGTTGCACCTGGGCATTGCCCTGGCGATGGGCATGATCACCTTCGGGCTGATCATGATCCTGGCCAACTTCGCGTTTCTGTCGCCGGCGCTGGTACGCGGCGTGCTCGACCCCGTCGCGCGGCGCCTGGGGCTCGGCAGCGTCGCGTCTTGACTCACAGAAGCACCTCCCCGCCGCCTGGTTTGCCGATTTCGCCCCGGGCAACCTATACTGTCGTCCTTTCCCTGCCTGGAATTGCCGCCCGTATGGCAGGCCGCGCGCAGGGCAGGGGGGGTGAACCCCACTTGTCCCAGGCGTGTCCTGGGCGTCTGGCCGCTGACGGCCAGCCCTTCGCCAAGACCGGGAGGGGTGCCCCACCACGGATCGGCGCTGTTCGGGTTTAAGTGAGGAGTTCGGTGGTGTTTGAAACTGTTGCCGTCGTCGGTGCCACGGGTGCCGTAGGAACGCTGATCCTCAAGCTGCTCGAAGAGCGGCAGTTTCCCTGCGAGCGCTACAAGTTCCTCGCCTCGGCCCGGTCGGCGGGCAAGACGGTGCACTTTGCCGGACGCGATTGGCCCGTCGAGGCGCTCACGCCCGAGGCGTTCGATGGCGTCGACCTGGCAATCGGCAGCACTCCGGACGAAGTGGCCCGCGATTTTGCCCCCTGGGCCGTCGAGCGCGGCGCGATCGTGGTCGACGAGAGCGGTTATTGGCGCATGGATCCGAAGGTGCCGCTGGTGATCCCCGAGGTGAACCCGGATGCTGCGGCCAACCACCAAGGCCTGATCGCCAGCCCCAACTGTTCGACCACGCAGATGGTCGTCGCCTTGAAGCCGCTGCACGATGCCGCCCGCGTGCGGCGCGTCGTGGTGAGCACCTATCAGGCCACGAGCGGCGCGGGGCTGGTCGGCACGCGCGATTTGGTCGAAGGCACCAAGGCCGATCTGGCCGGCCAGGAATACGCCTATGAAAACTTCGCGCACCCGATCGCCTTCAACTTGATCCCGCAGATCGGTTCGCCGAAGCACGCCGGGTACACGTCGGAAGAAATGAAGATGGTCTTCGAGACGCACAAGATTCTGGGCGACGATTCGATTCGCATCTGCCCGACGTGCGTTCGGGTGCCGGTCAGTAACTGCCACAGCGAGAGCATATTGGTCGAGACCGAGCGCAAGCTGACCGTTGGCGAGGCCCGTGAATTGTTTGCCGCCATGCCGGGCGTGGTGGTCGACGACGACTTGGGAGCGAAGCGGTACCCGATGCCGCGCGGCTGCGACGGCCGCGACGAAGTGTTCATCGGCCGCATTCGCGAAGACCTGTCGAGCCCCAACGGCCTGGCGTTCTGGTGCGTGAGCGACAATCTGCGCAAAGGCGCCGCGACCAACGCCGTGCAGATCGCCGAATTGCTCGCGCGACTGAAAGCAGCCACTCCGGCGGCCTGATCGCGGGCTGTTCGGGTACCGGCGATCGTTCGCCGAGGACCGCCGGCAGAGCAGGGGAGGGGAGCGCGGTCTCGTGCGCAAGATCCGGCTGGTGATCGCCTACGACGGCACCCACTTTCACGGCTGGCAGACGCAACCCGGCGTGCGCACCGTGCAGGGCGCGTTGAACGACGCCGTCACGCAGATCACCGGCACCGCCACCGAGGTCGTCGGCAGCAGCCGCACCGACGCCGGCGTGCACGCGCTGGGGCAACTCGCCCATTTCGAGACGCCAAGCGCGCTCGACGCGGCGACGCTGCAGCGGGCCATCAATGCCCGGCTGTCCTCGGAGGTCCGCGTGCGCGAAGCGGCCGAGGCGAGCGACGATTTTCATGCCATCGGCAGCACCGTGCGCAAACGGTATCGCTACGTGCTGCACGACGGTCCGATCGCGCCCGTTTTTCGCCGGCAGTATGCCTGGCATCATCACCAGCGGCTGGATGACGCGGCGATGCACGAGGCCGCACGGACCTTGTGCGGAACGCACGATTTCGCCAGCTTCGAGAACCAAGGACCCACGCGCCAGTCGAGCGTCCGCACGGTCCTCGCGCTCGACGTGACGCGCCAACCGCCGCCGTGGGACGACTTCATTCACGTCGAGGTCGAGGCCGACGGGTTTCTCTACAACATGGTCCGCAACCTGGTGGGTACGCTGGTCGAAGTGGGCCGCCGGCACCGCGAGCCCGCCTGGCCGGCCCAGGTACTCGCCGCGCGCGACCGCCGCGCCGCCGGCATGACCGCGCCGCCGCAGGGGTTGTTCTTGCTCTGGGTCGATTGGGGCTCCGGGGCTCCGCAGTCGGCGCCAATCGAGTCATAATCGCCTCATGCGGATTGCCCACGTCATTACGCGCATGATCCTCGGCGGCGCGCAGGAAAACACCTTGCTCACCTGCCAGGGCCTGCGCGAGCGCTATGGCGACGACGTGCTGCTCATCACCGGTCCGGCCCTCGGACCCGAAGGGACGCTCCTCGATCGGGCCGAAGCGTCGGGCCTGCCGGTGGCGATCGTGCCTTCGCTACGGCGCGCGATTCATCCGCTGCGCGATGCAACGAGCTACCTGGCGATTCGCCGCCGGCTGCGCGAGTTCGCGCCGGAGGTTGTCCATACCCACAGCGCCAAGGGGGGCATCCTCGGCCGCGCGGCGGCGCATGCGCTCGCCGTCCCGGCGATCGTGCACACCGTGCATGGCGCGCCGTTCTACGAATACCAGTCGGCCGTGACGCGGCAGTTCTACATCGCCTGCGAACGCTGGGCGGCGCGGCGCTGCCATCACCTGGTCAGCGTCGCCGATGCGATGACCGACTGTATGGTGGCGGCCGGCGTCGCCCCGCGCGAACGGTTCACCACCGTTTACAGCGGCATGGAGGTCAAACCGTTTCTCGAGGCCGAATTCCACCGGCTGCGCGTGCGCCAGGCGCTCGGCTATCGCGACGAACACGTCGTCGTCGGCAAGATCGCGCGGCTGTTCGAACTCAAAGGCCACGCCGACGTGATCGAGGCTGCCCGCAATGTCGTGGCACGCAATCCGCAAGTGCGGTTCCTGTTCGTCGGCGACGGCGTCTTGCGAACCGAGTTGCAAAGCCAGATCGACCGGGCCGGCTTGCACGAATACTTCCAGTTCACGGGCCTGGTGCCGCCGACCCGAATCCCTGAGCTGATTGCCGGCGTGGACCTGGTCGTGCATGCCAGCCTGCGCGAAGGCCTGGCCCGCGTCTTGCCCCAGGCGATGCTCGTCGGCCGGGCCGTGGTGAGTTACGACATCGACGGCGCGCGCGAAGTCGTGCTGCCCGACCGGACAGGCATTTTGCTTCGACCGCGCGACGTGGCGGGCCTGGCCCTGGCCATCGAGCAGCTGGCCGCCGATCCGGAGCGACGCGCCCGATACGGCGCTGCCGGCCGCGAACTCTGCCGCGACCGCTTCAGCCACGACCGGATGACCGACGAACTACGCGCGCTGTACGCACGTCTGCTCGCGGCCCGGCCACCGCTTGGGCGCTGAGTCTTACAGCGGCAAGTGTTTCTTCCAACCAGGCACAGGCATCTGGTCGCGGCCGGCGCTGGTGTGCAGCAAGACCTTGATCGGATCGTCGCGGCGGGCGATCGCCAGGTCGAAGGCCTCGGCCGCCTGCTCGAACGCAAAGCGGTGCGTGATCATCGGCGACACGTCGATGCGCCCCGACGCGATCATTTCGATCGCCAGCGTCATATCGCGCTGGATGTCGGGATGGATCGAGCCGATCAATCGCTGGTTCTTACGGATCATCTGCCAGATGGGCAGGGGATAGTGCTCGGCGTCGGGCACCCCAAACGCCAGCACGGTGCCATGCGGCCGGCAGAAGTCGACCGACATTTGCAGCGTCTCAGCCTGGTGGCCGACGGCTTCGACCACGACGTCGGCGCCGACTCCATCGGTCAATTCGAGGATCGCCGCGTGGGCGTCTTCGCGGTCGACGTTGATCGTGTGCGTGGCGCGCATGCGGCGGGCAAATTCGAGCCGGTAGTCGAGCTTGTCGAGACCGATCACGCGCCGCGCACCCATGTTCGCCAACAGGTGATCGAACAACAGACCGATCGGCCCCTGGCCAATCACCGCCACGTTCTGGTCGATCAAGTTCGGCAGCTTGCGAGCTGCCCAGATGACGGTGCCCAAGGGCTGCGCCAGGATCAGATGTTCGCGCGGGGTGAACTCGGCCGGCAGCTTGACGGTCATCGACCCGTCGGCAAGGAACACTTCGCTCAGGCCGCGTTGGTCGGGCGGAATCGACAGCACCAGCTGGCCGACCGGCAACCGCGGGCAACGGCTTTCGACGACCTCGCCGATGCACTCGTGCAAGCTATCGCCGAACGGCCGCGGAAACTCGATGTTCCACGCGCCGCCCACATAGCGCGGAAAGTCGGACGCGCAGAGCACGCCCGCATGCAACCGCACCAGGATTGGCTCGCCCGGCAATTCGGCGATGTCCGGCGGCGGCGCGTCGACCCATTCCAATTGGTGCGGGGCCACGATGCGAGCAGTCTTCACGTCAACGATTCTCCCTTGGGGGTACGCGCCAGGTGCGTCAGGCGTGGATTTCGCACCTTTTTTAATCGGCAGGGCGCCGCCGAACAACGCCATCACGGCCACGCTTGCTCGCCGGCGACCGCCCCACGCATTGTTCGCGCCGGGGCCTGCGGCTAGACTCGAAAGTTGGCATTCCGCTCCGCCCACCGCGCCGGCGATGCCGAGCTTCGCCTCCCGGAACCGCAATCGCCGTGGCACTTGGCAGCCAACAGTACGTCGGGCCCTATCGGCTGCTGAACCTGGTCATGACCGGCCAGAACAGCCAGGTTTGGGAAGTCATGCACGATGGCCGCCAGCAGCGGCTCGCCATGAAGACGCTGCTGAGCGATTTCCGCAAGAACCGCGAGCACCTCGGCTATCTGCGTCACGAGTACGAGGTGGGGAGGAAGCTCGAACACCCACGGGTCATTCGCATCTATGAGCTCGGGACGCGCGACGGCGTGCCGTACCTGATCATGGAATTCTTCCCGTGGCCGAACCTCAAGCAGTACATCAACCGGGGCGTCGATCGCATCGCCTACCTGCTCCCGGACGTCATTCGGCAATGCGCCGAAGGGCTGGCCTACTTCAACTCTCAGGGCTGGGTCCACCGCGACGTCAAGCCGGACAACTACCTGATGACCGATGAAGGCGAAATCCGATTGATCGATTTTGCCCTGGCCGTGAAGCCCAAGACGGGACTCGCCCGGCTGTTTTCGCTGAAGTCGAAAATCCAGGGCACCCGCAGCTACATGTCGCCGGAACAGATCCGCGGCGAGGCCCTCGATCAACGCGCCGACGTTTATAGCTTCGGCTGCATGGTCCACGAGCTGCTGACCGGCAAGCCACCCTATACGGGCACCAGTGCCAACGAGTTGCTGAACAAGCATTTGAAGGCCGCGATTCCGCCGGCCGATGCCGGCAACAAGAACGTAACCCCGGAAATGGCCGCTCTGGTGCGGAAAACGCTGTCCAAGGACCCGGCCAAGCGACCGGAGTCGCTCGAAAAGTTCCTCCGCGAGTACAATGCCCTGCGACCGTTCAAGGAAATGCCGCGCAAACCCACCGAGGCCGCGTGAGCCGGTTGGCCGCCACAAGGCGGTCGGTGCCCCCGCGACCCGCAGGCCTCGCAACCTTTTTAGCCCCGCAGAGTGATTATGGCCGCCTCGATGCACCAGCTCGCTTTTGAGCGCCCGATATTCGATCTCGAAGCACGGCTGGCCGCGCTCGAGACGCTGCCCGAGAAGACGGCCGACACGATCGAAGAAGTGCGCCGGTTGCGCCGCGAACTGGCCGACACCAAGAAACGGGTGTACAGCTCGCTGGAGCCCTGGCAGACGGTCCAAGTCGCCCGGCATCCCGATCGCCCGATGACGACCGACTATCTGGAGCTGGTGTTCGACGAGTTCGTTGAGTTGCACGGCGACAAGTCCTTCGGCGACGATCGCGCGCTGCGGACCGGCTTCGCAAAGCTCGACAACTACAAAGTCATGCTCATCGGCCATCAGAAAGGCAAGACCTACAAGGAACGCAACGCCTGCTACTTCGGCTGTGCGCATCCCGAGGGGTACCGCAAAGCCATCTCGAAGGCCGAACTGGCCGCCAAGTTTCATATGCCGGTGATCTGTTTCATCGACACTCCTGGCGCCTATCCGGGCATTGGGGCCGAAGAACGCGGCCAGGCCCGGATCATCGCCGAGAGCATGTTCGCCATGTCGCGGCTGCCGACGCCGATCGTGTGCGTCGTGATCGGCGAAGGCGGTTCGGGCGGTGCCTTGGCAATCGGTATCGGCGACCGCATCGCGGTCTTGGAACACGCCTATTACTCGGTGATCAGCCCCGAGGGCTGCGCGGGCATCTTGTGGAAAAGCGGCGCCTACGCCGAGCAGGCGGCCCGGGCGCTGAAGATGACGGCCCGCGACCTGCACGGCTTCGGCGTGATCGACGACGTGATTCAAGAGCCGCTCGGCGGTGCGCACCGCGACCATCACCAGATGGCGAGCCGGCTGAAGATGTACCTGATGAAGTGCCTGCGCGAACTGAGAGACGTGCCAGTCGACCGCCTGCTGGCCGACCGCTATGCCAAGTTCCGCCGCATGGGATTCTTCTTGGAAGTCGGCGAGATGCAGCAGCCCGCACACGAAACCAGCGACGCGACGCAAACCTAGCTACCGCTGGGGCATTCCGGAATTCGAGCTGCGAGGGCTGGTTGAAGCTCACCCTCTTGCGCAATGCGACGTTGGTGTTGGAGCTGGCCGGCAAGCGGATCCTGGTCGATCCAATGCTCTCGGCAGCGCGGGGGTTGTGGCCGATGGCGGCGCTGCGCTTTCGGCCACGTTTCAATCCGCTGGTCGAGCTCCCGGCCCATGCCGGGGATGCGCTCGCCCAACTCGACGCCTGCTTGCTGACGCATTTCCGGCACGGGCACGTCGATCATCTCGATCGTCCAGGGCGCAAATTGCTCGCCGAACGTGAGCTGCCCACGTATTGTCAGGCCGGCGATGCGCCGACGCTCCAATCGGCGGGCATCCGGGCGATCGACGTCGGTCGCGAGCCGCAAGCATTTTTCGGCGGCACGCTGCATACCGTACCGGCGCAACATGGCCGCGGCATCATCGGGCGTCTGATGGGCCGCGGCGCAGGCTTCGTCATCCGCATGCCCAACGAGCCGTGCGTGTATCTCAGCGGCGACACGGTGCTCACGCCGGCGGTGATCGCTGCGCTCGAAAGCGAACGCCCGAACGTGACCGTCGTGCATGCCGGTGGCGCACAGCTCGACATCGGTGGACCGATCTTGATGACGCTCGCCGAGGTTCTACGGTTCGTCCAACTGGCGCCCGGCGAAGTGGTCGCCGTGCATCTCGAGGCGCTCAATCATTGTCCGACTACCCGCGCCGAGGTGCGCTCGCTGACCAATGAGCCCGGTGTCGGGCCGCGGCTGCACGTACCAGACGACGGCGAGACGCTTTCGTTTGAGAAGTCCTGGCAGGCACGGAACTAGCAGCCGGGCCGCCGATCCAGATCGGGCAGGGCAGGGGGAGCAGGGCAGGAGTTCGCCCGTGGTCTACCGCTGCAACACACGGCGCTCCACGCGCACGCCGTCGCGAATCTGGTCGCTCGGATAGGCAACCACGCGGTCGCCTTCCTTCAGGCCCTTGACAATTTGGGTCTCACGGCCGTTGGTCTGGCCGACTTCGACCGGGGTCAAGGCTGCGCGGCCGCCGGCGATCCGGTAGACGGCCCAACCGCCTTCGTAGCGAAACAACGCCCCGGCGTTGAGCAGCAGCAAATCGTCACCTTCCCAAACGACGATCTGCGCCTCGACGCGATAGGCGTCGCCGAGCCGAGCGCGGGTCTCGGGCGGGTCGACAAAGTCGGCAATCACGTTGACGCGCTGCTCTTCGACACCCAAGGCCGAGACCTTGAGAAACGCCTGCGGCTCGATCAGGCGGACCCGCGCCAAGAGCCGCCGCTGGGCACCCCAATGTTCGAGGTAGACCTTGGCGTCGGGCGAAATCCGCACGGCATCGGTTGAGAGCACGTCGATCTCGATTTCCAGGTCCCTTGGATCGCCCAATTCCATCAGCGGCGTACCCGGCGCGATCATCCCTTCGCTTTCGCGAAACACGTGCAGCACCTCGCCGTCGATGGGTGAATGGAGATCCAGTCGCGATTGCCCTCCGGCGCCATCGCCGCGCGTACGCGTCAATGCGGCCTGCGCCATCTCCAGTTCATAGGCCGCGATCTGCACGGCGAATTCGCCGGCCTGCACGTCGTTGGTCGCCGTACGCAGCATGGTCACCGCCAGATCGTATTGTTCGCGCGTCGCCGTTCCCGAGGCCAACAGCCGCTCGGTGCGTTCGTGCTGCGTCATGGCATATTTCGAGTTCGCCTGGGCGCGCTCGAGTAGCGCCCGGGCATGTTCGCGGCGGGCTTCGGCCGCGCGAACTCGAGCCTCGGCCTCGGCGAGTGCCCGGGCATCGAGCAAGCTCGGATCGCTGGGTTGGATCGCGGCCACGATCGTGGCGCCGGCTTGAACCGGGTCGCCGGCGTGCAGTTCGACGCGTAGCAAGTCACCCATCAAAGGCGCCAGCACGACGTAGCGTTCCTTGATGCGTGTCTTGCCGTCATCGTTCACGGTCACCTCGAGCCTGCCGCGGACAACCTCGGCGATTTCGACCAGAGCGGGCTCGGGCCAGAAGGCATAGGCCAAGAGCGCCGCGGCGACGACGGCGAATCCTGCGTACACGAAAAACTGCCGGGACGGTCGCACGCGTGTTTATTCCTTGCTCTTCAGGACAGCGATCAATTCCAAACGATCGATTCGGTGCCGCACGATCAGGGCCGAGCCCAGCGAGGCTGCGGCCGTCACCGCCGCGGCGAAGCCGTAGGTTGCACGCTCGATCACCAACGGCATGCGGAACAATTCCGTGTCGTAGGAAAACTCGATGACGAACGCCGCCAGCCAATAGCCCACGAACATCCCCAGCGGAATGCCCACCAGGGTCAACAGGCCCAGTTCCCCCATCAGCACAAACGAAACCTCGCCCCGCGTGAAGCCTAATACGCGCAACGTCGCCAGCTCGCGGCTCCGCTCAGCAAGCGAAATGCGGGCACTGTTGAAGACTACCCCGACGGCGATCACGCTCGCGAACCCCACGATAAACGAGCGCATCCGCAAGATATTTTCGGCCACGGTCTGGCGAAAACTGCGAATCGCGGTGCCCTTGATCAGCACACTGGCGATGCGCGGCGCGTTCTTCAGCGCGGTGTAGAGCTCGGGCTCGGCCTGGGTGTCGGCCGCCATGAACGCTCCCGAGACAACGTCGCCTTCTTGCATCAGCCGATTGATCGTTTCGCGCCGGGCATAGGCGGCCGTGCCGGCAAAATCGGTAACCAGGCCAACCACCGTAAAATCAACCGTCGGCCTCAGGCCTTCGAGCACCTCGACGCGCACCGAGTCGCCCACGCGCAACTCGAGCACTTCACCCAGCTTCTCGGAGAGCACCAGCCCTTCGGCTGGTAAAGGCAGCGTGTGACAGTGAATGTCCATCAGCCGATGCAGTTCACCGTCGGGCTCGAGCCCGAGCACTTCGACGCGACGCGTCGCGTGACCGTGGCGGAGTCGCGTAGCAATGCCGCGAAACGGCTCGCAGAGTCGCACGCCGGGCAGTTGCGCCAGGTCGTAAAGTGATCGACCGGCAGTGGGCTCAACGAAGATCGCATTGACGTCTTCGCGGATCGCCACGGAATACTGGGCATGAATCGCGTAGTCGATCGCATCCAGCATAAAGCTGCCCAGGACTAACACGGCCACAGCCATGGCCACGCCGACGCATGTCAAGGACGACTTCCACGGCCGGCGTTCGAGCTGTCGCAAAATCATCTTGCCTGGCTCGCTCAAGAGCCGGTCGAAGCCCAAGCGCTCCAAGAGCGTTGGCCCGAACTGCGCGGGTGGCTCTGGCCGCATCGCCTCGGCCGGCGGCAAGGTGATCGCCTGTCGCACGGCCAACATCGTTCCCAACAGACCCGCCAGCGCGCTGACGGCCAGCGCCTGCAACACCACGGGCGGCGCGAGGTAAAAGTCGAACACCACGAAGTGAAAGAACTGCATGTACATCCGCGTCGTGAGCCGGCCGAAGTACCAGCCGACTCCCGTGCCCAGGATGAAACCGATGAACACGAGCAGGAGCACGAATTTGACGTAGTGCCAGCCGATCTCGCGGCCGCGATAGCCAAAGGCTTTCAGCGCCGCGATCTGCTCGCGCTGCAGGGCGATCAACCGCGAGACGACCATGTTCAACAGGAAGCCAGCGATCAACAGGAAAATCGTGGGCACGACGAGCGCCATCCCGCGTAGCTCTTGCAGCTCGTTGTTGACGAACTTGTGCGAGCTTTGATCGGCTCGGCCGATCGCCCCGAGTCCGCCGTAGGGTTCGGTAAGCTGATCGAGTCGTTGGAGCACTTCGGCTTCATTGGCCCCCGGCAACAACGTGCAAGCCACGTCGTTGAAGGCGCCTTGCAGATCAAACGCAGCGGCCAGTTCCGTTCGGCCCATCCAGAACACGGCGTAGCGCCGGTCGTCGGGCAAGATGTCGCCTTCGCGGATCTGATAGATGTACTCCGGCGACAACGCCACGCCGACGACGGTCAATTCGCGGTAGCGACCGTTGATGACGGCCCGGACTTTGTCGCCGAGCACCAAGTGATTCGCCTCGGCGAATCCTTCGCTCATCAAGACTTCGCCGGAGCGGCCGGCCTCGGGATAGCGTCCTTTGCGCAAGTGCAGGCGGTTCAAATCCGGCGGCTCGTCGTCGGGCACCGAGACCAGCTTGGCTGTTGCGGGTTCGGCCAAGCCCGCCAGGTCGAGCTTGACGTTGGCCACGACGCGCGTCTGGACCCGCGCGATCCCAGGAATCTCGGCAATCCGCACCTCGAGCGATTGCGGTGCGCGCTTGGCCCGGGCAAACACGTCGGCAAACCGATACTGGGTATAGTAGGCCGCTTGGGCCCGCTTCAGCGACTCGAGCGTGCAGCGCGCCATGACAAACGTCGCCACGCCCGCGCCGATCACCAGCACGATGGCCAGCGCCTGGCCGCGCATGTGCCACAGGTCGCGCCACAGCTTGAGGTTCAAGGGATCCATCGGCGCTACCAGGCAAGTTCCTCGGGACGCAGTTTATTCGTGTTGGTGCGCTCGGACGCGATGACGCCATCCAACAGCGACACGACGCGGTCGGCCATGTCGGCGATCACCGCATTGTGCGTGATCACCGCCGTCGTCGTACCGAGTTCCTCATTGATACGACGAATCGCCGCCAGCACCAACATCCCCGTCTTGACGTCGAGCGCCCCGGTCGGCTCATCGCACAACAACACGTCGGGCCGCTTGGCGATCGCTCGCGCAATGGCCACTCGTTGTTGCTCGCCGCCGGACATCTGCGACGGATAATGACTCGCACGATCCCCCAGCCCGACGATGCCCAACGCCTCTTCCGGCGACATCGGCCGCCGGGCGATCCGGGTGATCAAGGCCACGTTTTCGCGCGCCGTGAGGCTGGGGATCAGGTTATAGAACTGAAACACGAAGCCTACGTGGTCGCGGCGATAAGTGGTCAAGGCCGCATCGTCGAAGGCAGTCAGGTCATGGTCGCGAAAATGAACGCTGCCGCTCGTCGGCACGTCGAGGCCACCCAGGATGTTGAGCAAGGTCGACTTGCCGCTGCCTGAGGGCCCCAGCAGAACAATGAATTCACCGGCGCGGATCTGCAGATCGACACCGCGCAGGGCGCGCACCTCGACCTCGCCCATCCGGTAGACCTTGGTCAGCCCCCGGGCTTCAAAAACCACCTCACGGAGGTCGCTGGACGCCTCGGCCGAACCGGATTGTTCGGTCATGATTCACCCGCCGTTTTTGCCCGCGGGCTTCATCGTAGCCGGCCTGGTCTGGCGTGGCCTGCGCGGTGCGACAACTGAACGCCCGACGAGCATGGAACGAGGATCCCTGCGCACCGCCACAGCAGGGCGAGTTGCCGGAAAGCCGCCGATGGTGGTCGCTCGACGACGGACTCGATCACCGACAGGATTCCGCTCGAGTCCCGCTTCCCAACCGCCCGGTGGAGTCGCCGGGCGAGCCGTCGAGCAGGGGCTGAAGATGCCGGGATTTCGACCTCTCCCCAACGTCCGATAATGTTTCTTATGTTCGGTTAGGGTGTCGGGTTTTCCCGGAGAATTCGCAACCTGCCGCCTCACCTGCTCGAAGCGGGCCTCGCGATCTGCGAATCACGATCAAGGCTCGGCGCTCGCCAGCGGGCATTTAATCGCGTCGCCTTTTTAGCGCGGCACGGCGCACACGCCAACCCCAGGTCGGGCACCCCGTCAACGCGTCGAATGCCCGGCCAGATTGCCGGTGCCCTGCCGGGCCAGCCCCTGCTGGAGAGCACCCGGGAGGCGGCCGCCAGACCGTCCATCGCCCGGCGCGAAAACCGGTGCCTGGAGATCACTCCCGGATGCGGTCGCCGGCCGATCTCCAGTCGGTCGCCGGTACGAGGTCGCCCCCCTGCCCGAGCCGCAGACCGGGGATCGGGAACGCCGGCTGCGGACCGTCGGGACGCAGACCGTCTTCGAGCCGATTCAGGTACGGGGCCAGCACCTCACGGACCTCGGCCGGCATGATCGGATCGGCCCAATCGATGAACCGCGCAATGTAGGTTCCCGACTGAGACTGCAGCACTTGCTTGCGCATGGCCTCGGACAAGGTCACGGCAAAGAACGTGATCACGACACACAGCAGCACGCCCTTGGCGATGCCGAACAGCCCCCCGACCTGGCGATCGAACTCCTTGAGTTTGACGCGATCGATGGTGCCGGCCACGACGCGAAACAGCAGCCAGACGACGAACGAGGTGCCGATGTACAGCGCCAACATAGCGGCGAAGCGATTCAGCGGTGCCTGCTGACCGAACAGCGGGGCGAAGCGCTCGCTAAACCGCAAGGCCGTGAAGCAACTCACGCCAATGCTCGCCAAGGACGCAACCTGCCAGGCGGCGCCCTTCAAGAAGCCGAAGGCAGTCGTGCCGACCAGCACGATGATCATGGCGATGTCATAAGGCTGCATAGCTAGCATCCTCGCAGCAGGCGCGCGTGATGCCCGAAGGCTTGTTCGCCGCGCGGCGGTGAATCTTGCGGGGGCCGAGTATAGCCATCTGCCCGCCGGCGACCCTAGACCAGTCGCGCGGCCGTGGCAGCATGCGGCAGGGGTGGGCAGGGCGGCGACTGACCTTCCACCGCGGCGGGAGCCTGCGGTACAAGCTGCATCGCTGGATTGGTTGCAGGCAAGGAAGCTGCGCTCATGGCCGGGTTCAAGACGCACATCACCGTCAGCTCCGCGGTCGGCATCGGCTACGGTACCGCAGGCTTCTTCTATTGGGACATGCCGTTGCCCAGCGCCATTCTCGCCGGAGGCCTGTGCAGCGTCTCAGGCATGCTGCCCGACTTGGACAGCGATTCGGGCACGCCGCTGCGCGAGAGCATCGCGCTGGCCGCGGCCGTGGTCCCGATGATGCTCGTACATCGGTTGGAGCTGTTGCTGCAATCCACCGAATTGGTGGTCCTGGCTGGCGCGTTCATCTATTGCTTTATCCGCTTTGGCTTCGCGCAGATTCTGCGCGAATACACCGTGCACAGGGGCATGTTCCATAGCATTCCCGCCGCGCTGATCGCGGCCGAGGTTGCCTTCCTGCTGTGCTCCAACGGCGAGGTGGAGATCCGCTACTACAAAGCCGGCGGCGTGCTGGCCGGATTTCTTTCGCACCTGATTCTCGACGAGATCTGGAGCATCACCGTCAAGCGCGGGCACATCGCGCTGAAGAGCTCGTTCGGCACGGCGCTGAAGCTCTGGGGCGACAGCACGTGGGCCAATCTTTCCTGCTACGCCAAGCTCGCGGCGCTGACCTGGTTCATGATGCAAGATCCGACCTGGATGCAGCACCTCGCCCCGCAGGCCCGCGAAATGCAGCAGATGGCCGAGGGCCTGCGCGAGCAGTTCTTGCGCAAGTAGCACGGGCCGATCGCGGCCGTGTTCAAAACAGCCGCCGGCTGTCGAGCAATAGCGTCACCGGGCCGTCGTTCACCAGCTCGACATCCATGTGGGCGCGGAACCGTCCCGTCTCGACCGGCAAGCCCTGATCGCGCAGCGCCGCGACGAAGACTTCGTAGAGCCGCTCGGCGTCGGCCGGCAGCGCCGCGTCGGTGTAACTGGGCCGCCGTCCTTTGCGACAGTCGCCCAAGAGCGTGAATTGACTCACGACGAGTAGGGCCCCCGCCACCTCGCCCACGGCCAGGTTCATCTTGCCCTGGCCATCGTCGAAGATTCGCAAGGCCGCGATCTTGGCCGCGAACTCACGGGCCTCGGCGTCGTCGTCTCCTTGGGCCACACCCAGGAGCACCACGAGCCCGCGCTCGATCTGACCGACGATCTGCCCTTCGACCTCGACTCGGGCACGCGAAACCCGTTGCACGCAGGCGCGCATCGTTGGCCGAACTCCACAGACAGGGGGCAACTCGAACGTCACCGGACCGCAGGCAGGAGTTGACACTCGGCGGCGAACCGATACAACCGGCTTTTTGCAGCCGATTTGCATCTGCCCGCGTCGGTCCGCGCAAATGCGTCGTGCGCGGGGCGAGAAAGGTCGCGTTTGTCTCCTTCACCGCTGGTCCTGCTGACGCTCTACGGCGTGCTCGTGCTGTTCGCCTCGCTGGCCGGCGGATGGGTACCGTTGTGGATCGAGTTGACGCACCAGCGCATGCAACTGGCGATCAGTTTCGTCGCCGGGGTGATGCTGGGCGTCGGCGTCTTGCATCTGCTGCCGCATGCACTGGCCACGGGCTCATCGCCCGACGGCATCTTCGGCTGGATGCTGGTCGGCTTTCTGGTGATGTTCTTTCTCGAGCGGTTCTTCAGCTTTCACCATCACGATACGCCTGAAGAACTTTCACACCACGCCATGGGGCCGCACGATCACGCGCACCATCCGGCCCACGACCACGGCGACGATCACACGATCACCTGGTACGGCGCGGCGATCGGTCTGACGCTGCACGGTCTGGTCGACGGCATTGCGCTGGCCGCGAGCGTCGAGGCCGAGAGCACGATGGTCCATCGTCATGCCGCGACGGTTGCCGGGTTAGGCACGTTTCTCGGCGTCGCGCTGCACAAGCCGTTCGACGCCCTGTCGCTGGGCACGCTCATGGCCTGGGGCGGCGGATCGCGGGCAGCGCGGCACCTCGTCAATCTGATGTTCGCCAGCGTCATCCCCATCGGTGCGCTGATCTTTCACTACGGGCTCGCCCGCTGGGGGGCCGGCACCGAGGTGTTGTTGGCCAATGCCTTGGGGTTCTCGGCCGGGACGTTTCTCTGCATCTCGCTCTCCGACCTGCTGCCCGAGCTGCAGTTCCACCGCCACGATCGGATCAAGTTGTCGGCAGCGCTGCTGTTGGGCGTGGCCGTCGCCTGGTCGTTGGTGCTGCTGGAAGGCGGGCAGCACGACCACGGCCCCCGGAAGCCGCCGGCCGCGCCCGTCGTCTCCACCGGCCGGACGACCGCGTCGCCTTCTATAATGAGTTCATGACGCGTCCTCTGTTGGCCATCACGATGGGTGATCCCGCGGGCGTCGGCCCCGAGGTCATTGCCGGAGCCTGGAGTTCGCCGGTCGTGCACGCCTTATGCCGACCGGTGGTCGCCGGGCACCCGGACGTGATGCGCCGCGCCGCGGCGCTCGTGGCACCCGCACTCGAAGTCTGCGAGGTCGACGCGCCCGAGGCGGCCGAGGCTTCGCCCGAGCGGTTACCCTGCGTCCGCACGGTTGCCGAAGAGGCCAGCAAGGTGCCGCCGCGCGTGATCGACGCCCGGGGTGGCCAGGCCGCGTACGACGCGCTGGTGACCGCGGCCGACTGGGCCCTCGAGGGACGCATTGATGGATTGACGACAGCGCCCTTGCACAAGGCCGCATTGCACCGTGCCGGCCACGCCTATCCGGGCCACACGGAGTTGCTCGCCGAGCGTTGTGGCGTGCGCGACTTCGCCATGATGCTCTACCTGGGGCACGGCGACGGCATCGCGGGGTCCGCGGGGCTCGGCGTTGCGCACGTCACGCTGCACCTGGCCTTGCGCGACGTGTTCGCAAACCTGTCCTCTGCGGCGATCGCGTCGAAGACGCAGTTGCTCGACGCGATGATGCGTCGCATCCAAGGTGCCGCGCCGCGGCTGGCCGTTTGCGCGCTCAATCCACATGGCGGCGAAGAGGGCCTGTTCGGCGACGAGGAGCAGCGCATCATCGCGCCGGCGGTCGAACAATGTCGCGCCGAGGGTCTCAACGTTGTCGGCCCCCTGCCGACCGACACGCTGATGGTCGCCGCCAGCGCCGGCCAGTACGACGGCGTCGTGGCCATGTACCACGACCAAGGGCACATCGCGCTCAAGCTGCTGGGCATGCATCGCGCCGTGAACGTCACGCTGGGTCTGCCCGTGGTCCGCACCAGCGTCGCGCACGGCACCGCGTTTGATCTTGCCTGGCAAGGTCGGGCCGAGACCAGTAGCATGGTCGAGGCGTTGCGCATCGCCGCCCTGCTGGCCAATGCGCGCCCGGAAAAAGCCGTGGACACGCGCGGCTGAATTGCCCCGAGATCGAGCCTCTCCAACGCCGCTTGCCCGATGCAATTCCCCGCTCCGCCGCCCGACACCTGCGTGATGTACCTCGTGCGCCACGGCGCCACGGCGCACAACCTGGCGCATCCGCCGCGCATTCAGGGCTGGCGCAGCAATCCGCCGCTGTCCGAACAAGGTCTGGCCCAGGCCGAGGCCACGGGCCGACTGCTGGAGTCCTTGGCCGTGGCCCGGATTGTCGCCAGCCCCCTGCTCCGCGCGCGGCAAACGGCCGACGCGATCGCGCGGCCGCACGGCCTGGCCGTCGAGATCGTCGACAGCCTGCACGAGGGCGATGTCGGCGATTGGGAAGGGATGAGCTGGGCCGAAATCGAGCGCGCCCACCCGCAAGCCTATCGAAATTTTCTGGACGACCCGGGCCAGCACCCTTACCTGGGCGGCGAGACGATGACCCAGGTGATCGAGCGGACCTCCCCTGCCTTCGAGCAACTCCTGGCCGATCACCCGGGCCAGAACGTGATCGTCGTGGCGCACAACATCGTCAATCGCGCGTACCTCGCGCATCTGCTGAAGCTGCCGATGAAGTACGTGCGCGATATTCCGCAAAGCAACTGCGGAGTCAATGTCCTGCACGGCCGCGCCGGCAAGATCAGCGCGGTGACGATCAATCTGGGCATCCATCTGCCCTGAGCCGCGGCCGACGATTTCGGCGCGGCACTCACTCCACCGGCGCCACGCCCAACTGCTTTTGATAGGCGTCGGTCAGTTCCACCACCGGAAAATCGCCCGGGCTGAACGTAAACCGGCCGGGGTCGATCGCCGCGTTGATCCGCACCTCGAACAACTCCAGGCGGAGCATCAAATGCTCCGGGTCGTCAAGTCGATCGGTGAACCGGTCGAGTGCCTCGACGTCGCGGCGGTACTCCGTGCGATAGGGAAAGAAATCGCTCACCCCCAGGCACTGGACGACGTGCGACGGCAAGTGATCGGGCAGTTCAACCGGCTTCCCCGCGCGCCGCGCGGCGGCCACCTTCGGCAGCGCCGCGTCGAGCACGTGGTCGCGCCAGCGGCCCGAGAGCACCCAGACAGGCAGTTTCCCCAGATTGGTTTGGCCGAGGCAGCGGAACTCGAACGCTTCGTCGAGCTCGCGCACGACCCGCGGCAAGCCTCCCAGCCCCGGTGTGCGTGGAAACGGCGCATGGCCGGCCGCCTGCCGGCGCGTAGCCAGGGCGAACAACGTCGACGGCACGTCGACGCGGTAGACGGTCGGATGATTGAGCATCTGCTGCTGAATCCACAGCGACTGGCCGTCGCAAACCTGCAATTGGTTGGCCGACTGCTCGCCGATCTGCATCCGCAGCTCAAGACGATAGCGGTACTCCTCGGTGGGCCCCTGCAGGTACAGGCCCGTCCCGAGCATCTCCTCGCCCATCACGCGGGCCTGGAACCGCACGCGGGCCTGAACCGAGCGATGGGTTTCCAGCGCGCCGAGCATCCGCCGCTGCAATTCGAGCGCCTGGCGCGCTTGCGGCGTGCTATCGGGTGCGCGCCCCCCCTGCCCTGCCGTGCTGGCCGCAGACTCCGGCGCAGCGGCGATGGCGGCCGGTGGCTGCGCCGACAGCGGTGCGGCCAACGCGCCGAGCAGCACGGCCCATAAGCCGGCGAGGATGGTGAAATTGGTCCTCATATTCGGGTTCTGCCGGATTTGCCAAAGATTCCGGTTCGAGCGGGCCGAATTCTAGCCTTCAGAGGTATGCCCTGGCCGCTGGAGCCACGATGCCACACAGGGGGCACGCGCCGCACGCCTGCGCGCGTCGTGCTGCTGGCATCGGCGATGCCGTCGCCGTGAGGCGCGGCATTGTAGTGGTCCGGCGTCACGACGGTCGACGGCAGTCCGGCGACGTCCCACATGGCACCCCTCCCCGACCGGTTGGAACACAAGTCTGCGCGCAGCCGAGTGCTGGCATCGCGCGGCCACGACCTCGACGCAAGGTCCTTGAAGGGGGACGTCATGAAACTCCGCTATCTGTTGTTGTGCGCGATCGCAGTCCTCGCGGGCTGCAAACTGCCCGGGGCGAACAATTTGCCCCCGGCGCAGATGCTCATGGAACCCGGCCCCGGTGTAGGCGGCCCCGGACCCGGCGTGCTCTGCCCGCCCGGGTTGTTCGGCGGCGCTGGCCCCGGCGGGGCCTTCATGGGCCAGAGCTCGCAGCTCGCATTCGTCGGCCCCGATGGCATGATGGTCAATTGGGATGTCTCGAACGCGGGTATGTTTGACTCCGAGCCGCTGGTCTGCCCGGGGCGCTATAACTTCCCACAAGGGGCCATCTACCGGCTCAAGCTGACAAGCATTCCCGGCCGGCCGGGCGCCGAGCTGTATCCGACGATCGAAATCGCGCCGGCGCTGCCGCGCACCGAGGCGTACTTGGCGCATAACGCCATCCCGGTGCAATTCACCGAGGAAGATTTCGACCAGGTGACCAGCGGTAACTTCGTCACGAAAGTCATCTACCTGCCGGATGCAGAATTCCAGGAACTGGCCCTGGCCGGCGTCGAGACGCTGGTCAGTACGCGGCTCGACCCGGGCCTTGACCCGATTGTCGAAGCCGATCGCCGCGGGGCGATCCTGGCGATCATCCGCCTCGGCAACAAGGATCTCCAGGTGCCGACTGCCGAAGGTATTGCCGGCGGCGACGGGATGGTCATGCCGGCCGGCTACTACGGCGGCTGCGGCGCCGAAGGCTGTGGCCCCGGTGGCTGTGTGGCCTGCGGAGGCGCCGGAGGGTTCGGTGGCGCCGGAGCGGTCGGTGGGATGCCACCGAATTTCGTCTCGGGCGTCACTTCGCCCGAATACGGCATGACCATGAGCGGTACGCCGATCGGCTTGCCGGGCCCGCCGCATGTGCCGTTGGGCATCCCGGCCGGCTTGCAGAAGCACGTGATCGCCAATCACACCAAGGTCCATATCCCGGGTCCGACCAAGAAGCTCCGCATGGACGTGTGTGAGTCGCCGGGCTTCAGCTATCCGAAGCCGCCAAGCCACGTGAGCATCCTGGAACACACGGCGGCCCCGCCGATGTTCTTCCGCCAGGGACTGGGAGACAAGTTCCAGTTCATCAGGGGCCAGCAGTTCTCCGGCTCCAATCCGGCGGCCTGCGTCGAAGACAACTGCGTCCAGTAAACCACGAAGCGCAGTCGAGTGTTCTCCATGTCAACGGTCCCACAGCCTCGCCAAGCGGCGCTCAACGTTCCGCTTGTCCTGTCGAGTCTCGCCAGTGTGTTGCTGAGCTGCGTGGTGGTTGCCACCGCTCAGCAACCCCCTGTGCACTACCAATTCAACGGTAGTGAACCCCCGGGAGCGATTGGAAGCTGGCAGCTCCAGCGAGGTGGGCCGTTGCCTGGATACTTTCAGCCGGTCGAGATCAGGGCCCCGCAGGGGGCCTCGATCTCGCTGGCGGTCGCCGGCACCTTCGAACACGAACAACCCGCTCCGGTACTGGTCGGGCTGCTCGTGGGCCAGGTGTATCGATTCCGCGTGACCAATATCCCCTTGGCCGAGGGCCGGGAATTGTTTCCCACGCTCGAAATCATCGACCGACTCTATCCGCCTTGCGGACAGGAAGCCCGCTTCCCGATTCCCATCGAGCTGACGGCCGACGAACTCCGCCTGGCGCTCGATGGCCATCTGGTGACCCGAGTGATCTATATCGAAGATCCCAAGATGGCGCTCCCCCAGGCGCTCAAACGCGACGAGCAACCTTGGTTCGATGCCGGTCCCGGCACGAACCCGCTGCTGGTGGCCGATACGCTGGGCCGACCGATGGCAATTTTGCGTATTGGCGGCCGGCTGCCGGCCGACGGCGCTTCGCCCGAGCCGAGCTTCTTAGGACAGTGCCCGCCGGTGTTGAAATTCCGGCGCCCCGTCGAGCCCACGCTGCCGCCGCAGGAAATCCAATACGAAGCCCAGCGTCCGCAGCGACTGCTGCAGCCGGCTACGTTCAACGATCGCGCGGGATCCGAATGATGGCAGACCATGTCCCCGCCAACTTGGACCCGTTCTGGGCCTGTCCGCGCTGGTGGCGCTGGACTCTGCTGGCGCTGTCAACCTTGATCCTCTGCTCGTGCAGCGCTCCGCGCGCTCAAGTGACCGGCGGCCCCCACTTGCCCGAACCGTATGTCGGTCCGGCCCCTGGCCAGGGCGAGACGCCCGTGGAACCTGGCGCATTGGACGACGCGCCGGACGCCGTCGAGTTGGCTGCGCTTCAGGAACCACTCGATCGCTCGTCGCCCGCGATCGATGTCAACGCGCCGGTTCCGATCGATCCTGCGGCGCCCGGGCAAGCGCTGCCCGGTCCGCCTGGAGTTGTTTGTCCCGCGCCGGGTTGCGGACCGAACTGCGGACCGCCCGGGTGCCCCTGCGGCGATTGCGGCGAGAGCCCGCGCCCCTTGTCGGCCTGCGGCTGCCAGTGGCGGCCACCGGGCTTCGGCTGCCCGTGGCCCGAGGACGAATATCTCTGCGACGGCGGCGACGAAAACATACCGGTTACGATCGGCGCCGATTGGTCGGTCGAAGGCCTCGACGCCGAAGACACCGTGGCTCATTTCGACACGCTTGACGGCGACCGGGTCGTCGAGCCGAGCAACAAGGTGTGCATCTACGCGCCGCGGTTTGCCGCCGTGCGCACGGTGACCAACCTGAACGCCAACGAACACATCGCCGGGCCGGTCGGCGTCGAGCAACCCGAACAACTCGGCCGTCAGGACGAGGTGCAGATCGCCACCACGCGGCTGCAAACTCAGACGCCGCTGCCCCAGAACGGTCTGGGCCGAGCCACGGCCTATGTGACCGACGTGCAAGACGGCATCGTCGCGCAGACGCTCAAGGCGAAAGCGCTGCAAGACGCTCTGCTGCCCTACGAGGATTTCCTGATCGTCCGTCAGGGGCTTTACAGCCAGGCCGAAGAAGCCCGACTGGCCGAGGCGCACGACGCGGCCATCACCTGGTCGCACGATCAGGCGGTCCAAGTCATTCTCGACGAACAGAAGGCCGTCGCAGAAACCCAAGTCGAGCAGGCCGAGACCGTCTATACAGTCGACACTCCGACCGGGGGACGACTGCGGCTGATCAAGGTTGCTTCGACCGATACGGCGCTGCCGGGCGACATCATCGATTTCACGATCCGCTTCGACAACGTTGGTCCCGCGCCGATCGGCAACGTGACCATTATCGATCACCTGACCACGCGGCTCGAGTACATGGCCGGCAGCGCGCAGTCGAGCGTCGAGGCCGAGTTCCTGTCCGAGTACAACCGGTCGCAGTCGCTCACGCTGCGGTGGGAGATTATTCAGCCGCTCGAGCCGGGTCAGGGTGGCCTCGTCCGGTTCAAATGCCGCGTCCGCTAGCGGAACTCTGCGCGGTCGATTCTGCCGACGCTTGCTGGCATGCGGCCGGTCGCTCTTGACGGTCGCCGTGACTGCGAATTAGTCTCGCCGGCCCCCCTGCCCTGCCCGCCGGAACCGCGGCCGCATCGATCATGGTCCCCTGCGAAACCTTTCAGTGCCCCGGCGAGCCGGCCACCGTGACCCGCGCAATCCACCTGGCGCGGTTGTCCAACTCGCACGCTGCCTGCCGCGGGTGCGTACATCGCCAAGACACGCTGGGCCTGAATGCGGCTCAGCTCCGGCGCCTGGAGCAGCACCGGTCAGAGCAAGGTACGGGCGGCCCCTGGCAACCCGAGGCCTTCGCCGACGAGTTGGGAAACCGCCTGAATGCGGCCGTCGTGCGCAATGTCGCCATGGCCTTGGCGATCGGTTCGACGGCGTCGTTATTGTCTGCCGCGACGGCGCAGGTGGTCTTTGCCTGGGACGGTCGCCCCCAAGCCGCCGAGCTACAGCGGGCAGCCGTCGAAGGGCTGCAATTGGCCGGTAGCCGGGTCTTGCACCTGGGCACCGCCACGGCAGCGCTGCTAGCGCGCGTGCTGAGAGACACGCACTCGCAGGGTGGCGTGCTGCTTGCCAATCAACTCGGACGCCCGCACACGGCGAGCCTTTCGTTCTGGGGACCAGATGCCCGACCGCTGTCGCGACCGGGTGGCCTCGCTGAGCTCGAGCAACGGGCGCGGTGTCCGGCAGGGCGCGCTGCCCGTCGAGCGTCACCGGTTCAATATGAAGACGCGGCGCCCGCCTACCTCGATCGGATGCGTCCCGCGTTGCATGCGCTGCGCCCGCTACACATCGTCTGGGGCGTTCGCGATCGCGTGATGCGTGCCTGGCTCGAAGGCCTGATGCGCAACACCGCCTGCGAACGCATCGAACTGGCCGACCAACAGTTCTCGCGCAGCGGGTTGGCGCGTGTCGTGCGCGAGCAGCAGGCCCACCTCGGTGTGTTGTTCGACGGGCTGGGGGAAGGCCTGACCGTCGTCGACGAATTGGGAAACCTGGTCGAGCCGCGACGGCTGGCGACCCTTGTTGCCGGCCAGCCGGCGCGCGAATTCCCATCGCCCGGCGGCCGAGAGTCGGCCTGGGGTGCCAGCCAGGGCGAGGCAGCCCCGCTGGCCGATCAGCAGGGGCGCGTGTGGATCGCGGGGATCGCCGACGGCCTCGAGGTTTTCGTGCGTCTATTGGCCGTCTTGAGCCGCGGCGACACGCCGCTGTCGCGCGTCGCCAACGGCTGATGGCCAGCCGACGGACGGCCCTTTCCCACGGTCTGCGCCCGGTCTACCATGGTGGGTCTTATCCGTCTCGAGGCGGAGCGTCCCCGTCGTCAGTTCCTCGCCGCACGAGCATTGCATGCGTCACCGTTGGGCCGCCGAGCGTACCCGTCATTTCGACAGCTCCGGGATTCGCAAGGTCTTCGACCTGGCCGCGCAGATGCGGGACCCGATCAACCTCTCGATCGGGCAGCCGGATTTCGACGTGCCAGACGAGGTGCAAGACGCGGCAATCGAGGCCATTCGCAGCCGCAAGAACGGCTATGCCCTGACACAAGGCATGCCCGTGCTGCGCGAACGGCTGCAAGCGCTCGTGGATCGTGAATACGGCCATGCGAACCGCCGCGTGTTCGTCACCAGCGGCACCAGCGGCGGCCTGGTCCTGGCGATGCTGGCCCTGGTCAACCCGGGTGATGAAGTCATCGTGTTCGATCCGTATTTCGTCATGTATCCCTCGCTGGTGTCGCTCGTCGGCGCGCAATGCGTGCTGGTCGACACCTATCCCGACTTCCAGATCAACCTCGAGCGCGTCCGCGCGGCGATCACCCCGCGCACCAAGCTGATCCTTTGCAACAGCCCGGCCAACCCGACGGGCGTGGTCGCGGCCGAGGCTCAACTGCGCGGCCTGGCCGAGCTGGCCGCCGAGCGCGATGTGGCCCTGGTGAGCGATGAGATTTACCGCTCGTTCTGTCATGATCCGTTCGTGTCGCCGGCGCGGTTCAACGACCAGACCATCGTCATCGACGGCTTCAGCAAGACGTATGCCATGACCGGCTGGCGCGTGGGCTTCGTGCATGGGCCCGCCGAAGTGATCGAAGAGATGGTCAAGCTACAGCAGTTTTCGTTCGTCTGCGCGCCCCAGCCTTTCCAGTGGGCCGCCGCGCGTGCGCTGGATATCGACATGACGCAGCACACGGCCGACTATCGCCGCAAGCGGGACCTGATCGTCGAAGGCCTGAGCGACGATTTTCAACTGGTCACGCCCGGCGGGGCATTCTATGCCTTTCCGCAGGCGCCCTGGGGCACCGGCACTTCGTTCGTCGCCGAGGCGATCCGCAACGAGTTGTTGATCATCCCCGGCTCGGTCTTCAGCCGCCGCGACACGCATTTCCGAATTTCCTACGCCGTCGCTGATCAACAGTTGCAGCGCGGCATCGACGTCTTGCGGCGGCTCGCGCGTCAAGGCGGCTAGCCTCGTTCCGGTAGAGGATCGGTAAGCCTCTGCCACGCAATCATTACCCCGTTACGGTCTATGCAAACCTCCAACGCTGCCGGTACTGCCAACGCCGCTAAGCTGCTGCTCCTTGGTTACTTAACCCTATTCCTCGAGTTGGCGCTCATTCGATTCTTGCCCAGCAGCGTCTGGAACCTGGGGTTCTTTCCGAATTTCGTCTTGATCTCGGTGTTTGTGGGCTTGGGCGTCGGCTTCGTGTTTCATCACCTGTTCACGGCCGAGCGTTCGGCCCAGGCGTTCATCGGCGCGGCATGTTTGCTCTGCGTGCTGGTATTTCTCGTCACGCAGTTTCGCCCGCGCGTCCCCGGCATCGGGCGTTCGGGCGGTCAGATTGGCCAGGAACTGTTCTTCAGCGCGACGAACGACGATTCGAGTGCGGCGACGTTGTACGTGTTTCCGATGCTGTTTCCCCTGATCGCGTTGATCTTCGCCATGATTGCGCAGCGCACGGCCAAGGTGTTCAGCGAGTTTCGGCCCCTGACGGCCTACACGCTCGACATCGGCGGCTCGTGCCTGGGGATCGTGAGCTTCATGGCGATCAGCCAGTTTCAATTACCGGCCTACATCTGGTTCGCGGCACTGGCGCCGATGTTCGCACTGTCGGCGCCGCGCCTGCTAAGTGGCACGAATATCCTCGCCGTCGCAGCGCTGGTGGGGTGCTCCTTCCTGTCCTGGCAACAAGACCAACGTCTGCTCTATGCCGAGGGCGAAGAGCACCCGCCACGACCACTGGCCATGGCCTGGTCGCCCTATCAAAAGGTGGAAACAGCCGTCGTCAACGAAGGACAGATGGGCAAGATCCCGTATCTGTTCGTCAATGGGATCGTGCATCAGAAGATGCAAACCCGGCAACTATTGCTGCACGAGTTCTACCATCAGCCGTACGAGCGACGTCGACAGCTTGGTTTACCGCCGTACAAGCGAGTCCTGATTCTCGGAGCCGGCACCGGCAACGACGTTGCCGCCGCCTTGTTGAACGGCGCCGAACAGATCGACGCGGTGGAAATCGATCCCGTCATTGCCCGCATGGGGCGCAATTTCCACCCGTTACGCCCATATGCCAGCAAGCGCGTGCGGCTGGTGATTGATGATGGCCGCGCTTTCCTCACCCGTGCCCAGGGTCCCTACGACTTGATCGTTTTCGCCGTCACCGATTCGTTGGTGAAGATCAGTCCCACGGCGCAGTTGCGCCTCGAAAATTATCTCTTTACCCTGGAGTCGATCACACGGGCCTACGGTCTGTTGTCGCCCGAGGGAGATCTAGTGTTCTACAACTGGTACCGCCAGGAATGGCTGGTAGACAAGATCAAGTCGATGATCCATACCGCGACGGGCCACTACCCCACGGCGCAGTTTCGCATCGACAACTTCTCGGGGCTCATCACCCCGAAGAATCCGCCTGACGACGACATGCCGCTCGACAAGGCCCAAGTCGCGGCACCAGCCGAGCCGGAAATAGCGGCGCTGGCCCAATGGAGCGAACATCCTGACACGCCGCCGAGCGAGACGGACCTGCCGCCCGCGACCGACGACTGGCCCTTTCTATATCTGCGCAGCCGCGCGATTGCGCCCGTATATCTCGGCGCCATCGCGGGCCTCTTGGTCGTCGTCACCGGTTTGCTGGTCTTATTGCACAGATTCGAACGCCGGCAGCAATCGGCGCCGATCGGCCCTGCCGGCGTCTGGCTGCGCTTGGCGTTCATGCTGATGGGCAGCGCCTTTTTACTGCTGGAAACCAAAGGCGTCATCCAATTCAGCCTGTTGTTCGGGACGACGTGGCTGAACAACTCGCTGGTGTTCTTGGCTGTGCTTGTCTCGGTGCTTGCCGCAAATTGGACCGCAATGATTTTGCGCAGCCGCGCGTGGCTGCCGCTGCTGTTTGTGCTGCTGCTGGCGTCGTGCTTGCTGACGCTCGTTTGGCCTCTGGCCGGGCTGCTGCAAATCGAGGATTGGACCTCGCGGTTCGCCTTGGCAAGCCTGATGACCTATTCGCCCATCTTCTTCGCCAACCTGGTGTTCAGCCTCGCGTTTCGCGATCAACCTGCAGCCGAACAACTGTTTGGCTGGAACCTGCTGGGGGCAACCTTCGGAGGCGCGCTCGAGTACCTGAGCATGATTCTCGGGTGCAACGCCCTAGCCGTGATGGTGGCGGTGCTCTACCTGGGCGTGTTCTGGGCCTTGTGGCGCGCAGGCGGCCCTGCTCCGCAGACCACCTGAACGGGCGCAGCGCTGCTGTTTACAGCGGTGCCGTTCAGGGCGAAGCCGGCATGGGCAGCCGCGCTTCCCACTGGGCGCGCAGGCCAGGCTGTTTTTCTTCGGCCAATTGCAGTTCGCGTTCGGCCTCTTCCACCCGACCCAGCAGCAGCAGTTGGCCCGCGATATCGACGTGCAGTTCGGCGAGTTTTGGATTGAGTTCGACCGCCTTGTAGAACCAATGGAGCGCCGCCTCGGGTCCCTGGGCCGGCCCGGCGATCCGGCCCAGGTAGTACGCGGCGCTCGATTTGATGACCCGATCCTCTTCCGTGACGGCGGGGGTCATCATCACCCGCCCCAATTCGCTCAGCGCCGCTTCCTTCTTACCCTGGTTGAATAGGGCCGTCGCGCGGTACAGCGCCGCCCTTGGGCCGGGAGCTCGAAACATCAGGTGCGGCACTAGCACCGCCACCGGCAGGATCACCGCCAGGACGTACCACGGCCCCGCAGGGGTAGGCGGCGGAGCCTCGTCGAGTTCGCCGGCAGGCTGAAACAAGAGCGTCATCCACACGCCACCGATCAACAAGCCGAGCAGCACCAGCGAGGTGCCCAGCGAACAGCCGATGAGCGTGCCTCCGTTCACCGCATGGCCGCCGAGCATGATCACCGGAAACCAGAAATCGCCCACCGGGTAGGCCAGGCGCGGATCGATGTGCGGTTCGATCGCCACTGCCAGGCCGTTGATGAATACCGAAGGCACGGCCAGCCCCAGCAGGATTGGCCAGCCGATGGGATGCGAATCGGGCAGGAATGCAGCGCCGCTTAGCAGCACAACAAACGGCACCGCGGGCAGCAGGTGGCGCGGGCCGCAGGCGAAGCCGCCGTCGGGCATGTAGTACGACGCATTGAACAGCACGAACGCAATCGCAATGGCCAGCGACACGACCCACGGCGCGCGACGCTTGGCCCGGCGCCAGACCGCATCGCAACCCGGCACCGCCAACAGGAGAAACGGCGACAGGGCAAACAAGCCGCGCGACAGCGACAACGTGATCAATCGCACGGCCGACCAGCGCGGCCAGGTGACGCCGCCGACGCCCTGCTCCATCCCGGTCTGGAACACTTGATTGACCTCGAACGAGTAGCCGCTGGTTAGCGGTCCGCCGAAGTTGACCGTGTTGTAGCCGGCCAGGGCCAAGGCTGCCGGTACGCCGCCGACGAGATACCACGCCAAGGGTCCGATCCGCCGCAGGCGCCAGAGCGCGTATCCACCCAGCAGCGCGCCGCCGAGTACGACCGGGTATTCCGTCAGCACGCCGCAGCCGATGCACAATCCCGCCAGGGCCATGCGACCTGCGCCAGGCAGGAAGTCGACCGGCCGTTCTGGCGCGACGATCAGCACGAAGGCCGCCATCAGAAACATCGCCGCCAGTTCATGGCCATAGACCAGGCTGCCATAGGGCCAGGCGCACGTGCCGACGACGGCCAGACAGGCCAGCAGCGCCGCAGGCCAGCGAACTACTCCCAGGCCGCGCAGCGCTAGCCAGACGAGCCACGAGACGACGGCCGCCGGCACGCTCGATACCCAGAGCCGGGTGACGTACCGCGCCAACTGCTCGTCGAGCGGCTGCATGAAAAAATCGGCCGCCTGCCTGGCCAGCCAATAGACGGGCACTCCCCAGAACGACGCGCCCGGCGCCTTGTCGCAGTAGTAATGTCCATTGACCAGCGCCTTGTCGATCGTGCGTTCGTGGTATCGATCGATGGCGAAGGTGTGGTCGTCGACCATCGCCCGGACCAGGGCCATCCGCGTCTCGCTGTTGGCATACTCCGCGGGATGAAAAAACCACGCGGTCGCCAACAACGACGTCAGGAACACGCAGACGCCGATCTGCGTGTCCAAGGCCGCCGGCTGCGGAGAGTCCGCGCCGGCCGTCGAAGAATCTGGGGCTGCATCCGACACGGAAGCACTTTGCTGGCACTGCGTACGAGGGGTGAAACAAGCGCCGGGTGCGAGTATATCATCCGGCCAGCGACGGCGCCGTGCGGCGGGCGCGAATCGCCGCCGCCAACAAGAACGAGCCCGCAGACGGCCCAATGCCGTCCGGGGCTCGGTTCTTGAATGCGCGGACTGGACCCCCGCTCCGGCGAACCGGTACGGGCTTGAACGTCACGCGCGTGAATTCTCAGGCGCTCTTGTTCTTGGGAACGGGCATGGGCCGCACGAGCCCTTTGCCGCGCACGACCTCTTCGGAGATCACATAGCGGTTGCCGCGTCCTCGCTCGGGCAGCTCGAACGTCAATTCCAGCATCACCTCTTCAATGATCGACCTCAAGCCGCGGGCACCTGTGTCTTTTTCCATCGCCATGTCCGCGATTGCCCGCAAGGCACCTTCGCTGAATTCGAGATCGGCGTCTTCCAGCTCGAACAACTTCTGATACTGCTTGACCAGCGCGTTGCGCGGCTCGGTGAGGACCTTGATCAGCGCGTCGGCATCGAGCGGCTGCAACGGGCACACGACCGGCAAGCGACCGACCAACTCGGGAATCATCCCGAACTCGAGAATGTCATCGCTGGTGACCTTGGGCAGCAGCGAGGCCAAATCGTCCTCGGGGGCATAGTTGCCGCCTGCCGATTCCTGGCCGAAACCGATCGTCTTGCGACCCAGCCGCTTGGCGATGATCTCCTCGAGGCCGACGAACGTGCCGCCGCAGATGAACAGGATGTTGCTCGTGTCCATCTGGATGTACTGCTGCTCGGGATGTTTGCGGCCGCCTTGCGGGGGCACGTTGGCAACGGTGCCTTCGAGCATTTTCAACAAGGCCTGCTGCACCCCTTCGCCCGAGACGTCGCGCGTGATCGAGACGTTGTGGCTCGTCTTGCCGATCTTGTCGATCTCGTCGATATACAGCACGCCGCGCTGGGCCGCCTCGAGATCGAAGTCCGCCGCGTGCAGCAGCTTGAGCAGCAGGTTCTCGACGTCTTCGCCGACGTAGCCGGCCTCGGTCAGCGTCGTGGCGTCGCCGATGGCGAATGGCACGTTGAGCACCTTGGCCAAGGTCCGGGCCAAGAGCGTCTTCCCGCTGCCGGTCGGCCCGACCAACAGGATGTTCGACTTTTCGATTTCGACGTCGGACGATTCCTGGCTGAGCATCAGCCGGCGATAGTGCGTATAGACGGCCACGGCCAGGACCTGCTTGGCCCGTTGCTGGCCGATCACGTACTCGTCGAGGTGCGTCACGATTTCGCGCGGCGACGGCACACGGCTGAACAGTTGCTTGCCGGTACCGCGACGGCGCCGTTCCTGGTCGAGAATCGACTGGCACAGCTCGATACACTCGCCGCAGATATAAACCTCGCCGGGGCCCTCAACGAGTGGACCCACGTCGCGATAGCTCTTGCGACAAAACGAACAGAAGGCGTTCTTCTTCGTGGTACCGCCGCTGCGGCGGCCCAGATTCATGTCCCTTCCGGAGGGCATGCCAACTCCTTTCCCCCCTCGCTCTTCGCGGCCGCCTCCGGCAGTGAAGAATTCGGGTGTGCTTCACGGTGTCGCTCGAAGGACGCGCCGCAAGTTTCGCTTGCGATCGGTCCCGGGGGGCTTCCTTGTCCGCTGCCGCGTTCGAGCCGTCGACAGGTCCTGCATTCATTGGACCGTGTACGGTGGCCAGCGTTGCCGTTCCTCCCGGCAACGCTGCGGAAAAATCTGTCTCGTTCGCCGCTGCCGTTCGCCCTTAGCGCTGCGTGGGGGCCGGGGGGCCGCTGCTGCGCACCGCGGGGGTATCGGGCTTGGGCTTGCTGTGCATGCGTGCCGCCAGCATGCTCTTTATTGTTCGGTATTCCTCGTCGCTTAGCTCACCTTTCGCGTGGAGTTCGCGGAAATCGGCCAGCGTCTCGGCGGTATTCGGACCCGAAGAGTATCCCGCCTGCCTGATTCGTCCTACGACATACCAACCCGCGGCAAGCAACATCGACAGAATCGTGATCCAAAGGACCAACTGAGCCGCCGGTGTCGACAAAAACTCTGCCATCGCGCGGCCCGGACTGCACGGCCAACTCCGCCCCGATTCGCTGACCCGTTCATTTTTTCTATTATGGCGCTGCTGCCAGCCTGCGTCCAGAAACTCGTGCGCACCGGCGCCGAGTTTTCGGCCGCGTCGGCCACCTGACCGCACGGCAACATGCATCCACTCGAATTTCTGTCGAACAACTGCCAGCTTCGACTTGACATCGCGCCCCAATCTGCCGGATGCACGCGTTAGCGAAGAATTGCCGGGCCGGAAGCAGGCCGACCACCGTTGGGCCACCGTCTGGATGAGCCCCGCCGCCACGAGAGCCGCGGCCGGCGGATCGCCCTTCTCTACGCAAGTGCGATCCGCTTGGTGCGCTGCGCGGACTGAAGAAAAATTCGCTTTCGCCGAGCGCCTCGCCAGCGGCCATTTGACAGCGTCGCGCCACCTGCCTAGCCTTGGGCCACTTTGGCTCCCGGCACCCCGCGCTCTCCGATGGCCAGCCACGACGACCTCCAACGCGTGCTCGACGGCGGAATCGTGGCCATCATCCGCGCGCAGCAGAGCGAGCAGCTCGTTCAAGTGGCCGAAGCCCTGGCCGCCGGAGGCATCGACGCCATCGAGATTACCTTCACGGTGCCCCGCGCCGTGCAGGTGCTCGAGCAAGTGGCCGACCGCCTGGGCGACCGCATTCTGCTGGGCGCCGGCACGCTGCTCGACTCAGAAACGGCCCGGGCAGCGATCCTGGCCGGGGCACAGTTCCTGGTTACGCCCACGGTTCAGCTCGACGTCATTCGTACGGCCAGGCGTTACGGCAAGTTGATGATGGCCGGTGCGCTGACTCCCACCGAGATACTCACTGCGTGGGAGGCGGGGGCCGAGATCGTCAAAGTCTTTCCCTCGGAGATCACGGGGCCAGGTTATCTGAAGGCCGTGCGTGGCCCCCTGCCCCAGGTCCGGCTGTTGCCGACCGGCGGTGTAAACCTGGAAACGGCGGCCGACTTTCTCCGCGCGGGGGCCTGCGCTTTGGGCATCGGCAGCTCCTTGGTAGAACCAGCCGCCGTGGCTGCCGGCAATCTGGCGCGCATCGAATCGCTCGCCCGCGAGTACGTCAACATCGTGCGCACGACCCGGGCCGCGCTGCGTTGACCTGCGGCACAGGCCCAACGATCATTGGGCATCAACGTGTCACGGATCGCAGGTCGCCGCGCCATGCCCATCCAGTTCACCTGTCCGCATTGCGGCGTGACGACCGAGGTGGCCGACCAATTTGCCGGACTGCGCGGTCCCTGCGCCTCGTGTCTGAACACGATCGAAATCCCACAACTGTCTGCAGAGCTCGCTGCCGAGCCGGCGGAGCCCGTGGCCCCCGAACGGTCGAGCCGCCTGGGAACCTGGTATTTGTTGGCGATCGTCGGGGCGATTGCCGCGCTGATCGTGGGCAGCGCCGTGCTCGTCGGCCAGTTCGTGCCCAGTTGGTTCCAACGGCAGTTGACCCAGCAGGAAGTCGCCTGCCGTGATCGGCTCGAGCAGATCGGCCAAGCGCTGCGGGCCTATCACGCCGAGTACGACCAGTTCCCGCCCGCCGTCGTCTTCGCGCCGGACGGGCGGCCGATGCACAGTTGGCGGGTGCTGATCCTGCCCTACCTCGAAGAACAAGCTTTGTACAAGCAATACCACCTCGATGAGCCCTGGGATGGGCCGCGGAACAAGCTGCTCACCGCCAAGATGCCCGTGGCTTACGGCTGTCCGAGTGACCCGGCGAGCTATCGGGGCCAAACGAGTTACGTGGCGGTCGTGGGGGCCGACACGGCCTGGCCGCAGGACGGCGTCATGCGTTTGCGCAACCGCCCCGCCGCGATCGGCGGCAAGCTGCTGGTGGTCGAAGTCGAAAGCTCGGGCATCTTTTGGCTGCAGCCGGCCGACTTCCGGCGCGAGTTGCTCAGTAAGCGGATCAATGATCCGCAGGGCGCCGGCATTCGCAGCTTGCACCTTGACGGTGCGAATGCCGTGCTGGTCGATGGCAGCATCAAGCACCTGCCGACGACGTTGAGCGAACAGGAACTGGCCGAACTGCTGTCGGTGCCACCACCCCCAGAAACCAATTCCCAGCCAGCGCCCGCTGCCCCTTGACGCAGCTTTCAAGTCTGCGTCGTGTCGTAACCGATACGATCGTTACAGCTTTCCGCGTAGGAATACTTTGCGCGGGGCGTCGACGCTCGGACGATCAGGGTGGGTGCATGCGGCGAAACTATGTCTTAGCGGCGGCCGGAGTGCTCGTGACTGCCGCCGGAGCTTGGGCCCAATTTCCTGCGCCCAACGCCTCGCAGCAGACCGCCGCGCAAGCGGCTGCAACGCACGCTGCGCCCACGATCGAGGCACCGCTACCGGCCCAATACACCCGGCTGGTGATGTTCGCGATTCCTTTCGAGCCGCCGCCTGCAAGTGCCCGGGCGCTGGAGGTCCAGCTTTGGCAATCGTCGGACCAGGGCACCAACTGGTCGCTGTGCAGCAAGGCCTCGCCCCGGGACGGCAAGTTCAATTTCCGCGCACCGCACGACGGCGAATTCTGGTTCCTCGTACGAACGCTCGACGATCAAGGCAATCTGACCCCGCAATCGATCGGTAAGCCCGAGATGCGGGTCGTCGTCGATACGGCGCCTCCCAAGCTCGAATTGACCGTCCGTCAAGGTCCAGCCGGCGAATTGCTCGGCGCGTGGCAAATCACCGATCCGCTGCTGCATCCGCAGGGATTGAAGTTGAGTTGGACCAGCGGCGATGGCCCCTGGCAACCGCTGGCCACAACGCCGTTGACCATCACCCAACCCGGGGCGCCGGCCGTGGGCGAGGCCACGTGGTGGGTCGATTCCCTGGGTAATGAGATTCGCATTCGCGCCGAGGTGACCGACCTGGCCGGCAACGTGCTCGTCAGCGAACAGCCGGTGCAGGTTCTCGGCTCGGCTGCTGCCAACAGTGGAACGGCATTGAACCAAGCGCCCCCAGCCGCCACACCAGCGAACCCGCAACTGGCGGCAAGCCCTGCTCCGTCGGCGATTCGGGTGTCGCCTCCGCCGCTGCCGCCGACGCAGCGCTGGGCGGCCGACGAGATCAACACCTCGGGGCTAGCGGCCAACCTTCCCGCCGGCACTCTGCAGCCTTCGGCCCTGGGCGATTTGCCTACTCCGGCGCCCGTGTCAGGCACAGACGGCACACTGGTCGTCGCGCCCAACGTCCCGCAAATCACGTCGAGCCCCATCGCACCCAGCGTCGCCAGCAGTTACCAGCCGACCGGCGATGAGCCCTGCACGCTCGAGCAGTTGCCTGCCGGGGTCGTGCCGCAGTTCGTCAACACGTTGACCTTCGATCTGCACTGCGATCTTGAATCGGCAGTTGTCGCCGGCATTCGCGGGATCGAGCTGTGGGGGACGCGCGACGGCGGCCGAAGCTGGATCAGCTTCGGACAGTCGTCCAATTATCGTGGGCCGCTGGTGATGACCGTGCACGGCGAAGGCGTCTACGGCTTTCGCATCGTCGTACACACGGCCGACGGACCTCTCGGCGCGGTCCCGACGCCCGGCACCGAGCCCGATCATTGGGTCGTCGTCGACACGACGAGCCCGACCGTGCAGATCACGAATATCACGTGCGGCCCGGGTGCGCAGACCGAGGCGGTCACAGTCGAATGGACCGCCGCCGATGCGCGGCTCGACGTCCAGCCGATCAGCATCGACTACGCCCCCAGCGTCGGCGGGCCGTGGACTGCGCTGGCGACCAAATTGACCAATACCGGCGCCTACACCTGGCGGTCCAGGGGGCGATTGCCGGAACGCGTGTTCTTGCGCGTCGCCGCCCGCGATCAGGCCGGCAATGTCGCCTTTGCCCAAACGCCGCAGAACGTAGCCGCGCCGCGGGCACAAACGCCCGGACGCATCGTCGAAGTGCGCCCGCACAAATGAGTCGCTAGGTCGCCGTCGCGCGCCACGGGCGATATAGTGATCCCGACGCAACGCTCGTCGGGGATCATGCATGCCGCCTACGGCACTCACGGCCATCGAGTTTCTCGACCAACCGTCGACCACGGTACCGGGCGTGATCGCGGCATATGGCGACGACGCCTTCTTGCGCCAGCAGGTCATCGCCCGCTGCAAGTCGCTCGTGCTGGGCGACGACGACGGCCAATTCAGCCAGAACACGTTTGACGGCCGGTCGGCCGCGCTCCGCGATGTGCTCGACGAATTGTCGACCGGGGCGCTGTTCGGCTCGGGCCGGCGGCTGATCGTCGTGGCCGACGCCGATGAATTCGTGACACGATTTCGCGAGCGACTCGAAGAGTACGCGGCGCGCCCCAAGGCGTCGGCCGTGCTGCTGCTCGACGTCGTACGCTGGCCGGCGAACACGCGTCTGGCCAAGGCCGTGGCTGCCAGCGGGCTGGCCATCGATTGCTCGGCCCCGGCCCCGGCGCGACTGCCCAGCGTGGTCATCGCCTGGGCCAAATCGCATTACAAAACTTCGATTGCCCGTGATGCGGCCGAAATGCTGGTCGAAATCGTAGGCAACGAGCTGGGACTCATCGACCAGGAACTTGCCAAGCTGTCCGGTTTCACTCCGCCGGGCAAAGCGATCGAGGCGTCGGCCGTGCAGGCCCTCGCAGGAAGTTGGCGCACCCAGACAGTGTGGGAAATGCTCGATCTGGCCGTCGCGGGGCAAGCCGGCCAGGCGATCGCCCTGCTCGACCGCCTGCTGGCTGCTGGCGAAAGCCCGATTGCCGTGCTGGGTCAAATCGGCTCGTCGCTGCGCCGCTTTGCTACCGCCACGCGGCTGATCGAAGCGGCCGAGGCCAAGGGCCAGCGTCTGCCGCTGCGCGGCGCGCTGGAGACCGCCGGCGTCCGCGGTTTCGTGCTCGCCAAAGCCGAAGCTCAGTTGCGCCAATTGGGCCGGCAACGAGCCGCGCAGTTGCACGCCTGGCTCCTGCAGGCCGACCTCGATCTCAAGGGCGCGAGCAACCTGCCGGCCCGGGTGATCCTCGAACGGCTGCTCGTGAGAATGTCGGCAGCAATGCAGCCCAAGCCGGCTGCGCCAGCTACGCGCCGCTAGCACCCGATCCTGCCGTGCGGCGCATTCATCTTGCCGCAAATCGCCGCGCGACCTATTCTCCGCCCCGATTTCCACGACCCGCCTGCCGCGGTCGTCTTGTCGAATACAGCGCGCGGGGCGAGCTCATCGTGCCAGGAAGTCGATACCCGGATTGACCATGACACGGCCGTACCTGATGCTCGCCCTGCTGTTTGGCGCCTCGACGGCGCTCTGCGGCTGCCGACAAGCGCCTTGGCCGCATCTTTCGGGCATGGCCCCGCGCCCCGCGACGGGCACCGCGCTGACCGGCGAAGACCCGGATCTGGCTGCGGGCGCATCGGTACCGCGCTCGGGAAGCAACTTGTCGGCCGCGCCCACTGTGCCTCAGGCCGCAACCGCGTTCGATTCTCCGCAGCCTGCCGCCGCGCCGCCTCAGGGCGATCTGGCCGCGGTGATGAACGAGCTGCAATCGTTGGGTGCGATCGACCCGGCGCAACAGAACCAATTGTTGGAAGACCTGAAAAAGAGCGATCCCAAGTATTGGCCCATGATCACCCAGTCGTTCCGCGCCGCGTTGAACCGCCAGCGCGGCGACGCGGGAACCGCGGATACGGCGGTCGCCCCGCCGCGGACCGGCTCGCCGGCGCTGCTCGCCTCGGCCACGGTGGCCCCCACGGGCACAGCCTTACCAGCCTCGTTGGCGACGGCACCTCAACCGCTCCCCGCCCCGACCATCGCTCCCGCACAGCCGGCGACTGCCGCCGCCGTGCCCGAACCGCTGCCCCAGCCGCCGAGCATGCCGATTGCGCCCGCGCAGACCGTGCGTGAAGAGTTCGGCCCGCCGCCGCCGGTCGACTCGACGGCCAGCGCGATGGCCAGTCCGGGAGCGACAGGTGATTCGAATGCCATGATGGCCGCGCGGGTCGGCGCGACCTCGCCAACCATCGCGCCGGCCGCCGACAGCCGCACGCAGATCGACACGGCCATCCGTTCGCTCGAAAACGAGCTCGCCACGGCGTCACCAGGCTCGGCATCGACGTCGGCCCGACGGGAGCTGCAATTGCGAATGATGTACCTGCTGGCCGACCGGCGGCAGGACGCGCTGCGTCCGATCGACGGACTGCCGGCGGCGGAACAGGAATACTGGTCGGGACAACTATACGCCTTGGCCACGTTCCTCGACGAGAAGCGCGAGGCCGACGCGAGCCGACGTGCTGCAACGGCCGTCGAGCATTTGCGCAACGCTTCGGCGCGACTGGCCGAGCTGGGTGTCCTCGAAGTGAAGAACCTCGCCTTCTGCACCGAAGTCAGCAGCTACGGGGTGTTCAAGAAATTTCCCGACACGAAATTTGCCCCCGGGCAGGAAGTGTTGCTCTATGCGGAGCTGGAGAACTTCAAGAGCGAGCAGACTCCCAAAGGCTGGCACACGGCTCTGCGCAGCTCATACCAGGTGCTCGACGACCAGGGACGCGTCGTCGACGAACATCAGTTCGATTTGACCGAAGAGTATTGCGCGAACGCCCGGCGCGATTTCTTCATCCGCTATTTCCTCTACCTGCCCGAGCGGATCAATCCCGGCTCGTATACACTGCAACTGACCATCGAGGACACGCTGAGCCGCAAGATCGGCCAGTCGTCGATCCCGGTGACCATTGCAGCCCACTGATACCTGGCGACGAGTCGCCCGCGATGATCACGGCCGAGGCGCTGGTGCTGGGGAGCGGAGGAATCGGCAGCGCGGCGCTGGCAGCGCTGGCGCGGCGCGGCTGCCGGGTGATCGGCATCGACCGCTTCTCGCCGCCGCACGATCGCGGCAGCTCTCACGGCCAGACGCGGATCATTCGCCAGGCCTACTTCGAGCATCCCGACTATGTGCCGCTGGTCCTCAGGGCCTTCGATCTCTGGCACGACCTCGAAGCGCGGTCCGGAGTGCGCCTGTACCATGAGTGCGGGCTGCTGCAAGTCGGCCGGCCCGGCAGCCCCGTCGTTGCCGGAGTGCGCGCCAGCGCGGAGCGCCATCGATTGCCGCTCGAATCGCTCTCCGCGGCCGAAGCGATGCGGCGATTTCCCGGGTTTTACTTGCCCCCGGACGGTGAAGCGGTGTTCGAGCGCCGCGCCGGAGTGCTGCTGGTCGAAGCTTGTGTTCGGGCCTGTCTCGACGACGCCGTGGCGCACGGCGCGAGCCTGCGCGTCGGCGAAATGGTCATCCGCTGGAAATCGACCGGCGACCAGATCGAGGTGCAGACCGATTGCGAAACATATCTCGCGCCGCGCGTCGTGATTGCCGCCGGACCATGGGCCGCCGACTTGCTGGACGATTCCGGCTTGCACTTGACGGTCCGGCGCAAGGCCCAATTCTGGTTCGAGCCCGGCGATCCCGTCTATCGGGCCGAGGCCCCCTGCCCTGCCTTTCTGTTCGATACGCCTACGGGCATCTTCTACGGCATGCCGGCGTTCGACGAGCGCGGCGTCAAGCTGGCCGAGCACACCGGCGGCGAAGTCGTGCCGAACGCGACGCTCGTAGATCGCAGCTTGCGCCCCGAAGACGAGCAGCGGGTACGTCGCTTTGCTGCGGAACATCTGCCGCATCTCTCCGATCGACGCACCGACCACGCCGTGTGTCTGTATACGATGAGCCCCGACGAACACTTCGTGCTCGATCGCCACCCGCGCCAGCCAAAGGTCGCGTTCGTCGCCGGGCTGTCGGGACACGGCTTTAAGTTTGCGCCGGTGCTCGGCGAGGCCCTGGCCGACCTCGTACTTGCCGGACGTACCGCGTTGCCCGTCGACTTTCTGGGGCTTGCGCGGCCAAGCCTGCGGGCATAACGCAACGAGTTCCCTCGCCGTCGGCATCTTGCCTGCGCAGGTTCTGGCGCGCACATGCGCAGGACGATCATGCGGCCGGCGCGTCGTGCAATTGCTCGATCGCCGGGCACCGCGTTAGTTAGCCAAGAACGCCAGGCACTCTTCGCGATCCCTGGCGAATCCGCTTTCATGGGGAGCGACGGCAAGCACCGCGGCATATTGCTCGGACGCCTGGCGATAATGTTGCGCGGCTTGTGCCGGATCGGCGAACCGCAGGAATCGCGCCCGCCAGAAGTGCGCCCGTGCCAAGTAACCGCGCGTCTCGAGATCGTCATGGCGAGCCAAGGCTTCGGTCGCCGCGCCGATGGCAGTCAGGAGCGAGGCGCAAGCCTGCTCTTCTTGGCCGGCGTCGAATTCCACGCGCCCGCGCCAGAACAGACAGCGTGCATACGCGCGTGCGTCGCGGTTGTCGAGCGTCTGCCGCGCTGCCAGGTCCTCGAAGTGTTGAGTCGCGCGAGCAAAATGCTCGCTGGCGGCGCGCTGATCGCCCTGGGCCATGGCCAGGTCGGCCACGAACAAGGCCACCAAGGCCTTGACCCGGGTCGATGGTCCGACCGCCCCCGACGGATCTTCGGCCAACGTGTGCAGCGTGCCGACCGCGGCAGCCAGCCGCGCGCGGTATTCGTCGGTCCCCTCGACCGCCATGATCGCGGACAGCCCTGCGCTTGCCCACCGTACGACCGCGCTGATCGACTCGTCGGGCTGGGTACCGGCCGCTCGAACGACCGTGACGCCGTTTTCGAGCGCCGTGCAGGCCCATTGCGCCGCGTCGCGATGGTTTCCCAAACGACGCTGCGTATCGCGATAGCAGGCTTGCAATTCAACCAAACGAGTGCGCAGGGCCAGGTCAGCGGGGTGCCGGCCCAGCCAGGCGTCACAGGCTCGCACGGCCACGGCCAGATAGTGCTCGGCCTCGACACACACGCCTTGCACAAGCGAGAGCCTGGCGGCGTAGATGGCCGTGATCGCCAATTCTTCGATCATCGATCGATTGTCGCTATCGCCGGCCAACAGCGCACTGCTGTCGGCAAACGCTTCGGCATATGCCGCCAGCGCCGCTTGAGGCTGGCCGCCTGCCTGCAAGCATCGTCCTCGATAGCGCCACAGATCGGCCCGCGTCTGTCGCAAGAACAAGGGCGCATCGGACGCCAACTCGCCGAGTGCGGCCGCGGCCCGGTCCAGGCTTCGCAATGCGGCCGCGGCACCCGCGACGATCTGCGTCGACCGATGTGCGACGAGGCAAGCGTTGGCGAGCCCGCCGCGGGCTTCGAAATCGGGTCGCCGCTCGAACTCGACTTGCCATCGCCGGACAGCTTCTGCGGCCACCGGCATGGCCTGCTCGAACTGGTCGATCTGGTTCAAGCGATGCGCATAACTGGCATAGGCGTTGGCCAACTCACGCGCATACGATCCGAGTCGTGGCCCCGTTTCGACCAGCGCGCTCGCGTAGTACTCGACCGCACGGCGGCGCAAATCGCGAGCCACCTCGGCCGACGCCGGATGATGCGATGCCCCATCGTCGGCCACGGCGAGCATTTCCTTGATCAGGCGCTGCGCGTGAACGAACTGGTGTTCGGCGCGTTGCCGCTGCCGCTCGCTTTGCGCCAGGTGAGCTTCTGCCCGGCGCCATTGCCAACTGATGCCTGCCAATCCACCTAGAATCGCGGCGGCCAGCGCGGCCCATGATGCCGCCAGCACCGGCCGCCTGCGGCACCAACGCGCCGCGCGCATCGCGGTCCCCACGCTACGGGCCTCGACCGGGCGCCCGGCAACAAACCGTTCGAGATCGTCGCGCAGCGCGGCGGCGGAACCATAGCGCCGGGCCGGGTCTTTCTCGAGGCACTTGTGAACGATCGCTTCCAGATCGCGCGGCACGTGCGGCGACAGCCGTCGCAAAGAAACAGCTTCGGCGTCAACGACCAGCCGCAGCGTTGCCGGGTCGGATTCGCCGACCAATGGCGGGCGGCAGGCCAGCACTTCGTACAACACCGCACCCAATGCATACACGTCCGTCGCAGGGCCGATTCGGTCCAATTGACCTTCGGCCTGCTCGGGCGCCATGTAGGCAGGCGTGCCAACGAGGCTGCCGGTGCGGGTCGCCGTGCCCGTCTCGGCGAGCAGCTTGGCGAGTCCAAAATCGGTCAGCTTGGGCACGCCGGGCAGTTGTCGCGAGCTGTCGCGCGCGGCGGCGCCGTCTGCCGAGTCGAACAGCACATTGCCCGGCTTGATGTCGCGATGCAGCACGCCGCGGCTGTGGGCATGCTGTACCGCATCGGCCAACTGGGCGATTAACCGCGCCGCGATCCGTGCATCGACGGGGGCTGTCTGCCCACGCAGCCATTCGGTCAGATTGGGGCCCTCGCAATAGGCCGCGGCAATGTAAGCGACCGCTCCCGCCTGCCCGGCTTCGTACACGCCAACGATGTTCGGATGAGCCAGGGCCGCGGCTGCCCGCGCCTCGCGCAGGAACCGCTCTTGCAACTCGTCGCTCACCAGCGCCTCGGGACGCGGGATCTTGAGCGCCACGCGACGTTCGACGAACGGGTCTTCGGCCAGGAACACCACGCCACAACCACCGCGGCCCAGCTCGCGCACCAAATGAAACCGGCCAAGCTGTCGCCAGGGAGTTTCTGCAACCGTAGGGCGCTCGTCGTCTTGCCGCCGGGGCCAGACCTGCTCGACCAGCCGCAGGAACGCCAGTCGCTCTTCGAGTGCCGGGGCGGCGATCGCGTCATCGGGCCAGGCCGCGAGTTCGCCCGTGAGCTGCCGGTCGAAGGCCACGAGTGCCTCGTCCATGTCGTCAGCAGCCAGGCGCGAATCGTCGCCGACCGCGCTGTCAATCGTTCTGTGGACCATGGCGTTGCTCAAACTCTGCCTGCAGTTGTTCGATCGCACGGACCCAAAGCTTGCGCGCGGCATTCTCGGTGCGTCCGAGGGCCGCACCGATCTCGGCAAACGACAATCCTCGATGGTGCCGCAGACGTATCACCTCCTGGTAGCCGGCCGGCAGAGTCGCCAGTGCAGCGCCGAGCGCGGTGTGCGCCTCCTGAATCAACGCCGCCGAGCGGGGCGTCGGGTGATGATCGACTAGCGCCGCCGTCAGACCGGGCCGCGAGCCGCCGGTCGCGAGCGGAATCTCGCGCGTGAGGTGCCGCTTGCGCGTTTGCCGATACGACCGGGCCCGATCGGCCAGGTTGTTGAGCAAGATTCGTCGCATCCAGGCCAGCAATTCCTCGGGCGAATCGCCGACGAATCGCCCGATTGCGGCCTGCGCATCGACAAATGTTTCCTGGACCAGGTCCGATGCGCCGGTCTTCACGCGCAACAGCGAATCCATCTCTTGGCGGGCCACGGCCAAGAGATAGGCGCGGCATTGCTCGAACAGCTCGCCCAGGGACGACGCCGAGCCGGCCCGCGCCTGATCGATCAACCGAGCCCAGTCAGCCGCGGTCTCGCGCGCCGCGTTGTGTTCGACCATCGAGGTCCACCCCTTCGTCGCATCGCCACACAAGACGAGGAGATTCTCGCCCCGCCAGCGCCCCGATACAGGGACCGCTCGCGGTCACCTCGCTTTACGATTTGCTGGCCCTCCGAGTATCGCCCCCAGCCCAAGGGCCGATCAACTTCCGAAGTTAGCGCAACAGGAATCCGCCGTCGCAAAGTTTTATTTTTCTGCGGCCGATTTTCTCCCCGTTCACGCTTAGAGGGTCATTGGAGGCTTTGCATGCCAGCGGATCCCATCACCGTGGGCCGTCGGCAGCGACGAAACCTCCGGCGCGGCAAGGAGATGCCGCCAGAAACATGTCGCACGAAGCGCAGCCGTTCAGGCACCCGCGGCGTCGGGGCAGGCCGCGGGGCGCCGTACCTTCGCTCGCCCGTCGGCGCTTTCGTTGACTTGCATGGCACGTGCGTCCATCGCGTCAGTGCGCCGCCGCTCGTGACGTCCACTCTACGGCCACGTGACCGCTGCCATGAACCGCGAAACCCCGATTTTGCCACAGTCCGCCCAAGCGGCTCGACGCTTGACGACCAAGGCCCTGCGCAACAAGGAGTCCGCTCGTGACCCGAAATCAATCCATCTGCCGCATTCTGATCGCCGTTTGTCTCGCTACCTCGAGTCGAACCGCCTCGGCCGCCACGATCGGCTACTGGCGATTTGAAAACGGCACGCCGAACACGACGGTTACCGCGGCCATCGACAGCGGCCCCTACGGCATCTCGCTGTTCCCGTCTTCGACGCCTACCTATCGGACCGACTCGCCGGGCTTAGGCAGCAGGTCGGTCGAGTTTGACGGTTCCGACGGCCTGAGCGCGGCCGACGACAATCGCCTCGACTTCGGCGCCACGGACAGCTTTACCGTGGAGCTGTTCTTCCAGACGACGACGACCGCCGAGCGCGGCCTGATGCAGAAACAGCAGGGCTTCTCCGGCACGCAGCTCTATCAGATCTTTATGGACCATGGCAACGTGTACTTCGACATCCGCGACAACTCGACGAGTCATCTCACCCGGACCACGAGCCCGTTGGACTACAATGACGGTCAATGGCATCACGTGGCCGGTGTGCGCGACGTGGCGGCCGATGAAATCCGGTTGTACGTCGATGGGCAATTCGTCGACTCCGCCACCGACATCACGACAGGCTCGCTGGCCAACAGCGGAACGCTCTGGCTCGGCGTCGGGAACACGGGCAGCTCCGCTTACACGTTCCCGGGCAAGCTCGACGAGTTTCGCATTTCGAACGTAGCCCTGCTGCCGAGCCAGTTTCTCAACGCTCAGCCGGTGCCCGAACCGAGCACGATTTCGCTCGCTGCGGCCGGCGCTTGTCTGTTGTCAGTGTTTGTCTGTGGCAAGCCAAGAAGGCGGCGGGCAAATCCAGGCGCGCCGGCCCCGGTCACGGTGCCCAGGGCGAAGGCGGCTCTTCGTCGGACCGATCGGTCAGATCAATAAAGATGTCGTTGATGAGCCAGTCGAGCGCCTCGCCACCGAGCAACGTGTCGATGTCCGCTTCGGCGAACATCGTCGTACCGGGCATGAGGAAGTAATCGCCGTTGTCGCGATCGTCCGTGCCTGCACCGGACAAGTTTGCCACCCGTTCGGCAAGCGAACGCGACGAGGTCCATTCGGCGCGGATGGCATCGAGGGCGGCAAGATCGTTGTCGAACGCCGTTGGACCGGCGATCAGCAGGTCTTCGCCGGGGCCACCGTCGAGCCGATCGGCGCCGAGGCCGCCAATCAGCAGGTCTCGTCCGAGCCCGCCCCGCAGAGTATCGGCGCCGTCGTAGCCGACGAGGATATCGTCATCAGCGCCGCCATCGAGCAGATCGCGCCCCCGGCCGCCCAGCAAGGTGTCGGCCCCCTGGCCGCCGTAGAGCTCGGCCGTCTTGCCCTGAAGACTCGTGCTCCACAGCACGTCGTCGCCGCCCAGGCCATAGCCGATTACCCTGCCATTGATGCCGGTGAACGTTTCGAATGTCAGTGCCAACTGCCCGTCGAGGGCAAAGGCCATCACGCTGACCTGCGTGCCGCGACCGGAGAAGCCAAAGGCGTCGTTGCCCTCGGTGCCGCCGTAGTACAAGTCAAACACGCCTGGTCGATTGGGATTCGCCTGCCGCGAGAATCGGCTGACGTTCACCGCGTGGCTCGCCGGTGCGCTTTGGGCGCCGTCCTTGTCCTGGGCCGTGACGGTCGGTGTAAGCAAACCGACATTCGAGAACGTGTGAACCACGGTTGATCCCGACGGTCCGGACACCGTCTCATCGACCGACCCGTCGCCGTCCCAATCGATCTCGAAGGTGAAGCCGGCGACCTGATCGTCGGTCGAAGGATCGCTCGCCGCGAGCGTGAAGGTGCGCGGCTGGCCCGGCACCGCAACGCTCGGCCCCGTCAGCGTCGCCGAGGGAGCAACGCTGTGGACGATCAGCTCAAATTCGAGCACGTCGGTAATCACGCCGTCGTAAGTGACCGTGATCGTCACCGTCTGCGACTCGACGGGACCATCGCCGGTGTTCCACGACCAGCTCCAGTGGCCGTCGCCGAGGTCAACCACCGTGCCGATCGACGCGCCCAACACGGCCGTGACATCCTGCGCGAGCGTGCCCGAATTGACCGCCAGGGCACCCTCGTCGACCTGCACGACGCCCTGATCGGCCGCGAGCGGCGCGACCACGTCGATCACGATCTGATTCGTCGCGGCCCCGCCATTAGCGTCGTCCGCTTCGTACTCCAACACCTCGCGGCCAACCTGGTTCGCCGGCGCGACGTACCGGAAGGTATGGCCGTCGATGCGGAGCAGCTCGCCGACGTGGGGAGCAGACAGCAGCCCGACGCTCAGATCGTCGCCGTCGACGTCGAAATCGTTGGCAAGTGGACTGATTTCGACTTCCGCACCCGCAAGCACGACGAGGTGATCGATCGCGGTCGTGACCGCGTCGTTGACCGGGGCCACGGTGAGCTGAAACTGCTCCAGGGTCGTCGCCCCCGCGGAATCGACCGCCTGGATTGTGACCGTCGCGCTGCCATGAGCATGCGCGGCCGGGTGAAAATCGATCAGGAACTGGCCGTCGCTCGCACCCGGCCGCACGACGATCGCGCCCGCCGGTAGCAGGGCGTCGTTATCGGCGAACACGTCGAGGGTGATGCCGCCGGGTCCGGTCATTTGCCGCTCGATCGACAAGGCCAGGTCGGTCAGACTCGCATCCTCGTAGAGGAATTGATCGTGAATCGAGGATACCAAGGGCGGCAGCGGAATCGCGCGGATCGCGTCGAGCATTTCCTGGTCGGTCCGCCCGTCCTCGGCAAGCACCTCGCTGCTGGGACGAAGGCCCAGCGCCACTTCGTACAAGTCGTGCGCGATCTTGCCGTTCTCGAGCACCTTGGCCTCGGTGACGAACCGGGCCATTTCCGCCGAATCGTGGGCCAGCGCCGCCAAGGCGCGCTGGTTCTGATCGGCGGCCGCGATCACCTGGCTTACGTCGTCGATGATCTCAGCGAGCCGATCGAGATGGAGCTGCAGGTTGTAGTTGCGGCTGAACTCATCAGCCAGAGCAGCCGCATCGAGCACGATCGTGCGAATCTGCGCCGCATCGCCGAGGTCGAGCTGGCCGCGCAGCACCTGCTTGCCGATCGCGGCAAACGTCGCCTCGCTGAAGTAATTGGCCAACGCGTGGTCTTCGAGCGGCACGCCCGCCAACCCCGCCAGCACGGCTTCGATCTCGATCACGGTCGTGTTCAGGTTGTTCTCGCCGACGAATACGGGACCGGCCAGCGGGTTGCCGGCGCGCGCTTCGTGAAAATGGTCGAACGAGCTGAGGTCGATCGACGAATCGATACCGAAAGCCTGCTTGACCAGGGTTGCGCTCTCTTCCGGGCTCAGCGTGCCGCCTTCGGCCGCGGCGGCGATCCACAGATCGAGCTGCGCCGCGTCGCGCGCGTCGATGACACCATCTTGGTCGAGGTCCAGCGCCGGATCGTACGGCGAGGTGCCCAGCAGCTCGAGATAGCGGGTCCGATCGTTGGCGTCGACCAGCTGGTCGCCGTCGAGATCGGCGCGCGTCGTATCGACCGGGAGCAGGTCGATCGCTTCTTCCAGCGACGTGAAAGCCGTGGCGTTTCCCCGGCCGCCGTGTGGAATCGACTGATCGTCGGTCTCTGCGATGCCCGTGCTCGCGTCTACGCCTCCCTGCACGCGGATTTCGCCCGTGTTCAGGTCGAGCCCGTCGGGCAGGAACAGGTCATAGTTCCCCTCGAAGTCGGTCAGGGCCCACGGTTCGTCGTCGTCCAACTGCAGATTGTTGTTCGCGTCGAACCAGACCGTCGCGCCGGCGATGGGGCCGGTCACCACGCGCCCGCGTAAATCGCTGCCGCTGAAGCCGCTGGCATTGAGCTTGAACTTGGCCAGTTGGAACGTCGCCAGGCGCGCCTCGTAGACGCGGGCCTTGTAGAACAGCAGGTTGACGTTGACCTCGGCGCCGAGGAAGGCGTCGACCGTGCCATTGAGCTCGAACAGATCGAGCGGGCTCGTGGCCAGGGTCTTCGCCAGGTAACTGCCGCGCACCTTGCCGTCGGCCAACCCGGCGCGCTCGCCCTCGTCGACGATGTCGAACCCAACCTTGCCCTGCACGCCGCCTTTGACAAAGCCGCTGGCGATCCCGACGTCGATGCCCAGGCCCGCGGCGACCGTCGCATTGATGCTCAGCTCGTTCTTCTCGGCGCCCCCCTTGGTCCAGTCGTCGAAATACAGACCGTCGAACACCAGGTAAGCCTTGTCCGGCGCGTAGTCGGCCTTGGCCCATTCCTCGATGCCGAACGTGTCGAAGCCCATCGACAGATCGGTGCCGACCGTGAAGCTGCCCTGCAGCTTGCCGGCGAGGGGCCCCCAGATCGAGAAGCTCTTGTCGATGGCGAACGTGAAATTGAAATCCGGAATGTCGTACTTCACCAGGTCGACGTTCTGTTCGCCCATGATCAGCGACAGGACCGTCCCCGGCTCGAACAACTTCAGCTCCAGGCCTTCCAGCTGTTTGACCGCGTTGTACTTGTCGCGCAGCGAACCGAAGCGTTGCGCCTGGGCGGCGACGTTCGTCGCGGTCGTGTTCGGCAGCCGCGCCGTGGCGGGCGGCAGGCTGTTGGTGCGCGGCGCGTTGCGCGTGCGCGAGGCCGCGTTGGCCGGGTCGTCGCTGGCGGCCAGGAAATCCGTCAGCGAAAAATCGCCGAACGTGAGCAAGGCGCTTTCGCTGGTCAGGCTGCTGGTCAGAAGGTCGATGGCGCGCGTCAGCTTTGTCAGCTGCTCGGCAAACTTGATGGCCTTGTCGATGCGCTCCGCGTTGGCCGCACCGCCGGTGTTGAGCTTCTTGGCAATCTCGAGCAAGGAAATGCCCGGCTTGCCGTCGCTTTCGAACTGCCCCGCCAGACCCAAGTATCCCAACAACTTGGTATCGGCATTGAGCGCCTGCACGATCGGCTTGATCGGCCGGAGCACTTCATCGGTCGCCTTCAGGATCGGCGCGAGATAGTTCCCCAGGAACGAGCCCAGATCGACGGCCACGGAGTTGAAGTTGACGCTGAAACCCGTGTCGCTCGTGTCTTGCGCGTTGCCATAGTTGAACAGCGGCAGATTGACGGCCAGGTCGAACTGGACCGCGGGCAGCGCCGTGTTGCCGTTGATGCTGGTCTTAGTCTGGAGACCCAGGTTGATGTCGCCCTGGAAGCTATAGGTAAACAGCTCCGCGGCCACTCCCTGGGCGCGGTCGGCCAGGCTGCTGGAACGCGAAAACGACGCGGACCGCGGGCTCTTGTTGGCCTCGTTGAACACCCGCAGCTCGTCGAGCGTCAATCGATCTCCGTCGTTGAGCTGTTCGACGATCTTGCCCGCGGCCACGAGCTTTTGATACTCGTTGACCACGCGCTGCTGCTCGGCCGGGTTGAGCGTTTGCCCGGCGCGCAGCTTTTGAACCTCGGCCACGACACCGGAGAAGGCCGTGGGGTCGGCATTGTCGATCGCCAGCACCAGCCGTGCCCGGTCGGTGAAGGCCAATCGCGTGCTTTGCACGGCGACAGGTTCCAGCTCGCGCCCCTTGACGTCGAGGGTCAGGATCCCGTTGCGATCCAGATCGACAAATCGCTTGCCGTCGACCGTCAGCACGTTGTACAGGTTGCCGTCGAAGGTGATCGTCTGGAACAAGCCATCCGAGCTCGACACGACGGCCGCCTGCCCCAGCGACACGAATTCCTTCGACTTGCCGGCCTGCGGCTCCCCGGCGTCGCGCACGCCGTCGCCGTCGACGTCGAGATAGCGATTGCCGCCGTCGGTAAGCAGGCGAAATTCGCGCGCCGTGGTGATCTGCGACGAGTTGAAGGTCGCGTCGTTATTGAAGTCGAGAAACTTCCGCCCGTTCGCGTCGGTCGCGAAGACGTCGACCGACAACAAGAACGAGTCGAACCCATAGGACACGAACGCCTCGCCCGATTCGAGCTTGCCGCTGCGGTTCGCGTCGTAGTAGGCCAGGCTGGTTCCTTGGACGTATTTGCCCTCGCCGTCCTGCCGGATATCGCCCTCGATGACCAGGCTCTCGTTCTTGTCGAGCTTCTTGCGCAGCGTGTTGCTGATCTGCTCGCCCGCATCGGCGACGCCGTTCTGGTTGACGTCGAGGAAGTATTCGAGGCTGGCGCCGGTCCCCTTGCTGAGGATCTTGAGCTCCGCGAAATTCGTCGCGTCGGCGGGCGTGAAGTAGACCTCGCTCGCGTCTTTTTCCTTCGTCGTCAGCGAAGTCCAGGGGACGTTGAACGGATCGATCTTGCGACGGGCGATGTCGAGCTCGCCGTCGCGATTGGCATCCACATAGACGATCGGCTGGTAGAAGCCATTGGTCCGCAGCCGATACACGCCCTCTTGCTTGGTCGATTGGGCCTCGTCGAGCGAGTTCTTCTTGGCGCCGACCTGGTTCCAATTGGCCTTGATCGCCGGCGACCAGACGGGGTCGCCCGACAACTGCGCGAGCGAGGGGAACGTATCGACCCGGCCCGCGCCGCCGATGTTCGTCCACGGCTCGATCACCGTCAGCGAACTGGTGACGGGCTGACCGTTGCGCAAGTCGATGCGACCGTCGCCGTTGTTGTCGACGCCGATATTCCAGCCGTAGGATTTCTCGGCCAGCAACCCGTTGCCGTTGATGTCGAAGAACCGGACGGTGTTGACGTTGTCGAGATCCTTGAGCCGGATCCTCGCCGTGAGATCGAGCTCGGTACGGTTCTGCGCATTGTCGACGAAGTCCAGTTGCAGGCCGCCGATCGAGCCCTGGCCGGTGAACAAGTTGGCCGGGTTCGTCGCCGTCACGCCGGTGCCGGTCAGAAACAGGCGGGCCCCCAGGTCGATGCCCGTCACGCCGGTGTCGAGATAAAAGCCGAACTGTTTGTTCCAGCCGAAGCCGATTACGATGCTCAGCGCCAGGTCGACCTGGGCCTTGCCGGTCGTGGTAAACCGCAAACCGAGCGCGTCGAGCCCCAAGTCGGCCGACAAATCGAGTTGCGCGACGTGAATCACCTTGTCGAAGGTCATCACGATGTTCACGTCGTTGTCCGTGGCTTTGGGCGTCACGACGACGCGATCGAAAGCGCCGCTGCTCACCAGGGGGCTCAGTGCGCTTTCGGCCAGCGATTTGAATTTCGAAACCGTCAGCTCGTTTTCCGACGACAGCGCCTTCTTCAAGGGGCGCCGGAAATCCTCGAACAGACCCAGGCCGCCGCTGGTCGCCGCCAACGACGCCGCCGGGCCGGCCACGGCCACGAGCGTGTCGAGCGTGGACGTCACGTTCGTCGTCGCGCCGTTGGCCCCGTTGATGCCCGGCAAATCGCCGATCGACCCCAACAGCGGTAGCTTCATGCCGTTGAGGCTGTCGTTGAGCATGTCGAGCCCTTCGTCGAGTCCGTCCAGGGTTTCTCCTACGTCGAGCATCGTGTCGAGAATGTGCACCTCTTGCACCGGGACCTGCAGCGCGTGCCAGCGCGGATCGCTGCTGCTGACCTGGTAGGAGATCAGGTCGCGGTGCCATTCGCCCGGCTCGGCCACGTCGTCTTCGAGCGCGCGAAGCGTGAGCTTCTGCAGCTCGAACCAGTTGCCCGGCAGGAACGTCAGCGTCGTCGTCGACCGGGACAGCGTGCTGTTCGTGGGCGCCAACACGACGCTCCGCACCACGCCGTCGAGATTCACGGTGAACGAAAACGCGCCGCTGGCATCGCTCACCAACCGGCTGACCACCAGCCTTTGGAACGTGTTCCAGGTGCCTTCGAGCGGGTTCCCCGCGGAATCGACGTCGTTGACGCCGGGAATCGTGAACACGGCCTGCGCGCTGCCGCCGCCGCCATTGCTCAGGGTCAAGGTCGAAGTCGCCGCGGCGTTGCCGAACGCGACGCTCGAGCGCCGCGCGTCGAACACCGCCGTATACCCTTGATCGGTGAAGTTCAACGAGACGAAGATCAGCTCCAACTCGCTCTGCAGTTGCGCCTCGTTCAACACGTAGCTGGTTTGCCCGATCGATCCGGTGCCGGGCACCACGGGATCGACGAACTCGATGCCGCCCCCCGGCGTCAGCGTGATCTGGACCGGCAGCGAGGGCTCCGCGGTGAGCGAGACCTCGAACGTCACCTCGCCGCCTTCGGCCACGGTCGCATAGTTGCGCCGCGTGATGACCTGCACGCCCGGCACGTCGTCGTCGTAGATGGACAACGTGCCCTTGACGCGCGCCGGATCCAGATTGGCTGGGTCGGCGGCGCTGGTGCCTTGCTTGTCGGGCGCCAGCGGCAAGGTGTACCCGGTTCCCGGCAGCAGCGTGATTTCGATGTCTTCGGATTGCACGCGCCCGGTGAATTCGTTGCTCCCCCGCGCGACGGCCGCGGCCGCCACGACGGCCTGGTCGCTGGTAATGCTGACCGGCACTGTCCCGGCATATTCCGTGCGCGTTCCGCCGCTCGGTACCGAGTAGGTCCCCAGCGCCAGGTCGACGTCGACCGCGATCACCAGGCTGAGCACCTGGCCGGGCGCCACCTCGGCCCGGATGATCGTGCCCTGTTTCAGGCGGAAGGTCGCATCGAGCGGCGCGACGGGGTCGGCGACCGCGGGATTCGCGCCCAGTCGCACCTCGTATCCGGACGCGGTCGCCGTCAGGCCGCGCAGCACCAGCGGCAAATCCTCGACCAGCTTGTCGTCGACCGGGAGAATGCCGATGTTCGCTTGCACGTCGCCCGGCGCAACGCGCACCCAGCCCATGCCGGTGGCCGTATCGAAACCGTCGGCCACAACCGTGTAGTCATGCAGCGTCGAACGGTCGCTGCCCTGGGTCGCGCGACCACCGCTCACGCGGAAGTTCACGCGCAGGCCCGGGTCGCCCGCTTCGGCCGGAGCCGGCGCATTCAACCGCACGGCAAAATAGCTGGGCTGGCTGAACACCTCCGAAGCCGTGGGGCCCGGCAGCACCTCGGCCACGGGCACGTCGTTGTCCTTGATCGAAATCGCCAAGGGCGCCAGCGCAATCTGCTCATACGCGCGATCGGCGTCGTTGAAGACCAGGTCGAACAGCGTTTGCGTGCTGGTCAGCCCGGTATCGGCCAGCCGCAAGTAGTATTCGCCCTGGGCCAGGCCGTTGAGCGCGAGGGTCGTGTAGGCCCTGGCGGTGATGAAGCCGTTGTTGCTGACGGCGCCGGTCACGACGCCGGCGGCCACGAAGGTCGTGCCGTCGCTCTTATACAACGTCAGCTCGGGGAGATCGGTGGTGTTATCTCCGGTAGTCAGCAACTGAATCTGCGTGAGCTGCGTGCCGACCTTGTCGAGCGTGAACCGGAACCACCGTGGGCCTGCGAGCGACGGGTCGGCGTTGCCGACGGGCGGCAGCGTCAGATTCTTCCAGCGCAACCCGCCGGCGACGCTGCCCAGGTCATAGGCCAGGGCCGCGGTCGACGTATCGACCACGGGAGGCCCGTTGAACACCTGGCCCGTCTCGATGGCGAAGCTCAGCCGGCTGTCGTGGAAATATTCGACGACGCCGTCATCGACGGCCGACACCTGGACCAGTTGCGGCACGTTCCAATTGGTCGCCGTGAAGGTCAACGTGGCGGGGCCGCCGGCGCGCTGCCCGTTGACTTGCACCTGGTCGTTGGCCGGCGTCATCACCACGCGGACCTGCCCCAGCGGTTGCGACTGGAGCGCTACGCTGAACACATTGGTCCGGCCGTCGACCGTGGTGCGCGGTCCGGTCACGGTCACGCCTAGCGTGTCGTTGTCGACGTTCACGGCGTTGAATGCGCGCGACGGCAAGGCCCGGTAGGCTTCGTCATCGCTCGAGACGCTGGCGATCAATCGGTACGGCACCCATTTGCGCGTGGTCGCCGTCTCGCGCGACTCGTCGATCTGATTGTCGACGCCCTTGAGCCAGAAGTTACGCGCTACGTTCCAGTTGTCCGGCGTAAAGACGACTTTGATCTTTTCTTCGCCGGGCTTGGCCAGATCGAGATAGACGAGCCCGTTGGTCGCGTCCGACGTGGCCAGCCAGACGGTAACGTCGGACTTGGGCCGGGTGCGCAATTGCACCGTGAACGGCACAGCGGGGCCCGCCGCGACTTCGTAGGTGTACGCCGTCGACGAGTCGGCCGAACCGCTGGGCCCGTTGACCGTGAGCGCGGCGACGTTGACGTCGAAGATCGGCAACTGAACGCTCGAGACGCCGCCCACCTGCGCTGCCGGTCGATAGCCGGGCCGGTCGACGATCGTCGCTTCGGCCACCAGGGGCGTAAACGTCGGCGAGTCCTGGGTGTTGTTGTCGATGAACGTGGCCCGGATGATGGCCGACGTCTGCCCCGCGGGAATCCGCACTTCCTGCGGGCTGGGGCCGCCCGTGTCGATCGTGAAATTCGTGCCGTAAACGGCCGTGCCGCGCTGGTAATCGAGCCCGACGACCAGGTCGTAGCTCAACGCGCTCGCCAGCGTGACGCGGTACGCGTCGAAAGTCTGGCCCTCGGGGCGGGCCGAAGTGGGAATCGCCTGCAACGACACGATCGGCGCCGACGGTTCGTCGTTCGTGTTCACCGTGCCCGGCGTGACGAAGTTGCCGCGATCGAGGTTGATCACGTTGAAACGCAGTACCCGGCCCTGGTAATTCGGGTCCGCGCTGCTGGCGGTCGCGGTGAGCGTGTAGTTGATATCGCCGTCGACCGTCGCGTCGTCCAAGGGAATCACGCGCACCAACTGAAACTGCTGCCAGTTGTCGGGCGTAAATACCAGGCTGGTCACCGCCAGTTGCCCCTCGGTCAGATCGCCGCTGGCCAATTGCAGCGTGACCGGCGCCGTGGGCTGCGAGTCGAGCCGCAGTGCCACCTGGTTGACGTCGATCTGCTTCGCTCGTTGCCCGATCTCGCCAAAGATCAAATCATACTTGTTGCGAGCGCTGTTATTCTGTGCGCTGACTTCGATCGTGTAGTCCCCGTCGGACCAGCCGGTCAGCGAAATCGTCTCCTGGTTGGCATCGGTCCATTGCGTGGCGAGCAAGGTCGTGCCGGCATAGAACCGCAGGCCGAGATTGCCGTCGGTCGGCACGTTCGACATCGTGATCGAGCCGGGCCTGCCGCTGCTAGTGTCGAGCGTGAACCGGTAGAAGTCCACGTCGCCGGACAGGATCGACAAATCGTTGATGCGCGTGCCCGGCTGGGCCACGCCCAGGTAGGTCGGGGTGATGACCGTCTCGTTCGCTTCCGGCTCGCTGGGATTGACGAGCGTGCGGAACTTGAGCGTGTAAGGCGCGGCCAGCACCCCGGCGGCCGGACCGCGCACACGCACGAAATACTGACCATCGGCCAGGCTGCGCAGATCGTGATACTGGTTTTCCGTCGCACTGGCGCGCGTCACCAGGACGTTGCCGCTCGCATCGAGGATGTCGAACCCCAAGAGCTTTGTCGGGTCGAACGTCGGCATGCGATAGAGCACAGCCAAGTGATCGGGGCGTCCCAGCGCGCTATCGAGCCGGAACGAGTAGTAATCCTGGTCCGCACTATCGTCGATCCGCTGCGAGGCGACCGTGCTGTCGTCGAACACCGTGCCGAGCGCGTAGGCCGTGGCCAGCGTGTTGTTCGGCTCGGTGGCAGGCACCGGCGCAGGCACGGTTTCGGCCGTGACGAGCGGAGCATACGTCGACGAATACGTTGTGACGAGCGAACTCGTCGTGATCGCGTAGGGCGCCGTCGGCGCACTGGTCATCACGACTTCGTAGTCGTAGGCCACGCCAACGGCGCCGCCGGGATTGGACAAAATGCTCGATAAGCTCGGGGCCGCCGACAGGATCAGTTGGTACGTACCCGCCGGCAGGCCACCCAGCGACCACTCGAAGGTGGTGTCGCCGGTGATCGTCGGTGACAAGGGCGCCGCCAGGCTGCCGCCGGTGATGCGGGTACCGGTTCCGGTCGTCGTGGCAAACATCGTCGCCAGGTTGACGACGTTCACGGCGTCGCCGCCCGATTGCACCGTGCGCACCTGCCGCAATCCGGCGGTGGCGCTCGGCAGCAGCGTGACGCGAATGCGGGCCGACGCATCGGCCACCGTGGGCAGTGTGAATTGAATCGTATCGCGGTCGAAAGTCCCGTTGTAATACGATGCCAGGCCGCCGGTGTACGTGAAGCCGGGCACGTCATAGGTGCCCGCGCGATCGATCAGCGGTCCCGCCGAATCGCCGGCGTTGTAGCGCGTGGCGGGGTCCTCGTTGAAGATATAGCCGGGTCGTGAGAGCGATTTGGCCGCGGGCACGTCGACGAACGACGGATTGGCGATCGAGATTCCGGCGACGTCGTCGTCCAAGATCTGCAGCGTGGCTTGCGATTGCGCGCCCACCGTGTAGGCCAGGCTGTTCGACAGCCGCACGGTGACCGTCTCGTTGCCCTCGACGCGCGGATCGTCGATGGGCAATACGGCCAGCTCGGCGCGAATCTCGCCCGCCTCGACGTGCACGACGCCCGAGAGCGTCCGGTAGTCGGCGCCGGCGGTGGCAATCGCGCCGCCGGCCGCCGCGATCACCGTGTAGAAGACGTCCAGCCCGCCCTCGGGTGCCGCCGTATTGAGCAGCACCTGAATGGTGCCGGCCTGATCGTCCTGTTCGGCCACGTTGCGCGCGGTCTTCACACTGACCGTGGGGGTGATCGCCGCCAGGTCGGTCAGGTTGCCTTCGCCCACGTCGGCGCGGGTCGGCGTGACCAGTGTGTACGGAATCGAAAGCGGTTGGGGCACATAGTTCGTGCCGGTATATCCCAGGCCGGAAATGGTGAAGGTGCCGTCACGCGTCACGCCCGACAGTGTGACCTGCTGCGGCACATCCCAGTTGTCCGGCGTAAAGAACAGGGTCCGTGCCTCGTTGGCGCCGTAATCGAACGTCGCCCATACGCCCGAGTCGAGCAACAGGGGGACATGCTCGGGCACGCTCGTCGGGTAGTCCGGTTCGCTGCTCAGGCGGACCTGGAATGTTGCGTTGCCGGTCCTGGGATCGACATATAACGGGTTGGCCGCGGTCACCGGCCGTCCCGATGCGTCGCTGACGACTGCGCCCTGCCGGTAAGCGCCGCTGTCGGCGATCGAGAGCGTGGCCATGGTCGTCGAGCCGAGCGTGTAGTCTTGTCCGCCGGCGACGCCCTCGAAGCTCGACGTCGACAACGCGATTTGAATCGACTCGGCCTGCTCCGCGATGGCATCGGGCCGGGCGAGAAAATAGATGCGCCCGGTCTGCTCCTTGTCGGGGATGATGATGCCCTTTTGTTCCGTGAAGGGGTCGTTCGACACCTTGCGGAAAGTCGAGCCGAGATAGTCGGTCCCCCACAGGGCCGTGCCGCCCGTGACGTTGTAAGTCACCCACAGCCCGAGCGGGTTGTCGACCGGCCGGTCGAGCCGGACGTCGACATACCCGATTTGTGGCGCGGCGTTCTCGATGCGCATGGCGCGCGACAGCCCCAGGGCGTTGCCGACCGGGGACGAGTCGTACTCGATGCGCCCCTCGTCGGCCGGCTGCTCGAAGGTCCAGTACCCGGCCAGCCCCGGTTCGGTGCCCGTCAAAGGTGTCAGCATCGATTCTTGGAGATCGGCCTGCGTGCGTGCGAGGTTCCAGACCCGGATTTCGTCGATCGCACCGGCGCCCCCCGCGGCGGGCAACAGCGAGCTGTTCAAGAAGTTCAGGTTCACCGGCTCGACGAGCTTCAGATTCAAGAAGGCCGGCGCCGCGTCGGGCACTTCGGCCACGCTCACGCCATTAACGAACAGTTGCAGCCGGGCCCCGTTGAAAACGACGGCCACGTGGTTCCACGCATCGGCGTTCAGCACGTCGGGCGCGGTCACGTCGAAGTTGGTCTCCGGCACGCTCACGCCGTTGCGGCTCAACGTCATGCGCAACCCGGTGTTGCCCACGCGCAGGAGCTGATAGGCTCCGCCATAGTTCCAGATCACGCCGTCGGTGAGGCCCGGTTTCGGATAGACCCAGGACTCCATGGTGAACTGCCCTGCGGTCGCCAGCCCCAGGGGTGCCGTCAGGTTGCCGTACGCGTTCGTGCCGCGCGACGTGTCGATGGCCTGGCCGAAGCCGGCGATGGTCGTGCCGTAACCGAAGCCCTCGGCCAGATGGACCACGCTGTCCAGGGTCACGCGCGGCAAGACGTGGTTGAACGTGACGGTGTAGCCCGTGCCCGGCGCCGCAGGCAGCGAGGCCAGCGCGAGCGAATAGCTGCCTCCGGGTGAGCCATTCAGGTCAAACCGAATCGAGTTCGTTGCCGCGTCGAACGTCGCTGGCAGGCTGGTGCCTCCGGCGCGCGTTAAGGTCGCCGTGAGCAAGGTGTTCGCCGCCGCGCCGGCCGGCAACTGCACGACGACCTGCGAACCATTCGAGCCGCGCGAGGGCAGCGTGAAGTCGTACACGTCGCTGTCCGCCGAGGCGCCCAGAGCGCTGCCGGGCTCGTAATAGCTGCGCAACAAGCCCGACACCGACGTGCTGGGGCGAGCGCCGCCAATGACGCCCAGACTTTGGCCCGACGGTCCCGAGCGGAAGTAATCGGCCTCGGTCAAATCGGTCGCCGCCGCCACGACGGGATAGCTCTCGACAAAAAACTGGTACCCGGTGCCACCTTGCAGCTCGGGCGAGTTGAACGTGAGCGTGTGCGTGCCGGCGGCCTCGTTGGTTCGGGTCCACGTCAAGCGATTGTCGCTTACGGCCGGAGCCAGCGAGTAGGTGCTGGTGCTCAAGACCGGATTGCCGATCGTGCTCGCGCCGGCATCAGCCACGAGCGTGGCAAACATCACTCCGCCGCTGGTCGCCAGGTCATAGCGCAGCTCTTCGTGCGGATCGTTCAAATAGGTGCCCGCCGCGGCCGAACCTTCGATCCGGCCGGCGGCGTAACTGGTCCGACCGGCAGCGACGGTGCCCATCGCGATCACGGCCGGATCGCTGCCCAGCGGCTTGGTGATATCGGGCGCGCCCGGCTCGTTCGGAAAATCCTGCAGCACAGCCTCGTAGGTGTACGAAACGCCCGTGCTGCCATTGCCCAACAGCAGACCAAAGAGCACGGGCGTGCTCCCCAACACCAGGTCGTACGCGCCGGCCCCGAGGCCGTTGAGCGAGAACTCGATCGTGTCGTTCGCGACCGCCGTGGCCCCATAAGTGCCGGAGCCATCGACGCGAGCCAGGCTGGTGAAAGGCGCCAACAGGTCGCCCAGACCGAGGCGGGAAAACAGGTTTCCGCCGCTGGCGCTCGTCGTCACCAGCGCCTGGCCATTGGCGCCCGACGGCGTGAGCTTGACGCGAATCTTTCCCGACGCATTGCCGCTCTCGGCCAGTTGAAAGCGAATCTGGTCGTAGTCGAAGTTGCCCGAAAACGTCGATTGCAGGCCGCCGATGATCGTGACCGCCGGCCGATCGAACGTCCCCAGAGTGCCCGCGTCCAATTGGCTCACCGAGGTGTCGAACCGGCCCGCGCCTTCGTCGATCAAGCTCGCCGCGGCGAGCAACTGGCGAATTTCGAGTTGCTCCGTGCGAAGGGTTTGGCGCCGGCGGTGCGAGGAGGCGTTTCGCGGTCGGCCGCGATGCTGCGCGCAAGATCGATGGCGTGACCGCATTTCTTCACCTCCAGGCCGGTTGCGCTCCTCGTGGTCCGGTCACCAGTTGGTCGACGGCGGACACTCACGTGGGCGAATTGGTTAGCTCGGCTTCCCGCGAATCGTTCCCCGGGAAGGCTCTCGTCCGGAAGGAGTAATGCAGAAGGCGGCGCGACTTAACGCGGCCGCGCGAAAAGACCCGGCCACCGTGCCCCAAACCGTCGCGTTGTCGCGGCTTACGGCGCGGAGACGCCGGGACGGATGATGCGCCATTCGCTCAACGCAAATACGCGCTCGGGCGAAGTTCCGAGCGTCCCCTCGATGCCGGTCAGCAGCTCGAGGCGAAACGCCGTGGCCCCGGCGAAGGGGCCATGCGCAAAGATGCGATAATTGCACTGGGGCACGGCCTGCGAAGGCTCGACGTCGATCGTCCCATCGTCGCGCCAAGTGGCCGTCAATCCGGGCGGCTCGAAGCGCACCTGTTGCGGCACGATCCACGTCCAATGGACCTTCGCGCTCGCCAGCGCAGGTTGCGGATCGGTCGTATAAGACAGACGAAAACGCCCTGCCTTGTGGAACCATGCCGACGTGTTGTGCATCAACTCGAACACCAGATCGTCTGCCACCAGGGGCTCGGCGGGAAACGCCGCGACGGCTTGATCCTGGCCGGCCGCCTCGTCTTTGACGAGCCAGAAGCTGGTGCCGCGCATGGCGCCGTCGATCAACTCGCTGCTGTGATGCAACGGGCCCGCGAGGTCGAACGACGCCTCGGTCCGTGCCAAAGGTACGACATCCGTGGGCACCGGAGGCGCCGGAGGTGGATACGCCAAGACTCCGAACTCGGTCAGGTGCACGTCGCCTCGGACGTCGTCAACGAAACTCAGTATGCCACTCGGACCACACAGCAAGTCGAGCCGAAAGCCGGTCACGCCACGATAGTCGCCCGCGGCCAACACGATGTAGTCGTCTGGCACGTTGGCACTTCCCGAGACGCGAATCGTGCATCCATCGGTCTCGACCGCGGCCTCCGACGCGGCGTCCGTCGTGCGCACCTCTTGCGGCCGCACGGGAACCCATTCGATGTTGGTGCGGGTCACATCCGGATCGGGCGCCGTCGTGTACGAGATGCGAAACCGCCGGGGTTTGAACCCGAGGTAGCCGCCGCCGTCGTTTTCCAATTCGAACAGCAGTTGCTCGGCCGTCAGCGGAGCGACGGTCTGAAACACGGCTGCTTGCGGTCGATCCTGCTGGCCCTGTACCGACCAGCCGGCCGAATGACGCACGCCGTCGATCGCGCCGCTCACCGAATACTCGTCATGGCGCGACTCGTACGTGGCCGAGGCATTTTTCAAGTCGACGTAGGATCGGTTCAGCGAACGATGCAACGCGGCCAGGCGGCTCGTGGCGACCTGGGTCCCGGGCGCACCGCGATGTTCGCCGCGTTGCCAGAGCAGCAACCCACCAAGCGCTGCCGCGAGGCCCACGGCGACCCAGGGCCAAAGTCGCCGGTTGCCGGTCGATCGGATCTGCAGCAGTTGCTCGCGCACCACGTCGGCACTGGCGGGCCGTTGCCCGGGTTCGCGGCGCAGTAGGCGGAGGACCAAGGCGTCGACCTGGCGATTGCCGCGCTGTCCGCGCGACGGCGGCTCATAGTCGATTGCGGGCAAGTGGCCCGTCAAGGCTTCGTAAAACACCACTCCCAACGCATAGAGATCGCTGCGGGGGTCAGGATCGCTGGCTCCCTTGAACTGTTCCGGCGCCATGTAATTCGCCGAGCCGAGCACCTGGCCAGAGTGCGTGAGCCTGGGCGACGGGAACCCTTCGGCGGCAACCATCTTGGCGATGCCGAAGTCGGCAATTTTCACCATGCCCGCGGCGTCGAGCAGAATATTCTCGGGCTTGATATCGCGATGCACGATGCCCTGGCGATGGGCAAACGCCAGCCCTTCGCACACCTGTTCGACGAGCTGCATGGCCTCGTCGAGCGGCAAGGGCCCCGACGCGAGACGTTGCCTCAGGCTGCCGCCGGGCACGTATTCCAGCAACAAGCAAAAGAATCGCTCGACTTGCCGGACGTCGTATACGGCAACAATCCGCGGATGCTGCAGTCGGGCCAGCAATTGGGCTTCGCGCAGCAGGCGCTGTCCGGCGAGCGGCTCGTCGTCGTCAAGCGGAATGACCTTCAGCGCGATCTCGCGCTCGAGGCCGGGCTGGTAGGCGCGATAAACGGCTCCCGTGCCGCCTATGCCCAACAGCTCACCCACTTCGAGATCGGCAAACCAGCCCGAGACCACCTGCGATGAGACTACCGGCACGGCGCTGGAGCGTTCCGCGCGGCTGCGGACCGCTTCGAGTCCCAGCCGGACCAGGCACGCGGGGCACTGACCGAACGGAGTCTCCCCGGTCATCACCCCGCCACACGTGCGGCATCGGACCCGAGGCGATTCGACGCCCATCGCTGCGCCACCCTAGTTCACAGCGACCGCAAGCAGGATCTGCTCGAGCTCGTCTTCGATTTGGTCAGGATGCGCAACCGTCCGAGCAACCTCTTCGCGCAGCAGCTTGCCATAGCGCCGCCGCAGACGGCCCAAGGCCATCGAGAACGCCGCTTCCGTCAATCCCAGCCGCGCACGGCATTGATCGCGATCCGGACGCCGATCATCGGTCAAGAACGGCAACAGCGATTCGCACCGTGCCTGGTTGCCGGCGCGGGCATACTCCGCGTGCAACCGCTGCAACGTCACCTGCAGCAAGGTCATGGCCCAACCGTGGTCGAATTGGCGGTCCGGCGTCCAGTTGCAAACCAGTGCCTGCTCATACCGGGCCTCGGCCTCGAGCGGATCGAGCGATAGCAGCGCCGAGCTTGGATGCCGCTTCTTGGCACGCGTACGGCGATGCTCGCGGGCGCAAAACTGGCGCAAGGCGACGCGGAGAAACGTACGGAATCGCCCCCGCTCGCGGTCGGCGCGCCGCAGCAGGTCGGCCGCCACGATCCAGGCCAAGAACGACTGCACGAGATCTTCGGCATCGTGCGTCGAATACCCGCCGCGGCGCAGATCGGCATAGAGCGGGAACCAGTACTGCTGACAAAGCAGCGCCAGGCTGTCCGAATGCCCAGCGCCTCCCTGGCGAGCGTCGGAAACGAGTGACCAGTCGGTCGTTACGAACTGGTTACTCGCGCCGGCGGCGGACGCAGCTTTATCAAGCGGTCGGCGGGTCGCGAGATCGGTCGGCATCGTGCACTGGTCGTGGTGGGAAGCAAACACCTCTACCTTTGAGCCGTTCCTCGATACCCAAAAGGTGGTAGAGGGCCCGCGCTCCCCTGATCATGGCGCGGAGTTCCGGCCGGTAACATGGGCATTTTAAGTCGGCCGGCGCGCCACCGCCAGCAATTGGCATGAACCGCCAAACGGCCACCTGCCGCATACAGCTTTGGGGGCAATCCGACCGGTGCACACCCCGGACGACGGCTCCGACCTGTTGCGCGGAGAATCGCGAGCAAGTCAGAGCACCCGGATGCCGCCGGCAAAGAGCGCGCCGGCAAGCGCAAAAGCAGGTACCCCCTAGGGGAGTCGAACGAATTGACTTAAACGCTGATCGCGTCGAGGGTTGTCACAACAGCATAGTTAGCAGCGCTGCAGAATCCGGTGCAACTGCCATGTGGTTTAGGCTGGCACTCGAATTCCAGGACTACTTGGAGGACCTACGATCCATCATTGTCGCATGGCCCAAGCTGTCCTACTCGACTCGTGCCGAAATCTTGCAGAGGGTCCAACTGGCGGAATAGGAGCACCTGGCTGATCGTCCAATGCACCGTCCGCATCGTCCGCATCGTCCGCAACCCTGATAGGGGCACGTCCGTCGTCGCTGCGCTTGGCGCTCATTCAAGGGGCGTCGCGGCGGTCGCGCCTGTGCCTTGGCTGCGGTTGCAACCGAGCCATGGACTTACCGAGGCCCCCTGGCGCCCCCAACGCCAGCCGCTGTGCACATATGGTTACCTTCGCTCGCAGTTTTTACGATTTTCAAGCGACCTATTGCGATCGAAAAAGTGGCACGTTAGATTCTTCGCAACGGTACGGTTCCTGGGCTGGGTGCCGCTAGTGAGGCAGACTTCAATTCACGGTTCGCAGCGCCGCTACCTGCGTCAGTCGGTAGCTGCCGCATCTTTGCCGTGACTCGCTCGATCGGTTGGACCAGTGCTTTTGCGCTGGATTCGACCGTTCCTTAGCCATGCTAGTTCCCGCCGGCAGTCTTTTGCCTCGGGCCATCGTTGAACTTAGGGGAACCGAAATGCCGCGTACCAGCGCCGCTGCAATCGTGATTGTCTGCCTGCTTGCTGACTCGATCGCCTTTGGGCAGCTTTCGTTCCAAGGGCTTGGGTTTCTTGACCAGCCAGGGCATTCCAAAGCGTTCGCCATTTCCGCTGATGGCACGACCGTTGTCGGCCAAAGCATGCAATATCCACCACCATTGGATTACAGCTATGAGGAAGGATTTCGCTGGACTGAAGGCGGCGGGATGGTCGGGCTGGGAAATGAATTCGCCTATGTTCAAGGCGGGCAGGTTGACCTATTCCTACATAATCCAGCGTTCAGCGTTTCCGGTGATGGTTCTGTAATTGTTGGCACTGGCGAGCGCAATTATGACGGCGAGTATATTGGTTATTACTGGACTGAGAGTCGCGGTAATGTCGCGATATGGGGTGATATACCGCACATTGCCTTCGATGAGCCAGCGTTCCGGACCTATGGTGTTTCCGCAGATGGGCATTTGGCGGCTGGGGACTATTTTGATTATTCAGGAAGCGCCGATAGCGATGATGGCCCATTCATTGTTCCGCTAGACTCGTCAGGTCCTCCGTTTAATGTAGTCGTGCTCGAACAATCCAGGGCGATAGGCGGTACTGCGTACGGTGTTTCAGGGGATGGAACAGTGGTGTGTGGTTCATCCTTAGGGAGTCAGGCATTTCGATGGTCGTCCCCGGATGGCTTAACTGGCCTTGGTTACCTCACGGTGACACCGACTTCGTCTGAGGCTCGCGCGGTGTCCGGTGACGGGGCCACGATCGTAGGTTGGAGCAATTCGTCTTTCGGAACCCAAGCGTTCGTTTGGACCCAGCCGACAGGGATGGTTGGGGTCGCACCGACCGTTGGGCTACAGGCGGTCATCGCCTATGCGACATCTCACGATGGATCGGTTGTAGTCGGTCAGGGCAAGAGAGGTGGGCAAGACACCGCCTTTTTGTTCAGCGAGTCCACGGGATTGCAGGCACTGGATGAGTATCTCAGTGCGAGGGGACTTGCTACTGAACTTGCAGGCTGGCGCTTGAGCGAGGCGCGTGGCGTGTCAGCCGATGGTCACCGTATTGCCGGCTGGGGAGTCGATCCTCAAGGACGGACTCAGGCCTGGGTGGCCACAGTTCCGGAGCCGTCCAGCGCCCTGTTGATGGTTATTGGGGGTGCCATGCTTCTCGGTCGGACAAACCGCAGACGCATGGCGATGGCAAGAATCGCGACCGTGCTCAGCACAGCGCTGCTGGTATTCCCACTGACCGCAAATGCAGACGTGAGCGTCAGCTTGAACTTTGACGCTCCAGTGGTCGGTACGATTGGCGACAACGCGGGCAATGGAACAGGATTCACACATCGGCTACCCGGAACGGGCGGGGCGATCCCCGCAAATGATCCCAACCTCAGCTTGACGGCCGTCCCGGGCAAGTTGCGAATGAACTCCACTCGGTCCGATTTCAATCAGCTAAATGGCTTTGGACGCAACCTCGGAAATTTGGAGGCAGCCGTAGTCTTTGTGCCAGGCGTGGGCACTCACGATTTTACGATGTCGGCCTTATTTGAAGATGTCGTCGTCAATGGGCTGTCGGATCAGCTTACTTTGCTGGTCGGAGCAAATCAGGATGCCACGGTTCGATTGGGATTCCACGAACCTGACCAGGTGTTCGCTGTCGAGAATTTCGGAAGTGGCGATGTTGGCGGTGCAGGTACGGGCTTGGGTGCTTTTGATCCAGGTGACAACATCCTCCTGACCGTGACTAGGGCAGCCGGGATTTGGAGCGTGTCTTGGACAAACCAAACCAACCCGGCCACCAGTGGATCGCTTTCGTCATTTACCGTTCCCTGGCTGGAGGCTTATGACGACCTGTATTTCGGCATTCATGCCGCGAATGCTCGCGGCTTCGTACCCTTCACAGCGACCATCGACAACTTCACGTTGAATGTGGTACCAGAACCGTCCACCACTTTGCTCGCCATGATCGGCGCCACCGCAGTGGGCGTCGTTGCCGCCCGCCGTCGTCGTACGGGGCTGTCGCTGACGAAGTAGTTCGCCCGAAGATTCCCAAGGTGCCATCCTTGCGCGAGAGGGCACGTTGGCCATCTTCGTGGATTGAAGTGCGAAGATTCCCAAGGTGCCCCATCCTTGGAGTGAGCAATCTTGGCATCTTCGGCGGCCAGCGAGCAAAGCTGGGTCGCCTGAGATGTCGCAACTGACAGCGCTCCGGGGGAACGAGGCGATGCGAGTATCCCATCCTCCCCATGCCGAGGTTTGTTACGCCGCCGTCGCAGAGCGACGATGGACTGGGTGTCCCGAACGGAGGGATTTGTCATTATCAAGGGTTGAAATGCGCAAACGCCCGTCTTGCCGCGAGATCAAAGCTGGTCGTCCTCAAAGTTGGCGCCTCGTTCCCTCGGTCGATGTGACCGAATCAGCTTGTTGGCAACCCTGTTCGTGGCCAGGACGGTTCGTTCTTCGCGCGCAAGGAGGACGACGGCTCCCTGCCGGATTTGACACAATCCCGGTCGCGTTCTCTGGCAAGATATTCCTCGCGCCGTATCTGTTGTGGGCAAGTACGACGGCGAATGCCGACGCAAATGCTCCGTTACTTGGCAGCAAGCGAGCAAATTCCAGTTAATAGCGTACCACCGCACAACAATCCGTTGCAGACGCGACAGCCCTGACGGGCCGCGGCCTGAGCTCAATCGTTATTTGTGGAGAAAGGAGGCGAGTGACCGTGAACGGCTGTGTCTTCTGCAACCCTCATGGGGACAGGGTGTTCCTGGAGAACGAACTCGCCGTCGCATTGTGGGATGCGTTCCCTGTCACCGCGATGCACGCGCTGGTTGTCCCGCGCCGACACACCGAGGACTACTTTTCACTTACCGCTGAGGAGTTGCTCGCCTGCAACGATTTGCTTCGGAAGGCACGTGAACTCGTCCAGGTAAGTGATCCCGCAGTAGAAGGATTCAACCTCGGCGCGAACATCGGCGATGCAGCAGGCCAAACCATCTTCCATTGCCACATCCACCTAATCCCCCGCCGTCGCGGTGACGTCGACAATCCCCGTGGCGGTGTTCGTCACCTGATCCCGGGCAAGGGAGCCTATTGACCGTGATGCACCCCTTCGTCGCGTTTCGACCGCGCCCCGAGGATTGCTGGCGCGGGATTATCCTGTTCGGCCGCAACGTTGCCACCTACAAGTTCGCACTCGGGCGGGCGCTGCTCGAACTACAGCCCCAAGCTGGCCAGCTTGTGACCTTGGAGGAGTTGGCGGCGCCGTTCTCGAAGTATCTGTGTTCCCACCTGCTGCTCGCAGAAAAACAGGGCACCTCGCGGGCAAGTCGCTTCTTAGACGCCTGCCGCAAGGCCAATGCGGGTGAGCTGACGCAGGAACAATTGGTCGACCAAGCTGTCCGGATCGGTTTTAACAATGTGATCCACGCGTTCCACGTTGTGGGCCGGAACGAAGTGCCGCAACGGTTCTTCGTGGACGAGCGCGGCAGGGGTGGGGGAATCCGGATGACGCAGTCCTTCGCTGACCTGGTTGGCGGTGACCAGAATCCCAACCTACCGCTCGAAGCAGACGCGCGATGGCGGCTTGTCGAGACTGCGTGGGAACTTGGTGTGTCACCCGCGCTACTCACGGTGAACCGCGATCCGGCTACCGAATCGCTGTTCGTGGTCGACGCGGAAAGGCGCCGAAAGTCAATCACGGGGGCGCGCGACGCGCTCAGCGGTTACCAGAAGGGACACTGCTTCTACTGTTTCGACAGCTTTTCTCTTGCTGGAGCGACACCGCCGGACGTTGATCACTTCTTCCCACACTCTCTCAAGGCGGCAGGCATGGGTGGTCTCATCGACGGCGTGTGGAATCTCGTCCTAGCCTGCCGTCGCTGCAACCGAGGTGTGGCGGGGAAGTCGAACCTCATTCCTAGCATCAGGCTTCTTGAGAGGCTGAGCACGCGAAATGAGTTCCTGATTGCGAGCAATCACCCCCTTCGCGACACCCTTATGGCGCAGACCGGCGCGAGTGAGGTCGACCGCCGGGTGTTTCTGAGCACGTTCCACGTGCAGGCTCAGGCCGTCTTGATTCATGAATGGGAGCCCGTGGAGGTCGCGGAGGCGCTATTCTGAGCGCCGGGACGCCATACGAGCATGGCTAACAACAGCATGCAGCGGACGGCACTGCGCTCCGCAAACGGTGCTGAGCGTCACTGCGTAAGGTGGGCGTGAACTGCAACCACGGAAGAGCACTGTACTCGGACGGTACGTCACTGGGCGGTTGGCCAGAGGCGAATTGGGTACGTGGGAATCGAAGCGATCCAACGTTACAATCCTGGACGAGGCGGGGCGTTGGCCAGATGCGATATAGGTCTACCTATCGGCCACAAGGACGTTCGCACCACCCTGATCCGCACACACGCGTTGAACCGGGGCGCGGCGTTCGCAGTCCCGCTGACGGTCGTGCTCGACGAGGCTATGCGCAAAGGTTGATGTAGACACAACCCGCGGACACATTGTGACCTAAGAGGATCGGCCGCTAGTGCGATAGGCTGACAACCTTGCAGTCTATTGGCGGTACGCTGACCATCCTAAAACCAAGTTCGCGGACTAGCATGCACGCTCGGAGTATTCACGGCATGAACTACTGGAGCGACCTGTTTACGCCTGAGACGTTCGAGGCGTTTGCTCGTTCAGATCGCACAATTTCGGGATTTCGTGAATCTCAGCGGTCTATGGCCGAAAAGGTTCGCGTCGGCGACAAGTTCGTTTGCTACATGGTCCGCATGTCTCGTTGGATAGGCATCTTGGAAGTGATGGACGGGCCATTCACGGACAGCACGCCGATTTTCGTCCCTGACGACGATCCATTTGTTGTTCGATTCAAAGTTAGGCCTGCCGTATGGCTTTCTCTCGAAAAGACGATTCCAATCCACGAGTCGGAGGTGTACTCCCAGCTGTCGTTCACCCGCGACGTCAGGCCCGGCGGATATTGGCTTGGCCCGTTACGTCGCAGTCTAGTTAAGCTCAACCAGGATGACGGCGCATTCTTGGATTTGCTCCTGCAGCGCGTGCAGGCCGACGGTCGCACTTTCCCGGTGGACAACGAGCAGTATGACCGCGCGTTGAAGCGACGTATTCAACGGCCAGATCGTTCCGTTGTGGTTAGTGTGCCTGACGACAGGGTTGCGCCGACCGAAGAACCTGCGCAAGATTCAACAACTGACCGAGAATCGGTGCGCGTGCAAGCTGCCCTTTGTCGGATCGGTGAGGCGATGGGTTTCAAGATTTGGCTCCCCAACGCTGACCGATCTCGCGTTGGCGAACATTGGTCGGCGCAGCCGGGAGTTCTGTTGGACCGCCTGCCACTGAACTACGACGAAACGACCTTGGACACCGTCAAGCGAATCGACGTGCTTTGGCTGAAGGGGCGCGCCATCCGGAGAGCTTTCGAGGTCGAACATTCGACGGCAATCTACTCCGGCTTGCTGCGAATGGCCGATCTGTGTGCACTCCTTCCAAACATCAATGTGCCGCTCCATATTGTCGCACCCGAGTCGCGGCGCGAAAAGGTATTCCAAGAGATCACCCGACCGGTATTCTCATTGCTAGAAAACTCGCCCCTTGCCGAGCGCTGCACGTATTTGTCTTACGGCAGCATTGAAGAGCTGGGGGAACTTGATTACTTGTCCCACACCACCGATAGCGTGTTGGACGAGTTCAAAGAGTACGCTGAGTAGTCCTGGTGGGGTTGCCAGCGAACAAAGCACTGTGCTTGACGGGCAGGCGTAACGGTTACATCCCGTTCCTTGTAACCGGCCCGCAAGTGAGCGCAGTCGATCATTGCGCAAGGTGGGCGAGTCCTGGGCGCATTACCGCTGCTAAAATCCTGCACGGCTGCGACACACCGAAGCAGCCAACCTTTGGCGGCGACTACGGTCGAGCGTTAGATGGGTGTTTACCAATCGATCTTGTCGAGGGTCTGCTCTCGGAGGAAAGCGTCCCGCATCGTCAAGCAGTGTGCTCGCAATTCGGCGAACGTCAAGTCGGCCGCCTGTTCGGCGAGTGCCGCCGCCTGTTGGAAGTCGCCGGCTTCCGCGTGGGCGGCGGCTAGGATCGCGACGGATTGCCAGTCCTGCTCGCCAGTGACTTCGAGCAGCTTTCGGGCGGCCACGATGGCCTTCGTGCCATTGCGAAACCGCGCCTGCGGGCAAGCGGCCAGCAGCAACGCTTGCATTCGTAGCAACTCACGATGGTCGGCAGCTAACCGCAGACCAGTTTTGATGTCCCGTTCAGCCAGCGGGTACCGGCCTTGAGATTGGTAGACACGCGCCCGCAGCCAATAGATATCGGCGTCTCGCTCATTGACCTTCAGCGCCTGGCCGAAGTCCCTCATTCCGCCTCGCTCATCTCCCAGCATGACGCGTACTGCACCGCGGGCGGCAAGCGACGAAGTTAAGTCAACGCCGGCTAAATCGACAGCGTGTTGCAAATCGAGAAGGGCTGCGTCCAGGTCACCGCGATGCCATTTAATAAGACCGCGGTTGACGTACGGCATTGGGTTGGCAGTGTCCAAGACCGCCCACTCGTTGAGGATCATTAGGACAGCATCAATCTCTTGATGCGTCAGCGCCAAGTAGTAGCCGACGGCAGTGAGCCATTCGTGCCGTAGCTGGTTACATTCGAGTAAGAGTTCGCGTTCCGCGGCGAGGGCTTCGGCGTGGCGGCGTAACAATTCAGCGATGCGTTGGGTGAGACTGGCATGTTCGGCCTGAAGGGCTTGTAATTGGAGCTGTAGGTTCCGCATCTCCGACTGCACTTGGTTCGCCTCGAAGTTTTCGTCTCGACGACGATGTTGGAGCAGCTGGGCGTCGGCTTCGCTTAGCGAGCTGTTGACGGCCAGCATTCTCCCTTCGACGCCCGTTAGGTTGGCCTTGGCGGCTTCGCCTTGGTTGCGGATGTCGTACACTTTCGACTGCAAATTCTCGTACCGCTGCAACAGTGTGAGTCGCTGTTCGTAGATGCTTTGCAGCAACCGTCGCCGCTGCTCGATGCGAATGGCAATCTCCCCCTCTTCATCGCGGGCCGGGGGCGCCTGGGCCGGCACATTGGGCCGGGGACGATGGGGGAAGTGTTCGAGCGGGCTCGGTTGGGCGGGGGCCGATGCGAGTAGTTCAGCTAGGTGTTCCGAACTGATGGCAAAGTAGTAGCCCGTAGCATCCTTAGGGGCCCATGTGTTCACGCCAACGACTCGTCCACGGTAATTGACCAGCGGTCCGCCGCTGTTGCCGTGGTCAATGGTTGCGGTCGAGTGAATCCAGCGGGCATCGAGAGCGTAACCCGCGGCGGTGTAGATTTCGGCGGTTTCGAGAAGACCAGATGCCGCAATTTCATGACCAGTTCGCACGCTGCTGACGACGCCATCCGAAACGGAGGCAATCAACCCCTGAGGACTCCCGAACGCGGCCACGCGCTCCCCCTTTTCAACGTCCGAGGCTAATTCCAACCGCGCAAGGTCTGGGGGGAGGTCGGGCACGTGTAGCACGGCCAGGTCATGCTCGGCGCTGGCGGCGACGAAACCGGTTGCTGAATAAACGGAGCCGCCCACTAGCAGGACCTTGATGTCCACGGCCTCATTAGCAACGTGAAAGTTGGTTGCGACCAACCCATGACTACCCGTCAAAAAACCACTGCCGGTAGCTAGAGTTCCGTCCAAACGCCGTTTTTCGATCGTGACGACCGAAGGTTCCACGAGCTTCACCAACACGGGGAGTTCGAGGCCAGTGGCCGACTTTGTTTCGGCCGGATTCTCAGCAGCTGGAGGGTCGGAGCTTCCCGGAGGAGTGGGCGCGTCTTCTTCGGCCGAGGAAGCCTCTGCCGCGTTGTCGCCGATGGGAACCGTTGCCGGTTCGGTGGGGGATGAATCGGCCGCTTTCGCTGTGTCCGCGGCTTCTTGAGCTTTCAGCTGCCGGACTTTTTCCCGCAACTCGGCCAGCTCCCGCTTCTCCTTACCACTCGTGGCGGCGCGGAGTTGTTCATTTCCCCGACCAAACCACAACAACAGCGCCAAGGCGACGGCCGCACAGCCGCAACCGGCCAAAACGATCACACGCCAGCCCACAGCAGTTTCTGGTTCCGTCGCCGCTTCAGAAATCTCCGGTGTTACCGGTTTGGCCGTGGGACGATCGACAGCGGTTGCCTCCTTCGGCTTGGCTGCCGCGGCCGCCGGCTGAGAAAAGAGTCCGCGAATCTCTCCAGCGGGAAGCCACTTGTTTGATCCGGAGCGTCGAACCTGGTCGTGCGGGGATAGTTCCTTGCGACGAACCATCTCCTGGAGCTGCTTGGAGCCCATCGGACCCAGGACTTCCCCAAGGACTTCGCAGTACCACTCGGTTCGCTTGTTTTCCGACATGGTGACTACCCCACAACAGTCCAGTTATTTTCCGTGTGTGGGCACCAATTTAGCCACGGCTGCGACGCCGACCCAGAACGACAGTAGCGGGCCCCCAAGTGACCAGATTTTTGCTCGCCAAAGTCGCCATGTCCAATTACGCGGTCAGTCTTTTACCGCCTGGGTGTTGCATCGTCGATACACTTGGGGCCGCGTCGAGGTTATTGCGGAGCTTGTCGGCGTCGAGCCACAGCGTGGCCTCGAACCCGAGGGCGGCGCCGTTGGATTTGGCGTCGTTTGACTTGGCACCGTTGGAGCGGGAGCCGTTGCCCTTGGCTGCCGTTGGCGCTTTGGCGGTGCGGGGTGCGGCGTCGTCCTTCCTGGACGGGCTGGACTTCGTCGTCGTGCGTTTGGCCACCGTTCGATGCCCCCGGGTGCAGCAGGTATTAGGAATAAGGACTTCGGTCGGCGGTGGTCCCAACCAAGTGGCCAACCGATTGTCGTGCGGGCCTCGATTGTAAAACGCTTCGCGGCGTGGCTCTAGCGCTAGGCCTCGCGAGCCGGGTTGCCCGAGCTAGTGGAAGCGCCGATAATACTGTGTCCGCCGGCCAATAAGTGCCGGGGGCCTGCCGGTGCTCACTGAAAGCACGACTTGGCAGCGAACACCCGAACCGTGGGACACAAGATCGCCAGACCGGTAGGACGGGCTAATCCATCGCTGTCGCATTCTGCGGTGCGACAGTAGCCAAATGCCCCAATAAACCCGGCAAAGTGCGGCGTCCCTGAAGCAAAACGGCGGGTGTTCCCCCTGTTGTTTGCCCCCCAGCCGGGGGCAGACCGTCGTCGTCGAGGCATCGTGGCCGTCACAGCGAACTTGAGCATGATGGAGGACTTATGCGCGCCGCTGAAGTACCGCTTTTTTCGAGAATCGAAGCGAGCTTTACGAGCATCGTCAACAGGGTTGAAGGGTACGCCGTTCAAGCGGAGTACGCCCTTGCAGTGCCTAAGGGAACCGAATTGCATAGCGCGGGCACGTACTTGCGTTATGAGCGCCGGCAGCGGGAATTGGTAGCACGGCACAAGGAGATGGGAAATCGGCTGCCGACCAATCTTATTGCCCTCGCTCAGCTTGCCGAGGAACAAGCCCAGCTTCTCGAAATACTCGCCAATTATGACGAGCGCCGTGCCCAGTATGCATGCCAAAATTCTCCAACCCCCGACTGCCGTGAGCTAGTCTCAGCCTATCGTGCTGCGGCACTCCATCTCGGACACGCACCGCCGGCTTGGCCGTTTGAGGTAACGTGTCATTCGACTCGGGGGTGGTTGCTCTATCTAGCGGCGGGTATTCCGGGTGCGAAGCCGCGTTTCTCCGCGAACGGACCAAGACGCTTACCGATCAACCAGCCACCAAATCATGACCTAGTCATAACCCCTGCCGACCGTACGGCGCAAGCATTGCCGCAGAAAAAGCCCAAGCGGAGCACGGATCAAGGTGATGGCCAGGCGAAGCTGATTGCGGCTCTGAACGTACACCACCAGTACGCTAAAGACAGTTGCCTGAACCTCGAACCTATCGGCAACAACGAACTGGCCCGACGTGCGCAGGTTTCCCCATCGACGGCTTCCGCATTCTTTCGCGATAAATTCAAGGGGCATTCGAAATATCGACAACAGTGCCTTAACCGGACAATCCTTTTGCCGGCGTTGAAACTACTCAATCAAGACTACGCACCCCATCATTTGTTCGGGACCGAGCATCCCGGCGAGGTCGGACGCCACGGCGACGATTCGGACGGCTGATTGGTGTCCACTGCCCGTAGTGTTCGATCGTTCGGCGTATTTTGCCGAACACCTGCGAAGTTTTTCCCTTTGAAAAACCCGTGGATTTCGGGCATTTTCTTGCGGTTCACCACCTGCTCGGCACTCCAACCGCCGAACTCTGCGCCAACGGGTATGCGGGCTGCACTTCGCAGCCGGCGAACCAGTGGAGAAGGTGAACCATGGCAACGCAACGCGTTGACCGCCTAGCCTCTCGTGCGCGGGAGGTGGCGACGGTGTCGGCACAGGACAGGGGAGGCCAGCTCTTGACGCTGGCCGAAGCAGGGCAGTTTTTGCGGTTGTCGCATAACACGCTGCGGAAACAGATTCGACTCGGTCGCTTATCCGCGGTGGTAATTGGCCGCCGCAAGTTTGTCGCCCCCAGCGAGCTAGATCGCTTCATCGCACACAACAGCACAAACGGAGGTGCAGCATGAGTACAGGGAGCGATCGCCAACGATCTGGGCAATTACAGCGGCTACTGGACCTCGCACGAGAATGGGAGCTGTTTCACAGCCCCGATCAAAGCCCGTTTGCAACGATTCGGTACGAAAAGCGAGCCTTGACTTTACCGCTGACCGTAGACGAAGCCGGCCCTGAGCTTACGAGGGCATACCTAGATGAGCATGATGAGGCGCCGGCGAGCGGGATTGTCACCGAAGCGGTGCAGCACTTAGCGACTCTGGCGCGGTTTCGCGGCGAGCAGCATGAGGTGCAGGTGCGGGTTGCTCAGCAAGGATCGGCGCATTACCTCGACCTGGGGAGCGATGACGGCCGCTGCATTGAAATCACCACTGAAGGTTGGCGTGTCATCGACGAGCCACCGGTCAAGTTCCTGCGACCTGCCGGCATGCTCGCGCTGCCCGAGCCCCAGCATGGAGGTGATTTAGAAGAACTGGCGATGGTCTTGAATATCCAGTCCGAAGACTGGGTCTTGTTGGCAGCCATGCTCGTTGCCATGGTCTTAGGCATCTCGCCCTTCCCCATCTTGATCCTGCTGGGCGAACAAGGCTCGGCCAAGAGCACGGCGACACGGCTGTTACACACGCTGATCGATCCTCATCAACTCCCGCTGCGCACGTTACCCCGGAACGAGCAAGACCTGGCTATCGCGGCGGCGGGGTCCTACCTGCTCTGCTTCGATAATGTGTCAATCCTGTCGGATGCGATGTCGGACGCCCTTGCCCGACTGGTTACTGGAATTGGATTCGCCACCCGTCAGCTCTACACCGATCGTCGGGAAGTGCAAATCCCGGTTCGACGTCCCATCTTGATGAACGGGATTGATGAATTTGCCGGGCGTCCTGACCTGCTTGATCGTGCGCTGGTGCTCGAATTGTCTCCGATCCCGCCAGATCGACGCCGCACGGAAGCTGAGGTGATCGAACAGTTCAACCGCAGCCATGGACGGATTTTAGGTGCGATCCTCGATTTGGCGGCTCGGGCCGTGGGGATCATGCCGAGCTTGCATCTCGAAACGTTACCGAGGATGGCAGACTTCGCCCGACTGGGGGAGGCTGTCGCGATTGCCCGGGAATTCCCTGAAGGTGCGTTTCGTGAGGCCCTGGAGGCGAATCGTGATCGCGGAGATCAGGCAACCATTGAAAGGTCGGCGATCTTTGAGCCGCTGATGGCGTTCGCGGATCGCACTCGTGAATTCCGAGGTACCGCGAGAGAACTGTTAAGCGAGTTGCGGGAATTGGCTGTTGCGAGCGGATTGAGGCTGGCAGCCAACTTTCCCCAGACTCCCAATCGCCTGTCTCAACAGTTGCGGCGATTGCTGCCCCTGCTACGCACCCGGGGGATCGAAATCCGCATGGACTTCCGAACGCCCGACAGAGCCAGGCAGCGATTGATTGAAATCCGCGTTCCCGTTCTACGGGAGAGAGGGAGGAGAACCGCCGTTGCACCCACTCTGCCGGCACCACCGCCTGCGGACGATGCGGACGATGCGGACGATGAGTTGCGCTTTGTGCCAGACGGCGAACCGCTAAATCCGGATGCAGAGCCAAGCGGCGAAGAGTTCTTCGGCGACATCGAGTTTGATGTCGATGCTTTGGACGAGACCAGCCCGTCTTGAATGAGCTACTGGGCCGAGGCAGCCGCACGGATGCGGCTTGCCTGCTGCCTAGAATTCGTCTCGTGGTCAAGCAACCTCGTATCGAGGAGAATCTCAAGTGGCAAGTATCGCCCGCGAGCCCAATGGGCGTCGCACCATTCAGTTTATTGGGGCTGATCAGCGACGGCGTTCGATCCGCCTGGGCAAGGTCTCTCACAAGGTCGCGGAGACCGTCAAGATTCATGTCGAGCGGTTGGCCTCCGCTACCTTGATGGGCCATGTCGTTGATGACGATACGGCTCGCTGGCTTGACCGGCTGGATCAGGACTTTTACGAGAAGCTGGCGAAGGTCGGCCTCGTTCCTCGACGTGAGCGAGCAACGCTAGGGGCCTTCCTGGATGCCTACATTGCGCAGCGGACCGACGCCAAGCCACGCACCATTATCAATCTCAAGCAGGCACGAAACTACCTGATTAAGCGATTCGGTGAGGACTACCCACTTCGCGCGGTTACTCCGGGGGACGCTGATGCCTTTCGTCAATGGATGTTTGGAATCGTGGGGGAGAATACGGCTCGCCGACACTGTGGGCGTGCCAAGCAATTCTTTCGTGCAGCCCAGCGCAAGCGGCTGATCGGCGAGAATCCGTTTGCCGATATGGCAGGCTGTGGTGTCAGGGCGAACAAGGACCGTGAGTACTTTTTGTCCCTGGAGGATGCATACAAGGTTTTGGCAGCCTGCCCTGATCCGGAATGGCAACTCCTTTTTGCGCTTGCCCGATTTGGAGGACTGCGGATTCCCTCGGAGGCCGTGGAATTACGCTGGCAGGACATTGACTGGGAGAATCGCAAAGTACTCGTCAGAAGCCCCAAGACTGAACACCACGATGGCAAGGGCTCCCGGACCATTCCTTTGTTCCCGGAGCTAGTGCCCTATCTGGAAGCAGTCCGCAGGCAGGCCCAGGAGGGTGAAGAATTCGTCCTACCAAATCGGCGAAATCAAAATGCCAACTTACGGACTCGGCTGACCAAGATCATCCGTCGGGCTGGCCTAAAACCCTGGCCAAAGCTCTGGCAGAATCTGAGATCGACCCGGCAAACGGAACTGGCCGACCAACGCTATCCTGGCCATGTGGTGTGTGCCTTTATGGGCAATTCACAGGCGGTAGCCCAGAAGCACTATCTCCAGGTTACGGACGATCACTTCCATCGGGCTGCCAGCGAACCGACCGCACCCGTAGACGATCAAGGCGGTGCAAAAGCGGTGCAGATTCCGGTGCACCAGGGCGCCCCCTCCAGGGTCAAAGACGATCAAACGATCAGCACTGCCCACAAAAATACGGCGGTTTTGACAACCTTTGAACCGTCGTGGAGCCCAGAGAATGGGCAGACAGTACCCCCTAGGGGAGTCGAACCCCTGTTTTCGGGCTGAGAACCCGACGTCCTGGGCCACTAGACGAAGGGGGCCCAATGGAGAGCGGTCGCGCCGCGGCGGGACCTTCTCACGTATGGATCGGCCAGTTGTTTGGCCAGGATTAGTTTCGTACTGCGCGGCCGGTTCGCTGTCAACGGGCTGCCACGCCGCTCCGACCCAGTGCCAGCGGAATCGCTCGATTTCAGGGCGCGAGCAGCGGCAATTCCGCGTCCTCGCCCAGGTTTTCTTCCACCCAGCTTTGCCACTGGGACGAGGTCTGCTCGTCGAGCGCTTTTTGAATGGTCCGGTAGGCCGCGTTGAACGATTGGCGCAGCAGATCGTCACGCAGCTTGCCTCGTACCGGCCACAGTGCGGCGAGCGTCTGCCGGGCCGCAGACGATTGGGCACGAATCGTCTCGATGACGAACTGGCCAGCCAGGCCAAAGGCGCGCAGCTCCTCGTCCTCTTCCAGGGCAAACTCGTGGAACAGCACGAGTGCCCGATCGTAGTCGTCTTGCTGCAGGTATTGCCGGGCCAGTTCCTGCCTTGCCAGACGCACATGGTAGGCGTCGGTCGGAAAATAGTGCTCAACGGCTTGCCAGGCCTCGATGGTCGCGACGCTCATTGCCAGATCGAACTGTTCGCGGCCCGTGGCCTGGCGTTGAATCGCAGGCGGGCTGGCGGCGCCCTGGAGCAGGTCCGGTTCGCGCGTCGACCAGGCGATCACGGCCCCGGCCAGTAGCGCCGCTACGGCCGCTGCAGACCATAGGCGCCACCGCAGGCGCACGCGCGGCTGCATGGCCAAAGTTTGCATGGTTGCCGCGAGGCGCTGAGTGGCCTCGAGCCGCGTGGTGGGCGTCGCGGCCGGCAAGGGCAATTCCAACGACGCCTGCGGTACTCCGTCCGTGCCGGAGGCGAAGCCGGGTACGCCACGCAACGCAGCCAGCACATCGCGGGCGCTGGCGAACCGCTGCGCGGGCTCCTTGGCCATGAGCCGCTCGACGATCGCACACAGCTCCGCAGGCAGATCGCCGCGCAGTTCGGCCAACGCGGGTGGCTGCTTGTGCAGGTGTTGTACGGCCACGGCCAGGGGTGTCTCGCCCGTGAATGGTGGACGGCCGGCAAGCATGTGGAAACACGTTACGCCGAACGAATAGAGATCGCTCCGCGGGTCGAGCGGTTTGCCCTCGACCTGCTCGGGGCTCATGTAGAGCGGCGTCCCCAGCGTGATACCGACCTGCGTCAGGTTCACCGCCTCATGGGGCTGCGCGGTGCGCGCCAGGCCGAAATCGGCCACTTTCACCTCGCCGCTGCCGGCCAGCATGATATTTTCGGGCTTGATGTCGCGGTGCACGATCCCCTGCCCTGCGGCCTTGGCCAGCGCCGCGGCCACCTGCCACATGATCGACAACGCGAGCATCGGCTCGGGCGGACCCCGACGGACGAGCAGCTCGTGCAGGTTGACGCCGGCGACGTATTCCTGCGCGATGAAATGCACGCCCTCGAGGCAACCGACCTCGTAGATCTGCACGATATTGGCATGGACGAGCGCCGCCGCGGCCCGGGCCTCGTTTTGAAACCGGGTGATGTAGGTTGCGTCACCGGCCAACTGAGACTTGAGCACCTTGATGGCGACGCGGCGGCGCAGCGAGAGCTGCTCGGCGAGATAGACCTCGGCCATGGCCCCCTGCCCCAGCCGCCGGAGAATCTGATAATCGCCCAAACGCCGGCCGACGAGTCCCTCGGGACCGGCGGCGGGCGAAGATGTCGTCGGATCGGCCATGCGTCAGGGCTGCTGCGGCGTCGGCGAATTAGTCACCAACACCCAGTATCGAGCCCGCCCGCCGGATTGACAACGCTGCCCCAGCCCCGGCTCGACGCCGGCACTGCACTAGTGCGGCGCCGGCCACTGCAAGTGCTCGTGCAGAAACGCGAAGGTACCGACGCCGTGAATGGTGTGCGGCCCGTCGAAAAACTCGATCGTCGTACGCGTGGGAATCTTCAAGGCCGCATAGAGCCGTCGCACCTTGGAATATTCGTAGGCCACCCACTCGTCGGGGGCCACGCCATCGTGGTGCCCGCGTTCGACCATAAAGGGGCGCGGAGCGATCAGCGCCGCCATCTCCGCGTAGTTAAACGTATTGCCCAGGTTCCACTCGAAGATCTCGTACTCGCCCGTGGCCACGTAGCTATACGGGCTACGCGCCGAGGCATTCTTCCAGATCCACTCGTTGAAATCGGCCGAGCAGATCGACAGGCAGTATTCGGTGACCACGGCCGGCACGCGCATCGCCGTCTTGCCGCCGTAGGAAAGTCCATAGAACCCGATCCGCTGGGGATCGACGACCGGCAGTCTCGCCAGCCAGCGGACCGTCTGGCGGTGCTGCGGGATGATGATCGAGAACAGCGATTTGCCCAGCGGGTTCAGTTTGCGCTGTAGCGAACGAAACTTGTCCTGGCCGATGTACGGGTTTTGCGGCGCATAGACCACGAAGCCGCGTTCGGCCAACCGGCAGGCGTAACGATGGTAAGAAGGATTGTCGACCTGCGGATCGGCGACATCCTGTGGTCGCCCCTCGAGCCCGTGTTGGCACACGACGGTCGGCCGCCGCTCGCCGGGGCGAATGTCCTTGGGCACGAGTAAGATGCCGTAGGCGAACACTTCGGGAAAGACATCGAGCTGCACCTCGTAGCCCGTGTAGCTCGGCTCGTCGTACAGCTTGCGCACGCGGGGCCGGGGCTCGAGCAGCGGTTGGTCGAAGCTGCCGATGACTTCGTCGTAGAACCGGCGACGATAGTCCTCGGTCGAACGCCGCCAGGTGTCCAACGAACTGCGATCGGCCTCGGCCCAATAGGCGGCCCGAGTGTACTCGGCCTCGCCCAGCAACCACTGGTTGTAGCCTACGAGTTGCTCGAATTGCCGTTGGCGCCGAGTTGGCGCCGCGAGTCGTTCGAGCACGGCCGACGGCAATTGCGTCTCGTTCGATGCCACGAGATCGTGATGTACGGCAGTCATGAACGTCGCGATCGATTGTCCCGGTCGGTCGACGGGAATCAGCTGCCCTAGCTGCGCGTACCCCATTGCCTTCGCGATGTGCTGCGCGCGGGCAAACTCGTCGGACACGCGCTGCTGCGGCGGCGTGGTCAACACGCCGGGAGCGGCGCCGCTGCGGCCGTCATGCGGCGGGGGCGGGCCATCGACGTCGGGAAACGGCGAGGCCTCGACAAACAGCGTTCGCGGCGCAATCAGCGACGCAAGCTCCGCGTCGCCAAAATCGACCAACAGCGACCAGACGTTGCGGTAGATGGGTTCGCGCCACAGCTCTTGGCGCGAGTCGAAATAACCCGAGACGAGCGCGGCATCGATTCGCTGATCGACGGCCGCTGCATACAGCGCCAGCAGCCCGCCTTCACCATAGCCGACGACGGCCAAGGGTCGCTTCGTATCGGCCTGCTCCGTGGCGAAACGATCGACGGCGGCAAGTACTTTTTGCAGCTCGTAGCCGATCACGTGTCGGCCCAGCTCGAATGCTTGCCGGTAGATGAATTCTCGATGCGGCTGATTCGTTGGCCGTACCCCGCCAACGACGCTGAGCGTATCGTCGCGGTCGATCAGCAACGGGACCAGCACGCGATTGCCGCCGGCAGCCAGCTTGCCCGCCGTCTCGACCACGAACGCGCGCGACACCTCGCCACGCGGACCGGTCAGGTCGGCGTCGGGCAAGAGGATCACGTCGGCCACCGGCTCGCGTGGCGTGTCGGGGCGCGCCGGGTCGGTGGGGACGAGCAGCAGGCCCTCGCCTTCGACGACCAGCCCGCCATCGCCGGCCAGCACAGGCCAGCGCACCAGATGAACCTGGTAAGGCCCGATGCCCGCCACCTCGGCGATCAGCGAACTGAGGCCCTCGGCGGCGCTGAAGCCTTGCTCGGCGGCTGGCACTCGCGCATCGATCGCGCCGACGATCGTCAGCAATTGCTGGCGCTTGCCGGCGCATAGTTTGTCCCACGCGCCTGCGATCAAAGCCGGATCGGGCGTCCAACGTTCGCGGCGTTCGGCACGCACCGCGGAGGTTGCGGCATCGACGAATCGGTCAATGCCTTCGACCATCGCCGCCGCCAGGTCGCCGGTGGCCGTCAGCGGCTCGAACGAAGGCAACGCCACGGGCTCGCCGGCTCGCGATCCACTCGCCCACGGTCCGTTCGGCAGCAGGATGGCGCACGCCAACGCGGCGCACGCCGCCCGTGAAAAAGCGCATCTCGGCATCGATGGGCCGCCTTTGCGAGTGATCGTCGCCAGGTTGGTTGACCGCAGGCGGCCAGTCTAACAGACCTGGTTTGAACGATCACCGCGCGGCCAAGGCAACGCTCACAGGGCGTGCATCGCTAGCGGCGTGGCGGCGCAACTCGCCACGGAAGTTCGTCGCCGGGCCCAGGAGCGGATATTGCCGGGCCACGTCCGGCATGAAGGCCCCGAAGTTGATCGCCTGCCGCGTTACGCGGAAATGTGTGTTGTTCATCTGTCAGCCTGGTTCTCTAGTTCCCATTCGTGTGGAGCGGCACGGTCGCGCTTGGAGCCGCTGCCGCCCTTGTTCCCGATCGTTAGTTGCCGCCATCCCTCGAGGCGTCACCGACACGGAAAAGATCACGGCACGCGTGATTCGTCTGCTGGACCGGCCGAGCGCAAACCCAAGCCGCGGCGGCAGCAACGGCTGGAAAGCCGCATCAGGGCCGCCTATCATCGGCGGCAAATCCGTCGTTCCCTGCCAGACCCCCAGGACCGCACCATGATCGCCACGACCGCCCTCGATCGCCGCCGCTTTATTCAGTCCGGTGCCGCCGGAGCCTGGGCGTTGGCGGCAGGTCGCCTGCCTTCGGCCCGTGCCGCCGAACCGACTGCCGCGATCAAGCACGCCGTGAAATTCGGCATGGTCGGCGGCCAGGGTTCGCTCGTCGAGAAATTCAAGCTCGTCAAGGAACTCGGTTACGACGGCATCGAAATGGACAGTCCCAACGCGTTCGAGCGCGACGAGGTGCTGCGGGCCCGCGACGAGTCGGGCTTGAAGATTCACGGCGTGGTCGACTCGGTGCATTGGAAAGAGACGCTCTCGCATCCCGACCCCGAGGTGCGCGCCCGCGGCATCAAGGGATTGAAGACGGCGATTGCCGACGCCCAGGCCTACGGCGCTTCGACTGTGCTGCTGGTGCCCGCGGTGGTGAACAAGGAAGTGTCGTATGCCGACGCCTACACGCGCTCGCAGGCCGAGATTCGCCGGGTGCTGCCCGTGGCCGAAGCGCACGGCGTCCGCATCTGTTTCGAAAACGTCTGGAACATGTTTCTGCTCAGCCCGCTCGAGGCTGCCCGATACATCGACGAGTTCGACTCACCCTGGGTCGGCGCCTATTTCGACGTGGGCAACGTGGTCAACTACGGCTGGCCCGAGCAATGGATCCGCGTGCTGGGCAAGCGGATCGTCAAGCTGGATATCAAGGAATACAGCCGCAAGCTGCGCGACCAGTCGGGGCCGGGCAAGGGGTTCGATGCCGAGATCGGCGAGGGCGATTGCGATTGGCCCGCCGTCGCGCAGGCACTGGCCGAGGTCGGCTACACCCAGGGTTGGGCCACGGCCGAGGTGCGCGGCGGCGAGCGCGAACGCCTGGCCGAGATCAAGGCGCGCATGAACCGCGTCCTGCGCGGTTAGACGGCAAGCTCAATCCAAAAGGCACCGCACAGCGCGGCCGCGCGCTCAGGTTGACCGCCAGTTCTCGTCCATCTGGCGATTGAATTGCGCCGATTGGCCGGGCGCGATGGACAGATGCTGCCAGCGATCGCCGGCCAGGATCCGGGCCATCAACACGATCTGCCCGACGTGATAGCCGTAGTGATCCAGCTGGCGGTGAATGGCGTGAATCACGCTGTGCGGCTCGCCCCGAATCGTCACCGTGTGCTGCAGGTCGGATTCGATCAGGTCGGCCAGCGCCGAGAACACGCAGTCCCAACCGCGGTCCCAGGCGGCGACAATCTCGCCGCGATCGGCAAAGTCGTCGGCAAACTCCTGCTCGCGGTTGCGATCCGGCTTCTCGCCGTCGCTGTGCAGAAAGTCGGTCCACCGCGAGCGCATGTTTCCGGACATGTGTTTGACAATGACGGCGATCGAGTTGGTGCCCGGCGCCAGCGCCTGGCGCAGCTCGGCATCGGTCAACTGGCTCATGGCCCGTTCGCCCAGCCTGCGCTGGTGCTGGAACAGCGCCACGGCGCTGGCCAGCGTTGGTAGCACCTTGGTCATCGTGGTTCGCGGCTCCTGTTTGCCGGCAATCCCGAGTCTCGCGCCAAAACGGTCCCGATTAACACCAGTTGCGACAATCTTATCGAGGCCAGGAAGCCCCCAACCTACCCCCCCAGAGGACTGGACGCCGGCGGTTGGCCTGGAATTTGCCAACGTGTGAAACTATCACTTCGGCAATTGGGTTAAAAAGTTAGCTGCCTAAATTTGAACCAGAAGGGACATCCCCTATGCATTCCCCGCGTTCGACCCGTCTTGCCATGCTCACACTGCTCGCCGTCTTGGCGGCTGGCAGCCCGGCGTATGCCGTCGAGGCCAACCGGTCGATCGGTCGGGAGGTGCCCCTGTTCAATCTGCCCGACCACCACGGGAACGAGGTCAAGCTCGACGCCGTCTTGTCTCAAAACAAGCTTGTCGTGGTGGCGTTCCTAGGCATCGAGTGCCCGTTGGCAAAGATCTACGCCCCGCGCTTGCAGGAGCTGGCCAACGAGTTTGGTCCCCAGGGGGTCGGTTTCCTGGCCATCGACTCGAACCAGCAAGACTCGCTGACCGAGATGGGACACTTCATCCGCCAGACCACCCTGGCGCTGCCCTGGCTTAAGGACGGGAACAACGTGGTCGCCGATGCCTTTGGCGCCGAGCGGACCCCGCAGGTCTTCGTTATCGACGCTCAGCGGCGGATTCGCTATCGCGGCCGGATCGACGATCAGTACGGCCTGCACACGATTGGCGGGTATGCCCGGCCCGAAGTCACGCGCCGCGACTTGGCCATCGCGCTCGAAGAGCTGCTCGCGGGCAAGGAAGTAAGCCAGCCGGAGACGCAGGCGATGGGCTGCCTGATCGGCCGCGTTGCCAAGGTCGCGCCGCACGGCGAGGTGACCTATTCGAACCAGGTCGTGCGTATCTTGCAGAATCGCTGCCAGGAATGCCATCGGCCGGGTGAAGTCGCGCCGTTTGCCTTGCTCGACTACGACGAAGTCGTCGGCTGGGCCGAGATGATGCGCGAAGTGGTCAACGACGGCCGCATGCCCCCCTGGTCGGCCAATCCCGAGTTCGGCCACTACAAGAACGACCCCCGGCTGTCGGCCGAAGAAAAGCAATTGATCAACGAGTGGGTCGCCAACGGCTGCCCGCGGGGCGAGGACTCGGATCTGCCGGCCCCGCGCGAGTTTGTGCAGGGCTGGAAGATCGGCCAGCCTGACCAGGTCGTCTACATGGACGACGAGGCCTTCGAGGTTCCGGCCGAGGGCGTCGTCGATTACCAGTATTTCACGGCCGATCCCGGCTTCACCGAGGACAAGTGGGTCATGGCCGCCGAGGCCCGGCCCGACAACCCGGCCGTCGTGCACCATATCATCGTGTTCATCACCGATGAAAGCGGCAATCGCTCGGGCGGGATGCGCGGCGGCTTGGCCGGCTATGCTCCCGGCATGCCTCCGCAGGACTATCCCGACGGCGTCGCTTTGTTCGTGCCCAAGGGCAGCAAGCTGACCTTCCAGATGCACTACACCCCGAACGGCACGGCCCAAAAGGACCGCAGCTACGTGGGCATCAAGTTCATCGATCCGAAGCTGGTCAAGCGCACGGCGCGCGGCGGCGTGGCGGGCAACGTCGGTTTCAAGATTCCGCCGGGCGACGACAACTACGAAGTCACGGCCAAGTACCGCTTCCGCCGCGATTCATTGCTGCTGAGCATGACGCCGCACATGCACCTGCGCGGCAAGTCGTTCCGCTACGAGGCCGAGTATCCCGACGGGACGCGCGAGGTGCTGCTCGACGTACCGCACTACGACTTCAACTGGCAGTTGCGCTACGATCTGGCCGAGCCGAAACTGATTCCCAAGGGCACCCGCATCCACACGATCGCCCACTTCGACAACTCGGACCACAACCCGGCCAATCCCGACCCGGCCGATGAAGTGCGCTTCGGCGATCAGACGTGGGAAGAAATGATGTTCGGGTTCTTCACCACGATCGACCCGAACCAGGACGTGCAGCAAGAGCTGGCCGAGAAGACGGAGCCCGAGCTCGGCACCGGCGACGGCGACGGCGTGACGCTGAACGCGGGCGACAGCAACTAGCGTCGCACAATAACCAGCGCCGCCCAGCCGGCGTCCAAGCCCAAGAGCAACACGCCGCGGCGGGTCCCTACGACCCGCCGCGGTTTTTTGTTTTGACGGCAACTTGTTTGCCTCTGCCATCGCGCTGCGCAGTGAAGCTGATTTGCGGCGCCGGTCGGAATGACGATCTCTGCTGGCAGCCCCGTGATCTCATTCATGGCCGTCAGAAAGAGACCGAGTGCAGCACGCACCGGGCTCGAACAGCCGATCAGCGGCTCTCCAACGAGGAGGTCGCTGCAACATAGGTCGCACCGCTGAGCACGGCAACGATTAGCAAGTCCAAGAAGATTCCGTTGACAAACACGGCAACTAGAACCAAGGCGCAGACACCAGCAAACAGCAACAACGAACGCATCGAGAACTGCCACAGCGGCGCTGTCCCGCGATCCTTTGACGGGCGTCGGCCTAGCTAGTTCAAAATCGCCACCGCGACACCCTGAGCGAGTGCCACGAGGACAGCAGCTCCCACAACCGTGAACAAGATGGGGTCAACTGGCGGAAACACCTGTCCTCGACCGAACAGCACTGCCAGACCAAAGGCGATCGCAGGCGCGGCGATCAGCAATTCTCCGATTGAAATGCGAAGCCTGCGCAAGTTGCGTCGCCGATCGACCGCCGTGCCCGCGAACCAGCCGAACGCACACCCTGCAATCGCGCCGATGGGCACCCCCGAGTACAAACAGCCGGGATAGCCGATCTCGTCGAAAGCGCGATACAAGCCACACACACCGCCCGCCGCGCCCAAGATGGCCGCGAGAATGTAGCGAGCTACCCACCGCCCCGGCGGATCAATGACATCTGGTACTACCTGATTCGCCCGCGAGTGAATCTTCGACACCGAGCACGTCGCTCGCGCGCCCATTCAGACACCCAAGGACACGGAACTCACGACACACGACGCCGAGCGATAGCGCCGATAAAGATTGTGCCGACACCGAAAGCCGACAACCATAGGGTCGACGGCTCGGGGACAGCAACATAGGCGTTGTTCACAATGCCCGCATCCACGCTGTTGATCGTGTAGCCGGCAGGAAGGTTGAAGGCGGGTCCGTCTGTCACGAATTTAGCGGTGTGAGAGAAGTCAACGCCAACCTCCATGGAGAATACAGAACCGTATTCCGTCCTAAGGACCGTCGTAGTGTTCATGCCGAATCGGATCGCAAAGGGAGTGTTGACAGGCACGTTAAAGACTCCGGTGGTGACGACGGTCGAACCATCGAAGTTGGCAAGCAGGCCGGTTCTGTCATAGACCGGCCCACCACTTGGGGTAATCGAAAGTCCATAGGTTCCGCCAAAACTATTATTCCAAAATCCACCTGATAGACCAGATTCGATATAGAATTCCACGGAGCCGCCTAAGCGAGAGGTTGGCGAGGAGCCTGAGCCCATACTGGCCAAGATCGAGCCGTCAATCAAGGCGTTCACGGATATGGGCACAGTGCTTGGGCCCGCCGGTCCCGTCACGATGAAGTCCGACCAAACGGCGATGGCGTTGGTACTGTTACTAAAAGTAAAATCAAAATTAAGGGGGAAGTTCGATTCGTTGACGGCCCTTGCGTAGGAGCTCGACTTCAGGCCGAAAATACTTGCCTCTGATGAACCCACGCCAAGGGTCGCGGGATCATCGTAATTGACGAAGAGTTCCGAACCAGCGGGAATGCCAATCGAAGTGATTTCGTACGAGTCCGTGGGCAATTGAAAGGAACCTAGCGCTCCTCCAGCCGATCCGCCAGCGAAATACACTCCCGCCGCCTGCGTGGTAGCGGACGACAGAAGGGCTACGGTCAAGGTGTAGAACAAGTACTTTCGGTAAGCGCGCATGTAAGTTTCACTTATCGTGGGGTGGATGATTCTCAACCGCTAGAAATCGTAATGGCAACTACAGGAATCACATCAATTGAGGCCATTATTTTGACGTAAAGGCTTGTGCCCAGTCGTTAATCGTGCCCGCTAGCTGATGGTTTATTTGCGGAGGAAAGGGCTTCCTCGGGGTGGTGGTCCGAGGGCAGCGACGGCTGCGCTTCGGTGTTGCTTGCTCCGTCGCACGGCGATGGCAGCGCGGCGGAACGACCACAGGCCGATCAGTATGCCGATCGCGCACAGAGCAAGCGTCGATGGCTCGGGGGCGGCGGTCACCGTGATCTTGTCGACGTAAGTTGTGAGTCTGCGACATAAACACCAGGTCGATGATCGGTCTACCAGCAAGTGCCGACAGGTCATCGAGAACCGGCAGCGGCTCATGCAGCAGGTCGAAAATTGGCTGCATCGGTTCGAGCAGCGTCTGAGCGCGTTCGGCCAACGGCTGCACCAGGCCACGCAACAGCGAGCCGACGTTGATTGATACGTTGTCGAACCGCAGCGTGGAGCTGCCCCGAGACGGGCCCAATGCTGCTCCCGGCGAGACACCGCCGGAGGGCATGACCCAGTCGAGCACCATGTCGGCGCGGAACTGGGGCAGACCCTCGAGCGCCTCGGCCGTGAGGCCAAAATTCAGATGCACCTCGCCGCCGATTGCCGGGTTGGCAATCGCAAACGAGGGAGTGACGTCGGCGCTGAACGTGAGCTTGATGTCCGGGCCGGCGTGCTTGTCCTCGACAGTGAACATCTGGAAGCCGAGGCCCACCGCGAGGTCGGATGGAAGCTTGCCATCGATCTCGAACTTCAGCTCATTGGCGGCGCTGGTATCGAAGCACGCAGATCCGTTCTTGAAGCCGAAATTGAAGTTCTCGTACTCCAGCCAGATCGTAAACCCGCCTTCACTGCCATTCCCCACCGGGCGGAAGGGAATTGAATCGATGTCCAAACCCACGCTGCTACTGAAGGAAATCTCGAGGACCCGGTCACGCGAGATGTCGATGCTCGAAGCCGAGAAATTCCTTAGCGAGACGTCCTCGACTTCAATGCCAGCCGGCGCCGCGCGATCGGCCAGCACGTTCGCAGCGCTGGGACCGAGCACTTCGAAGGTCGCCGTCTTAACTGGCAACGCGCTGTTGGCCGGATCCAGGCCGGCGAGCCGATTCTTGAACTGCACGCGAAATGTGTCGAGCGAATCGGTAAGTTGGTCGCGGTCTTCGAGTTTGACGTTGATCAGCGGCAGCTTGGCGACGCTGCTGATGCCGTTGAGCACGCCGGTGATGCCCGCCAGCGCCGCGTCAACCCGGGTGCCGACGTCGCCATAACAGCCCGCGAACGTCCGACGATCTTCGAGCACTTCCCTGCAGGACCGATGGAAGTACGGGAAACAACCCGAGGGGGCGCGGGATTTCCGACGATCGCGCGAGAAACGCCGTTTCCGAGGCATGTTATTCGCTCAGTGGTGGACGGACGCGACGGACAGTTCTTGGGCGACTTCTGAGTTCCAAGTCGTGAAAGGGGCCTCGCCTCCTGCTAAGATTGGGAAGTTCCCTCCTACACGTATAGCGCCCTCCAATCCCTAAACGCACAAAGTGCACGGAAAAAAACTGGCGAAGCCGGCGGCGCTCAATCACGATCATTGCCGTTGCACCACGATCCATGTCCGACAATCCTGACTTCGCGGACTTCTTGCGACGCATTCGTGCTGGCGACGATCTAGCCGCCATGGAACTGGTGCGGCGCTTCGAGCCTTTGATTCGCCGCGAGGTGCGAACGCGGATCGGCGACCATCGACTAAAAAGGGCTTTCGATTCCGCTGACGTCAGCCAATCGGTCTTGGCAATCTTTTTTTCGAGAGCGGCGAACGGCGACTATGAGCTGGAGCGTCCCGAACAACTTGCCCGCCTGCTAGTAACCATGGCCCGCAATCGCCTAGTGTCGCGGGCCCGCAAAGAGCGGCGACTGGTTCGTGACGTTCGTCGTCTGTCGACTGACCCTGCCGCGCTCGAGCAGGTGGCCGATCGGCAGTCGTCGCCTAGCGAGGTCCTTTCCAAAAAGGAACAGTTGGCACGATTGGAGGTTTCTCTGACCGACGAGGAGCAGCAGATACTCAACCTTCGAAGCGAGGGGCTGAGTTGGGACGAGGTTGCTGCGCGAATTGGCGGCAGCGGCCAGGCACGCCGCATGCAGCTGTCACGCGGAATCGAGCGGCTCGAGCGACAACTGGGCCCGGCCGATTAGCAGCGACTCCTGTGCGTTTTGGCGGCCGTTGACGATGAAGTTTAAGGTGCGACACGCTTCTGCAACTGGTTGCCAATGGGCTCCCCTACTCGTCCCGATCCTGCCGCTCGAGCAGCCGCGTTCGTGGGAAGCACGCCATCGAGCCTGCGCCGTGCCGCGCAACATGGGCAGGTGCCCGACCTCGAAGCCATCGTGGCGGCCGCACCGCATCTTTCGGCAAGCGAGATCGCCGAGCTGGTGCGGGTGGACCTGGAGCTGCGCTGGCGATGTAACGATCCGCAGCGTGCTGAGGACTACCTCGAGCGGTTTCCGGTAGTCGCGGAGAATTTCGAGCTGGCGGTTGATGTCGTCTACGCCGAGTACCTTGCCCGTGAGTTGGTAGGCCAGCATCCCGAGGTTGCGGAGTATCAGACGCGTTTTCCCGCATACCAGGACGTGCTCGCCGAGCAGATTCTGCTACACCGCGCGATCGAGACTCCCGACGGCCACACGGCTGTCGACTTGGCGCCCACAAGGTCGCCGGAGACCAGCTACGAAATCGTGGAAGAGATCGGCCGCGGCGGCATGGCCGTCGTGTACAAGGCGCGGCAGCCCGACTTGAATCGCTACGTGGCCTTAAAGATGGTTCGCGCAGTCGACGCCAGCAACGATGAGTTGCTGGCGCGATTTCGGTCCGAGGCACGCGTGGTCGCGGGCCTGTGCCATCCGCGTATCGTGCAGGTCTACGATTTCGGCGAGCACGACGGGTTACCCTACCTGGCGATGGAGCTGATCGAAGGCGGGTCGCTCGCGGACCGTCTGGACGGCACCCCCTGGCCAGCACGCGCCGCGGCAAAGCTTTTGATCGACCTCGCCGGGGCAGTTCAATTTGCACACGAGCGGTACGTCATTCATCGCGACCTCAAGCCGGCGAATGTGCTGATTGTCTCGCAAGCTCCGGAGCTGGAAGTCAAGATTGCCGATTTCGGCCTGGCGAAGTTATTTCACGAAGGGGGCTCGCAGCATACCAAGAGCGGCGCGTTTATTGGCACGCCCAGCTACGTGGCGCCCGAGCAAGTCAGCGGCAAGACCCAACAGATCGGTCCCCCGGCCGACATTTACGCGCTGGGTGCGATCTTGTACGAGTTGTTGACGGGCCGGCCTCCGTTTTGCGGCGCGTCACCCATCGAAACCTTGCAGCAGCGGCTCGCGATGGAGCCGATCTCGGTGTACCGTCTCGCGCCGCATGCTCCTCGCGATCTGGCGACCATTTGCGACAAGTGCCTGCGCACCGAGATCGATCGACGGTATAGCTCGGCAGCAGAGCTGCGTGACGATCTAGAGCGCTATCTGGCGGGCATGCCGGTGCAAGCCCGACGCATTGGTGGCGTCGAGCGCGCGTGGCGCTGGTGCCGCCGCAACCCCACCTGGGCCGTGGCGCTCGGGTCCGTGGCGATGCTGTTGCTGGGCATTGCCGCCGTGTCGCTGTGGTACTCGAGTCGCCTCCAAGGCGAGCTCGTTAAGACGCAACTGGCCGAACAATCCGAGCGCGCGGCCAATCGAGAATCGCAGGGCCGCTTGTGGGATTCTTACCTGATCGAGGTCACCGCTCGCAACGTCAGCCGTCAGGTGGGGCAACGGGTGGCAGCACTCGAAACCATCGACAAGGCGCAAGCTCTGTTGGGTACCATAGGTCGAACCGATGCTCGCGTGCGGCAACTCCGCGGGGCTGTCCTCTCGTCCATGGCACTGCCCGATCTGCGAACGGTTTGGAAGGCCGGTGCATGGCCGGCTAACAGCTATTCCTGCGCCATGTCGGCTGCCGCCGATCTCTTTGTAATCTTTGTCAACGAGCGCGCCTTGACCGGATATCGGCTCTCTGATCGAAGCGAGTTGTGGTCGATCGACTACACCGACAAGGGCATAAAGGTGGTCACCTCCGAAGACGGACGATTTGTCGCCGCCTTGGGCGACCGCGGCGCGGCAGTTTGGCGCGTCGATGGTGCTCAGCCACAACTCGCCTGGCAAGTCGAGGGTGTGAACTTCTTAAATTTCTCGTCCGACGCTCTTTATGCTGCTTACAGCCATCCGGCCGCCGGCATGCAGCTTGTCGAGGGCGCTACGGGCAGAATTGTTCGCAAACTGGGCGAAAGTTCCGCCCTCTCCCAATTCCAATTCCATCCAGCCGGCGACCGCGTTGCCGTGTGCGCGCCTAAATTGCAGGTGTTTTCTTGCGACACGGGAAATATCGAGTTCGAGTCTCCGTCGCCCTACCGGGCCGAGCCTCGCCTGGCCTGGCATCCACATGGCGAACACATTGCCGTCTGGCACGATTGGCGGGAGATTGCTCTTTGGGACGTGAAGCTTGGTAAGCAGGTGCTTGCGCTTCCCCACGTCGGCCTGGCAGCACAGCTCATATTCAGCGCGGATGGATCGCTGCTATTGTCTTACAGTTTGTGGGACCAACGATTGCTGGTTTGGGACATTGCACTCGGTCAAAGACTACTCGAAGTGCCCGCGTTCATAAGCCGCGCCTCCGGGGCCACACCCGAAGGAACGATCCTGGTCCTGGGCGATTCAGCAGGCCAACAAACGCTGACGGAACTGTCGCGGGGCATCTGCCGCCCACTATGTGAGGCGCTCGACAAGCCTTTGGCGCATTGGGCTAAGCTCTCCGTGAGTCCCGACGGTCGCATGCTGGCGGCAAGCAGCGAACGCGGTTTCGAGTTATGGGACCTTAAGACCACAAGGCGGCTGTCGGTTTGGCCGTCCGGCTTCTGTTGGGCCGACTTTGACCGCGAAGGTCACCTGACGATCGGAGCCAGAGGGGGTATCTATCGTTGGCCGCGCACTCTGGAACGCCAACCCGCCGTTTCCGGTGAAGGGCCACTGGAACGAACGGTTGTGCGTTTCGGGCCGCCTGTAAAAATCTCGGGCCCGATCGTGATCACCAGCCTGTCAGTCAACGCCAGCGCCGAGTCGATGGTATTCGAGGACGACTTCGGTTGGTCAGTGCTGCGTAGGGCCGAAAATCCCGCGGCGGTTCGCCTGCAAACGAAGGGCGATCCGCGAAACTGCGCGGTCAGTGATGACAACCGCTTCGCCGCGATCGCGAACTGGAATAGTGTCGGGGCGTCGGTCTGGGACGCGGATTCGGGAAGGCTGCTGGCCACACTGCAATTGGGATACTATGGGGTGCTGCAGTTTAGTCCCGACAGCAAACTGCTTGCGGCCTCGCCCGATGGAGTCACCCTGTGGCGCACCAGCGATTGGCAACGAGTGACGCAGTTGCACGCCGAAGGCACGTCGCCGACAGGTCTTGGATTTGTCTTCTCGCCGGATAGTCGCGTGCTCGCCGTCGGCCAGCCCAATGGCATTCTGCGATTCGTCGACGCTGCCTCGGGCCAGGATTGGGTACGCGTGACGCAAGCGGACCTAACCAGCGTGTCAATCTTGGCGTTCAGTCCGGACCAGCGGCAACTGGTCACTTCGTCGATCGACGAGCGATTGCCAGCACAGGTTTGGGACCTGACGGCGATGCGCCGTGAGCTTGCGCGCCGCGGGATCGAACTGCCGGCCGAGGTACTGAGCCCGGCTGCGACCGTGTCGGCCATCGAAGGCGCGGTCGAAGTGGTGCTCGACGACGGCGGTCTGCTGTTTCAACTTGACGCGGAAGCAAAAAAGGCCGCGCCCTGAGTGCTCCGCAAGCTACACCGGGATGTACAAGGTATTCTCCGTCTTTCGCAAGTTGCGCCTGTCTGAGGGACATAGCGTTTTATGATCGGCGTGTCCTGGTGGCCTTCCCCCTTAAAAGCGGACCAGATTGAATGCGAGAATCGCAGCCGGGCGATAGCCCGGAAAGGATTCTTGCGATTGATGCGGACGAGGCACACCACGGAGCAGATCATCGAGAAGCTGCGTTAGGCGGACTTGGCGTTGGGCAAGGGGCAGAAGGTGCCTGAGGTCTGCAAGACCCTGTCGATCACCGAGCAGACCTACTACCGCTGGCGACAGAAGTACGGCGGGATGGCTCCCGAGATGACCCGGCAACTATTGGCCTTCGAGAAGGAGAACGCCCGGCTGAAGAAGCTGGTAGCGGAGCAGGCGCTCGACATGGAGATCCTGAAAGAGGCCGCCAAGGGAAACTGGTGAGCCCCGCTTCGACGCAGGCGCACGTTGGCCGAGGTGCGTCGTCGCTTGGGGCCGGATCGCGTTTCGGAGCGCCGGACCCGTCGCGTGCTAGGCCAGTGCCGGGCCACGCAGCGCTACGAGCGCCGCTGCCAGGCGGACGAAGCGCAGCTCTTGGACGAGATGCGCCGCATTGCGCGGCAGCGGCCAAGGTTCGGCAGCCCGCGGATTCACGACGCGTTGGTCAAGCGTGGTTGGGCAGTGAACCACAAGCGGGTCGAGCGGTTGTGGCGCGAGCACGGCCTGCAGGTCGCCAAAAAACAGCGAACATGCCGGCGTCGATTGGTGAACTGCGGAGGCAGCGAGAACAGCTGCGTGCGGCGGCGTCCGCTGCGGCCCGATCAGGTCTGGAGCTACGACTTCGTCGAGGACCGGACCGAGCGGGGTCGCAAGCTACGGATGCTGGTGATGATCGACGAGTTCACCCGCGAGAGCCTTGCGATCGAGGTGGCCTGGTCGTTCACCGCGGCTCGAGTCGTCGAAGTGCTGCAGTTTCTGTTCGCCGTGCGCAGTGCGCCGGAGCACATTCGTAGTGACCATGGTCCCGAACTCGTGGCCTAGGAGGTGACGCGTTGGCTCGATCAGGCCGCGGTGAAGACGCTGTTCATCGCCAAGGGGAGCCCTTGGGAGAATGGCTACGTGGAGAGTTTCAACAGCCGCTTCCGGGACGAGCTGCTGGACCGTGAGTTGTTCCTGAGCCTGGCGGAAGCTCGCTGGGTCGTCGATTGCTGGCGGCTCGATTACAATCACCGCCGGCCGCACAGTGCGTTGGAGTACCACACCCCGGCGGCGTTCGCCGCTCCGACCACCGCGAGGCGGCGGTGCCCGGCCGCTTCCACTGCGAAGTTGACTTCGTCTACGCCTCAGCCAACTTCTCCGCTCCAGCAGTCCAGCGATTCACTACCCCCAGATTCTCTCATTCACGATGGTCTATAGATCGGGGTAAGGTCAACACCTTCTGACTGCTGTAGCCTACCGCGCGCAACCTTGCCTGAACGGAAGCAAGCGTTAGCCATGCAACAATCGCCAAGCACATTCGAACAACACGGCCATGCCCAAGGCGATCGCAGGCGCGGTGATCAGCAATTCTCCGATTGAAAAGCGAAGCCTGCGCAAGTTGCGTCGCCGATCGACCGCCGTGCCCGCGAACCAGCCGAACGCACACCCAGCAATCGCGCCGATGGGCACCCCCAAATACAAGCAGCCGGGATAGCCGATCTCGTCGAAAGGGCGATACAAGCCACACACACCGCCCGCCGCACCCAAGATGGCCGCGAGAATGTAGCGAGCTACCCACCGCCCCGGCGGATCGATCCAAGGAGCCTTGCTCTTGTTGGGTTTCAAAATGGGTGGATAGTCGAACATCGCGCAAGCGCGCCAGAGGTCACGAGAGCAAAACCGTTTACGGCGCGAGGCCCTGCGCGTCCGGGCGATCGCGCAGCGACTGCTCGATTTCTTTCAGACATTGCTTGCGCACAGACTCCACCAGCGAGTCCAACGTCGTGCCAGTGCGTTGCTTGGTGCCTGACGGGTAGTAGAACTTCACGTACTCCAGATTCTCGTCGGCACTTTGCGGATCGCGCAACGATCTCGTCACCGCATCCTGAAAGTTGCGCACCTGGTCCGCAGCGAAAGCAACATGGATGCGCAGCAGCACCAGCTGCCACAGCAATGCCGCCACGGAGATCGCCAGAATCGACACGACGGTAAGCAAGAACCTGTGCATCTCATCACCGCAGCGACGTCCAGGACAAGGTCGGCCAACATTGCCCAGCCAACCGGTAGTATAGGGGGCCCAGCTCGCGTGGTCCGAGCAATCGGCGGCCCCTCTTGCCGCAGATGCGATGCCGACGATGCGTTCAAGCCAAGGACGTGCGTCGGCTTGAACGCAGGCGCGAGAAAGCGAGCCATGCCTCTGCGGCGGTATGGTCAATACGCTCGTTGGACGGGCGCAAGAATTGCGCACGACGGCTATTCCGAAATAGCTGCAACCCGCACGCGGCAAACGGTCGCAAGCCGGCCGAAAACCGAACCGCCTTCGGCGAACTTTCGTATCGAAAGTGGAGACTGATCCTGCCCGCGGGGTCGTGACCGGAGAGACCGGGGCCCTGAGGGGTGGGCAAAGGATAAGTCGTTTGGGGGTAAAGGAGGTGGGTTATGTTACGCACCTTGAGGCCCGTGAACGAGAGGCTGCCGAAGCCGCTGGGAACGCTGGAACGGGAGTTTGAAGGCCTGTTCGATCGGTTCCTGGGGCCGACCGTGGAGTGGTGGGAAGGCGCGACGGCCTTGATGCCGCGCACGAACGTCGCCGAGACCGCGACGGAATACGAAGTGACCACCGAGTTGCCCGGGATGAAGCCCGAGGACTTCACGATCGAGATGAAGGACGGTGATCTGTGGATCACCGGTGAAAAGAAGGAAGAAGAGGAGCAGAAGGGCAAGACGATGCACCGGATCGAAAGGCGTTATGGCCAATTCCGCCGCATCGTGCCGCTGCCGACCGCGGTCAATCCTGAAGCGGTCCGCGCGGAATACAAGGAAGGCGTGCTGCACGTCTTCGTGCCCAAGACCGAGGAAGCCAAGGCGCGGCGCATCGAAGTCAAGGGTTGATCGAACCCGGCGCTGCGTAGTGGTTGCGGCCGCGAGGTGCTTGTGGTGGGCACCTCGTGGCCGCTCTTTTTTTGCGCCCGCCGGCGCGTTGCTCGCTCGATCAACGGCGCCTATTCGACGACTCGACGAACACGTTTCCTACTCGAAAAACACCGTCCGGCGATCCTTGCCATACGCCCGCTCGGGTACAAACGCGTTGGCATACCGGGCCACGTTCGACACGCGAATGCGGGCAAATTGTACGACGGCCGGCCCTTGCACCGAGGCTTCGACCGGGTGATAGCCGAGCCGCCAGGGGCCTGACGATCGGAACTCGCCGCCGACGGCAAAACTACCCAGCGGCCGTCCGTCGAGAAACACGCTCGCCTGGGCTGCCTCGCGCACGACAGCCGCGTGATGCCAGTTGCCGTCGTTCACCGCTGCGAGCGTTTCGAAGGCGGCGTTCGGCTTGCCGTCGGCCACGAAGACCAGTTGCCCCTTGCGCAAGACGAGCGTCAGTGACCGATCGTCGGCGGTCTTCCGCTTGGTAATCAGCGTGGCCGTTTCGGCGCGTGTGACGAACCAGAACTCGAGCGTTGACGTGTCGGGAAGCTCCACCTCTTCGTGGCCCAGCAACGCACCTTCCTGGCCGCGCTTTTCCGCCGGCCCGGTCGCCCAGATCTTCGTCCGCCCGAACAGCTCGGCCACGCGAGATTGCACCCGCGCCAACTCGGCGTCGGCAAGACGGGGAATCGCGCGTTCGTACCAGTAAAGAGCGCGGCGGCGCACGGCAGCCTGTTCGATCGCGCTCAGCTCTTCCGCGGCATCCCACCATGCATCGCCGGCCGCGACCTGGTCGGCCACGGCACTCGGACGCGCAAGCTCGCGCTGCCCTGCCACTTGCCAGGGGCCCGGCGTCCCGGCGGCCAGATGCTCGGCCGCCGCGGGGAAGTCGCCCTGGTAGATCGCCGCAAACTGGCCGACCGCCGCGTGCGCAGCCTGGTCGCCGGGATTGGCCGCGAGCGCCTGGCGCTGTTCCTGCAGCGATTTGAAGGCCTGTTGGCAAGTGCGCAGATCGCGATTGAAGTCCTTGATCCGCTCGGCGAGCAGCTCGTCACCCGACGATTTGCCCAGCGTGTTGGCCAGCCGCGCTAGCTCTTGCGCAAGCTTGAAATCCTCGGCCGCCATCGCCGCTTGCGCCGTCTCGAGCACCGCGAGGGTGTGATCGTACAACGCCTCGGGGTCTTTCAACCGCGGCCCGATCGTCTCCAACACTTCCTTCCGCATCGGCAACGGATCGATCTCGAAGACACGGGCCTGCGCGTTGATCGTTTCCAGCGCCGCGGGCGTGGCATCGGTCTCGACGAACAGCCGCCGCGATTCGCCGAACATGGCAAAACGCAGCGCGGGTTGCTCCTCGGCCTTGGACGCGGCCTCGTAAAGCTTGCGGCCGAACGTGCGAAAATCGGTGACCGACCGGGCCTTCTCATAGTCGAAAGCAAACCGCTGGCGAAGCTCGGCCAGCGCGGCCTTCAAGCTCTTGGCATCGGGCACCGGCTGCTTGACCTCGGGCTTGGGCTCCGCCGGCTCGGCCGGTTGGTCGAGCGGCTGATCGGGCTGTTCCGGTTCCGTCGATTGCTCGGTCGTCATCTCTTCCTGCCCGGCCGGCGGTTCGGTCGCATCCGAGGCCGGCTTGCTGCGGCGCGGCGGGCGACGCACGGGCCGCTTAGGGGCGGTGGGCTGCGGCGCCGTGGGCAAATCGACCTCCGGCTCGACAGGCGCAGGCTGCGGCGCGACGGCCGGCGCTGCCGCGGCACTGGTCAGCCAGCCTTGCCGATGTGCAAACGCCAACGCGGAGACACCGGCCGCAATCAACGCGACCAGCGAGATGATCCAAGGGACGGCCGATCGGCGCTGGCGGCGCGCGTCGCGCTTCGGCGCACGCGACACCAGCTCGAACTGCAAATCTGCCTGATCTGCCTGAGCCACCGGCGCGGCTTCGGGCACCACAGCCGCGGCCCGGACCGGCTCCGCCTGCGGCGGCAACAGGTCCTCGGCCTTCTGCTTTGGCAGAGGAGCGGGTTTTGCCGCCTCTTGTGCCGCGTTGATTCGTGCCCGCAGCTTGGCGTCGTAGGCGGCCTTCTTTTCGGCATTGGCCAGATAGGCCCGAGCCGCAGCCAGCTCCTTCAGCAGCTTTTGCGCTGCATCGGCGTGCGCATCGTCGGCCAGCTTGCGGACCAGGGCGATCCGCAGATCGGCCGCGCGGGCAATTTTCTCCTGGTCGCTCTCCAGCAGCGGCAATCCCAAGAGCGCATAGAGATGGGGCGGCCGCTGACGGTCGCGGATGCCGAGCCATTGCTGATACGGATCGAAAGCCTCGGACACAGGAGCCCCCGGCACTCACCCACGACGGCCACACCCGGCGAGCGGCACGCGTCCAGTTCAATTCACCCAGTGTGGCTTGGCAAGCACAACCCCGAGACATGACATGGCGATTATCCCAACGACCAGGGGCCGCGATAGGGTCGTGCAAGCATGGCCGCCGCGTCGTCGTCGCCCACGATCCGCTCGCTGGCGGGATCCCAAGCAATCGTTCGTTCGAGGCGCGTCGCAATATTCGCCAGATGGCAAACCGTGGCCGAACGATGGCCGATTTCGACGTCGCAGATCGGCAGTTCGCGCGTCCGCAAGCAATCGAGCCAGTTCTGGTGATGATCGCGGCTCGTGGGCAGCACGGGCGAAAGGTCTGCGAGCCGGATCTCGGCCAATTCGGCCGGATGGGTCACGAGGCGTTTGCGATCGACCTGGATCCAGCCGTCGGCGCCGATGAACTTCGCACCGCCAGGCAAATGCATGCCCACGTCGACCACGACGCCGTCGTCGTAGCGCAACGTGGCCCGTTGGTCCATGGGCACTTCGTACCAGCCTTCGGGATGGTACTTCGCCGTACCCGACGCCTCGACCGGCCCCGACCCGTCGCGTCCCAAGGCCCATTGCGTGATATCGAGATGATGCGCGCCCCAATTGGTCATCTGCCCGCCCGAATAGTCCCAGAAGAACCGGAACTTGTAGTGCACGCGATTGACGTTGTAGGGTCGCCAGGGCGCGGGCCCCAGCCAGAAGTCGTAATCGAGTTCCGGCGGCACGGGCCCGTCTGGCACCGGTTGGCCGTCGAAATTCACCTTACTGATGCCGACTTCGACGCGCTCGACCCGGCCGATCTTGCCGGCGCGGACCAGCGTGCAGGCGAGCTGGAATAGCTCGTCGCTGCGCTGCTGCGAACCGGTTTGCACGATCCGGCCGGTCTGGCGTGCCGCTGCAACCATCTTGCGACCTTCGGCCACGGTCAGCGTGAGCGGCTTTTCGCAATACACGTCTTTGCCCGCCCGACACGCGTCGATCGTCATTTGCGCGTGCCAATGGTCGGGCGTCGTGATCACCACAGCGTCGATCTCGGGGTCGTCGAGCAGCCGGCGATAGTCGGAGTACGTGCGGCATGCGCCGTTGGATGCCTCGACCTTCTTGGCCGCCTCAGCCAACACGGCCTGGTCGACGTCGCACAGCGCCACGGCGTGTTTCATCAGCCGATTCAAATTGTTCGTGCCCTGGTTGCGCACGCCAATGTGCCCGGTGCGAATCCGGTCGTTGGCGCCAATGGCGCTCCGCGGCACGAAATAGGGCACGGCCAAGGCCGTCGCCGCGGCGAGCGAGCTTTTCAACAGGCCGCGGCGATGAAACGTCACCGGTACCGGGTCGTGACGATGATCGGACATGGCGGGGATTCCTCGTTGCGTTGCGCGGCCGCGAACAGGGCGCGCTGAAAGAACAGGTCAGTCGCTGGCCGCCGCGCGACCGCGCGGCGGATTGCGATAGTCGAGCGGCGGCGGCTGATCGGCCTCCAACAGCGGGCGATATTCGCGGTCGGCGCGGCGGCGGACGTGTTCTTCCTTGGCCGCGCGCAGCACCTCGCGGTCGTTGTACAGGTCCCAGGCGGTTGCGGCCAGCACCCGCGCTGCCAGCAGCATCCCCTGCCGCCCGATCGTCGTACCTCCGGCGGCGACCGCTTGCCAGCTGTGCCCCGGCGTCCCCGGAACCCAGCAAGCCGTCGAAAAACCGCTCGTCGGGACAACCCACGAAACGTCGCCCACGTCGGTCGAGCCTTCTTTCGTCGTGCCCGACGCATCGGTCACTTCGGCCACTGAAACCAAGGGCGGCGGACTGTCGAGCGATTGCTGCAATCGTGCGGCGAACTGTGTCTGTTCGGGGTCGAACTTCAAGTCGTTCTCCGCCCGCAGGTTGGCCAGCGTGACGCGCGCCAGGGTCTCGTTGGGCAGGATCGGCATCGTGCCGCCCAGGTACAGCGTTTCGAGCTGTGTTTCGGTGGCCAGCGCGCCGGCCTGGGCACACAAGAGCAGCCGTCGATACAAGTCGCGGACCACTTCGGCTTCGGGGTGGCGCACGTAGTAATAGACTTCGGCAAACTCGGGCACGACGTTCGGCGCGTCGCCGCCGGCCGTAATCACGTGATGAATGCGCGTCAGGTTGGGGGTGTGCTCGCGCATCAGTTCGGCGGCGTGGTTCATGAGCTCGACGCCGTCGAGCGCCGATCGCCCCTGCTCGGGCGACGATCCGGCATGGGCGGCCCGGCCATGAAAGCGGAACTTGGCGGCGATCCGCGACAGGCAGCTCGGATCGCCCGCCGAATTGCGCGCCGACGGATGCCAGTGCAGCACGGCGCTACAATCGTCGAACAGCCCGGCGCGCACGAGAAACACCTTGCCGCAGCCGCCCTCTTCCGCCGGGCAGCCGTAATAGCGCACCGTGCCGTGCAGTTCGCCGGACGCGATGCGCTCGGCCACGGCGATCGCGGCCAGCGCCGAGGCGACGCCGAACAGGTGATGCCCACAGGCATGGCCATATGAATTCTCATCCGTGCGCGGGGCGCGTTCGGGCGTCGCCTGCTGCGACAGCCCCGGCAGCGCGTCGTATTCTCCCAGGATGCCGACGACTGGTTCGCCCGCGCCGAAGGTCGCCAGGAACGCGGTGGGCATCCCGGCGACGCCACGTTCGACGCGAAAGCCCGCTTCGGCCAGGAGCGTCGCGAGCCGCTCGGCCGAGCGCGTCTCTTGATATCCTGGCTCGGCCCAGCCCCAAATATCGAGCGCCGCCCGCCACCCGGCGTCGGCCCGGGCATCGATCGCCGCACGCAGATCGACCTTTTCCGCGCGCGCCAACGCGGCCGCCGCGAGCAGCGTCAGGCCAGCAACAAGACCAGCAGCCGCGCGACGGCCTGCACCGCGCACGCGACCGCCTGCACCGCGCAGGGGAGAAACAAATCGCGGCATGAGAAAGCCGGCAGTTACCGGCCCAAAGAACCAGCTCGGGGACTAGGATTCGAACCTAGACTAAATGGTCCAGAGCCATTCGTGCTACCGTTACACCATCCCCGAGTGTGGCCGCATGCGCAAACGCGGCGGTGGGCCGCCCAGCGACGGCCCCGCCAGACGCTTCCCAACCGCCACTGAAACTGCACACAAATGTGGCGCAGCGAGCGGCGCAAGTGGTTGCCCGGCGAACGCTTAAGCGTAGCGCTCGGCGGCCGGGGCGTCAAGGTCTGCGGCCGCGGCCGGGCCCCGGATGTTCGATGCGCCCGCGCCGCAGGAAGTTCGGGCGTTTCTCGCCGCGACGGCCAATTGACCGGCCGGCGCGGGCAGTTCTAGAATCGGCCGTACCGTCCGCCGCCCGCGTCATCCGTCTCTCGTTGCCCTGCGGTTCCCATGGCCTTTTTGCAGGTCCTCAAGGGGTTGAATCCCGGCCAGGTGATCCCCCTGGAGCAAATGCGCTCGACCCTGGGGCGCCATCCCGATTGCGACATTGTGCTGAATGTCGGCGCCGTCAGCCGCGAGCATGCCTTGATCGAGCGGCTCGACGACGGCTTCTATGTGCGCGACTTGGAAAGCCGCAACGGCACGTTCGTCAACGGCGAGGCCATTCAAGAGCGCCGCCGGCTGGAAGACAACGACCGGCTGAAGATCTGCGACTTGCTGTTCACGTTTCACGTCGACCATCCGGCAAAGCCCAAGCCCCGGACGACGCTGCCTTCGCCGCAGCAGCCTGTCGGACTGCTGGCGAGCGGCGCCCTGGCCTCGACCCCGACGGCAGCGGGTGCGGCGGCCGTGTCGGAAAGCGGGCTGCTCGGCGGTCTCGATTTGAGCGACGAAGCGCAACCGCCCGAACGGCAAAGCTCCACTGTGCTGGCCAGCATGGCGCTGTCCTCGAAGGTCGATCCGAACCTCACGGCCGGGGCGCGGGCCGAGATGAAGCTGCGGGCCCTCTACGAGATCACGGACAACCTGCGCAAAGCGCTCGATCTTGACGACATTCTGCCCAAGATCCTCGACACGCTGTTTGCCCTGTTCGTCCAGGCCGATCGAGGGTTCGTCGTGCTGCGCGAGCGGGCCGACGGACCGCTGTTGATCAAGACCGTCAAGCATCGCCGCCCGGCGATGGCCGATCAGACCCGGCCGAGCCGGACGATCATCAACAAGGTGATGGAGACGCGCGAGGCGCTGCTCACGGCCGATGCCAGCAGCGACTCGCGGTTCGATCCCAGCCAGAGCATTGCCGACTTCCACATCCGCTCAGCGATGTGCGCGCCGTTGCTCGACGCCGAGGGCAACGCCCTGGGCATCATTCAGCTCGATACGAACGATCATCGCCACCGGTTTGCCGAGGACGACCTGTCGGTGCTGGCGACCGTCGCCTTGCAGGCCGCGATCGTCGTCGAAAACGCCCAATTGCATCAGCAGGCCATGCGGCAGCAGCAAATCGCCCACGAGCTGCAACTGGCCCGCCGCGTGCAGCAGGGCTTTTTGCCCCATTCGCGGCCCGAGCTGCCGGGCTACGAGTTCTTTGATTTCTACGAGCCCGCCAAGCAGGTCGGCGGCGATTACTACGATTACATCCCGTTGTCGGGCAACCGCCTGGCGATCGTCGTGGCCGACGTTTCGGGCAAGGGCATTCCCGCGGCGCTGCTGATGGCCAAGCTGTCGGCCGAGATGCGCTACTATCTCGTCTGCAGCGACTCGCCGGCCGAAGCGGTCCGCCAGATCAACGACAGCTTTTTCCAGGGCGAGTGGGAAGACCGTTTTGTGACGATGGCCGTCACCGTGGTCTCGCCCGACGATCACACGCTGCGGCTGGTCAACGCCGGACACATGGATCCGTTGCTCCGCCATGTCGACGGCCGCGTCGAAGGCATCGGCGCAGAAGTGGCCGGCGTACCGATCGGCGTGGCCGAAGGCTATCCCTACGAGGAGACGGTCGTCCAACTCGGCCCGGGCGAAAGCCTGACGATGTTCTCCGACGGCATCAGCGAGGCCATGAACCTGGCCGGAGAGCTGTACGGTATCGAACGCCTGACCGAACAGGTGGCCAAGCTCACCTCCGGGTCGATCGTCCAGTGCGGCAAGCAACTGCTCGACGACGTCAAGCGCTTCGCCGGACAGCAGGCGCAGTCCGACGACATGTGCCTGGTGATGTTCGGCCGGACCGGCTGATCGCGCCAGCCATCGGCGACGGCTCCCTTGCCTTGCACGGGGCCACGAATCTATGCGGCGCGGCCAACACGCCGAACTTCGCGCCAACGCCGCCGTAGAATCTCGCGGCCGTCGCCGCACGCCGGGTTGAACCGCCCTCGCAGCGCCCCGGATCACGACCTAGTCGGGCGCACCGACGAGCACGAAACTGGCCCAGTAGAACGGGTGCGCGGCGCCGCGCGCCTGGCGCCTGCGCGCAAGCAGGGCCCGTTGTGCGGAGCTCAGCGCTTCGGCCCTGCCTGTGCCTGCGGCCAGGCGGCTGTAAAAGTCCTGCATCAGCTCGTTTGTTTCGCGATCGGGAACCTTGTACAGGCTGGTGACGAGCGTCTCGGCGCCGGCGAGCAAAAAGGCTTGTCGCAAGCCGGCGACACCCTCGCCAACGCGCCAATCGCCCAAACCCGTTTCGCAAGCGCTGAGGACCACCAGTTCGCAGCCGCGCAGGTCTAGCAGGCCGATTTCCTCGGCCATTAGCCAGCCGTCGTCGCCTGGCGCCGAGCGCACGAGGTTTTCTGAGTCGGCGGGCATGTCCGCGGTGCGCTCGGCCAGCCGATTCGCGCCGGCCAACACGACGCCGCAGCGCAGCAGAGGGTTGTGCTGTCGCGACAAGCTCGCCAACACGGCCAGACCCCGGCCCGCGCGATCCGACGCGCTACCTGCATCGGCCGGCAGGTCTGCCTCGGAGCGGTCCTTCAGATAGAAGCCATGCGTGGCAAGATGCAATAGCCGCGGAGGTGGCATTCGCTTGAGCAGCCCTTCGAGAGCATCGGCGCCCGTGAGAATTCGCACCGGCGTGAATCCCGGCACGCGCCGGAACAAGGCTTCAATCTTGCGCGCTTCTTCGGCCATTCCCGGCAGCACCTTCCAGGCACCGGCGCTGCTGGCTCGCGTTAACTCCTCGACAGCTTCGCGATCAGGCAGCTCGGCCGTCTCGAGCGGTTTGTCCGGCGCTTCGCGTGCGAGCTGCGCAACCCGTTCGGCCTGATCGTCCGCCAGATCGTAATCAGGCGCAGCGAACACGACCGATCCTTGCGCCGGCGGTTCGTGCGGCCGGAGCAAGTCGCGCCCCGACGCGAGATAAACAAAGCGATAGTCCTCGATCAGGTAGCGGTTTCGCCGATCGACCAGCGCCTCGAACGCGACGCGGCTCAGCTCGCCATCGGGCGCCACGTAGACGTTCCGGACGCCTTCGAGATGCGGGCGCAAAGGTTCGAACAAGCGTGCCGCAAGTTCCTGCGATCGTGCGACAAACTCAACCTCAGCAGCTCGCTCCGTCGCTGCATCGGCCGTGGCTTGCTGGCGCCGAAACATTTCAACTTCGTCGCGCAGCCGCCCGGCCAGACCGTCCAGCTCGTCGGCCGGCCCCAGGTCGACCCAATTTGCGCGCCCACCGGCGCGGGCGACGACCGCGGCATAGCGCGGCGGCTGCCAGATTTCCCGCTCCCCTTTCAGGTTGCGCGGGACAAAGCGCACGATCTCGACCAAGGCTTCCTCGGCTGCCAGGGTCTCGCCGACGCCCTGGGTCGATGCGTTCCGGCCTGCGTCCCGGTCTTTCATCGTGCTCGACAAGCGTCGCTTCAGGTCCACCTCGATGCGCTGGGCATCGACCAGCAACCGCTCACGCGTGGCGGCCACCTGGTCTTTCGACCACTCGCGCGGTGGATTCACCGAAAGGGCTGCCAACTGCTGCCGCATTTGCCGCCGTCGCGCCAACAGCGCGGTGACCTCGGGATCTGCGTGTTCCAGCCGCTCCAGCGCACGAAACCTCAGCACCGATTCGGCGACGATCGTCTTGCGCTCGAGCAGCCAGCGCAGACCCGTTGCGGTCGCCGACGTGGCAGCGTCGTTCCGGGCCATGCGGTCGACGATGCTGAGCAGCGTGTAATATCTTGCGTTCGACGTGCCGAGGTAGGCGCTCATTTCGCCTTCGCTGGTCTGATCGAACACGTTCACGATCGACGCCTGGCTGATCTCCAAAGCGCGGCTCAATCGCTGCAAAGCACGTGCATCGTCGCCCTGGCGAGCATCGAGCAAGGCCAGGTTGGAATAGCTGAGCGCCAGCGCCGGATGCCCTTCGGGATACGCCTCGGGCGAAAACACCCGCTCGCGCATCGCCAGGCTCAGCTCGTAATACTTGCGCGCCCCATCCAGGTTGCCGGCGTCCTCGAGCGCCGCGCCCAGGTTGTTGTAACTCGCCGCGACTGGCGCGCTGCCCTGCGGAAACTCAGCTTCCGGGAACAGCGCCTGTTCCATGGCCAGCGAACGTTCGAACCAGGGCAACGCCTCTTGATATCGCTTCAATCGCGACAGCGTCGTACCGACGTTGTTCATACTGCTGGCCAGCGCCGTATGCCCCGTGGGAAATCGTTCGGGCGGATACAGCCGCGTCAGCATCTGATGCGCTTCGAGGAACAGTTGGTAGGCGTCTTCCGGTGCGCCCTGCTCGAGCCGGGCCGTGGCCAGATTGTTGAGGCCCGTGGCCAACAGCAAATGCCCGGCAGGAAACTGCTCGCGCGGAAACAAGCGGCGATACATGTCGAGTGCATGCTGAAAATAGTCGGCGGCTGCCGCGTCGTTTCCCAGATCGCGCATCAGTGAACCGAGATTGTTATAGATCGTGGCCAGTTGCTCGTGACCGTCGGGGAATTTGTCGGGCGAATAGATGGCCAATCGCCGACGCAGCGCGTCTTCGTAGACCACGCGCGCCAGTTCAAAGCGCCCGCGCCGCCAAAGCACGATCCCCAGCTCACTCAGGGCCGTGGCCACCTCGGGGTGCCCGCCGTGGGGATATTCCTCGTCCGGATACAGCTTGCTGAGCAACTCAAAGGCACGCCGGTAGCCATCGGTAGCGGCAGGCAAATTACCAGCTTCGTCGAACATGTAGGCCTGCGCTCCCACGGCCAGCGCCAGATTGCGGTGTCCGCGCGGGTAGAGCTTTTCAGGATAGAGTTGTTCGAACTGCCGAATAGCGAGTTCGAATTCCCGGTTGGCATCGGCATACGCGCCTTGCGCACCGAGGACTTCGCCGAGCTGTTGATGCGCGCTGCCAAGGCTCGGGTGGCCCGCCGGCAGCTCGTCGGCCGGATAGAGCGTCTGATACATGGCCAGCGCCTGTTCGCTGAGTTTGCGCGTTTCGGCCAGTTCGCCATTCACTTGGCGTGCCAAAGCCAGGTTCGTCAGCGCCGTCGCCCGCAACGGGTGCGGCGTCGCCAGCTTGATTCGATCGAGCAAGGCCAGGGCTTCGACGCCGCGCTCCACGGCCTGCGCACCGTCGCCCGCTTGATAGAACGCGTTGAGCTCGCCGGCCAACTCGTAATATTGCGCCAGCAGCTTGCGGCTCGACTCTTCCATTTCGGCCAGCAGCGCGCTCATCGTTTGACGCCAGTGGGCGTTGGCAACGCGCCAGTCCTGGGCGCCATAGCGATTCGCCAGCACCGCGACGGCCAATTCTCCCATTTGCGCCGCGATGCCGTAGTTCTCCGTCTGCTCCAGCGAATCGATCATCCAATAGAACACGTAGCCGTACGGCGGATCGTGCGAGCCGGTGAACTCGGCCTCCATCGCGAACACGGGCTCCGCCGTGCGAATGGCTTCGTCGACCTTCTTCTCAACCGCAAACAGCTTGATCGCCGGCAACAGCACGTCGACCACGCGCTGCCGCGCTCGATCGTCGATCGCCTGTTGCTCGGCCGTCAGCTCCGAGTTCGGCGCATCGGCGCCCCGGGCCACCGCGCCAGGCATCAACATCAGCAGTAATACGCCAGTGCCGGCAATCCTCAGGCCTGGCAAAGTGAGCATTCGTGTGACCGCCGTCACGAGAGATTCGCGGCCAGCGCCGCGGCAAAAAGTGCGAATCATCGACCGACTCCTTCGACGACTAAATGCGCGGACGCCGAGGGACAGCACGGGCCTATCAGGCTGAACACCTTCCTACTCTAACGCATGGAAGTGCCGCGAGAAAAGTTGCTGCCGGTCAGCGGCCCGTCTGGCCGTTGACTTGCTGCAATGCAAACTCGAGCCCCTGTTGCGCCAGGAGATAGTGCGGATCGATTGTTAGCGCCGCGCGAAACTCGGCAATTGCCGCCGGCCATTGCGCGCGCCGCGCCAGGACAATTCCCAGGTTGCCATGCGGCTCCTTGAGCTGCGGATCGGCGGCAATGGCTGCGCGAAATTGTCGCTCGGCCTCGTCCATCCGGCCCAGGCGAAACAGGGCATCGCCCAGCTTGTTATGCAGACCGGCCGACGGCCGAATCGAAACGCCCGCTGCGAGTTGATCGACCGTCTGAACCAAGTCGCCGCGCCGACGCGCCACGGCGGCCAGCTTTTCGTGCGCCAGGTAACTGCGGGAATTGATCGTCAACGTGTGGGTAAACAGCGTGGTGGTATTTCGCCAATAGCCCGTCTGGACGAACGCCATGAGCGCTAGTCCCGTGCAACCGGCCACGACGGCACCCTGCGCCCAGCGCGAAGGATATTGCGCCAGCCACGCAGTCACCAACAGCGACGGTCCAAGCAGCGCCAGGCAAGCGTAACGGTCGGCCACGGTCGAATAGTTCTGGAACTCGAAAGGTATGAGTCCACTGGCCGGCACAATGGCCAGCAAGGTAATGCCCCAAGCAGTCAAAGCCCAGCGCCGTTGCCGCAAAGCGGCCGCTAAGGCGGTTACGGCCATCGGAGTCAGCCACATCATCACGCGCCAAGGCGACCCGAGCGCCACGCGCGGGGTCCGGCCATAGTCGGGGCATAAGCCCACCGGCGCAGCGAACTTCAGCGTGTAAAACGTGGTGGCGTCGAGCGCCACGCCCACGCGTGCAAACAGGCCGGGAACTTCGTCGACGTGCTCGTCCGGCTGTTGATGCTTGGTGAACACCGCCAGCGTCACTCCGATCACCAGCCACACCGCAGCCAGATTGGCGACGCGGCGCCAGTGCGCCGGGGCCACGGCCCAGGTCAGTAACAGGGCCATCAACGGCAACGTGACGACCGAAGGTTTGGCCAACAGCGCGAGTACATACGCGACGCTCGGCACCACCGCGCCCGACCAAGTCCGGACCTCGTTCGTCAGCCCGCGCAAGACGAGGAGCAAGGCCAGGCACGAGAACAAGGCCGCCAGCAACCCTTTAGTCTCCGTGATCCAAGCCACGCTCTCGACGTGCAACGGGTGCACGGCATACGCCAAAGCCCCCAAGCACGCTGCCGCGCGCCGTGCAAACAGGCGCTCAAACAGCAAGTACACCAGACCGCTACCTAAGATATGCAGCAGCACGTTGCCGGCATGAAACACCCGCGCGTCGAGCCGGTCGGGATTCTCGGAAGTGGGCGTGCGTTGGGCGACGCTCGCTTCCAAGGCCCACCAGGAATAGGTCACCGGCACGTAGAGCGACAAGAAAGGTGCCCGCCAGAATTGCCCGACACTCTGCAGGCTCGGAGGCAGGAACCGCTCGTTGTCGGCCACATTGACCCGATCGTCGAGGTCTTGAAACTCGAAACCGATCGTCTGCCCAAACACGGCGATCACGACGACGGCGACGAGGCCCAACGGCAAAACCGCCGCTCGCCAGCTTGCGAGCCGCCCAACCGCCGCCGATCTGAGATCGCGCCGTGCCATGGGGCGCCAGTTTAACGCACCTGGCGCTTAATCGACCGCGTAGCCATAGCGGTCGAAATAGGGCCGCCAGCGACGGGCAATCGTGGCCCGGATTGCCGGATCGAGTTGGGCATAGGTGTTCGTCTGATAGGTCGCCGTGTCGCGCCGGTAGCGATCCAGGTGCGGCTCCAAGTGCTCGAACGAACCGAGCTGCAGGTGGTCGTAGACCCGGCGCAGCTCGCCGACGGGGTCGGCCACCAGGTGCTCGTAGCGCACCTCGCAAAACCGCCGCGGCTCGATCAGTTCGCGAGTCGCTTCGAGTTGCGCGTGCATCTGCTCGAGCGTGCTGAGGACTAATTCGTCAAGCCCGGCAAACGTCGGCGTTTGCAGCCCGTGCGCGAGGTACATCGACTTCCAGAAGTGCACCGTCGAAGGAAAGAGCACATACGGATCGCGGCAGAGGTGTACGAACCGGGCCTCGGGAAACAACTCTTTGAGCACCCGCAGCCGAAACGTGTGCTGGGGCGACTTGAGCACCAGTCTTCCGTGCCCGCCGTGCTTGTAACTGATGCGTTTGAGCAGACCGAGCAGCGCCTGCTGCCAGGCGCGGCGATCTTCTGCCGCGAGCTCGTCGAGCGTGACATACTCCGGGAACTGCGGCGGCTCGTTGGGAAACGCCACCGTCCAGAAGGGGCTCGGCAAGCCCAAGTTGCACAGGCCCGACTCATCCTCCTGAGGCCGGTCCCAGCTCATCTTCATGCTGTCCATGGGCCGCTCGCGCGGCAGCAGGAACTTGATCCAGCCGGCGTAGGGCTCGCTGATCAGAAAATGGTTCGGCGCGAAGCACTCGTAGGTCGTCGGATAAATGTGGCGCGGATCGAGCGCCAGCAGCTCGTGCATCAACGTCGTGCCCGAGCGCCAATGGCCGATTACAAACAGCGGCGGTTCTTCAAGCTCCAGGCGATCGGGCCGACGGCCGACGGCCAGGCGCTGGACGCCGCCCAGCAGCGAATTGCATGCACTAAAGGTCGTAATCGACGCGGCCATCGACCAGTGCCGCCAGTCAACCCGAAATCGATTATGGGCCAGCATTCGCAGCCAGCCGCCCAGGTTGCAACCGCCCCACAAGCGCCCTTCATACCAGGGGATTTGCTTGGGGGCCGTCGGGGTCTTGGCGGTCGTGGCCACAGGCACAAGTCTCGCGGGAACAGCGCGGTTAACGCTCGTCGTCGGCGCTGGATTGGGCGTCCTCGTCCGGTGCGGCCATCGTGGCGCGCCGCGCGAGCTTGGTGAACTTGGTCCAATAGTGCTGCGCGGCCGCGGTCGGGCCGATCGAATGAATCCCCCACAAGCTGATAAAGTCGTAGGCGGCGAAGAAATTCAACTTCGGCCGAGCAGCGATGAACATCTCGCGAAATTGCGGACGGAAACGGCTCTTGTAGTGATAGATGCCGCGCATGTCGAAGACCCAGTTCATGCGCTCCCACCAGATGGTCTGACCGACGCGCATCAACCAACTGTCGCCGTCGAGCGGCTTCTCGCAGCGCAAGCAGGGAATCAGCGATAGCGACAAGGTTTCGATCCTCTCGCGCTGCAACTGCCGCGCGGTCTGCATCATCGCGAAGGGCACGATGCCCCGCGGCGCATCGGGCCGGCGGCGATAGGTTTCGATCGCCCAGAACCGGCCGTCTTCCGCCGGGTTGCACACGATCAGCGCTTCGATACGCTGCGCCGTACGGGCTACGAACAGCCGCCTGCGGCCCAGCCGTAGCGGATCAAATTGGCTGACAAACACGCTCAATTCGCGGCGATGGGGCGTGTTGGTCACGTGCGCATGAGCAATCTGCGACAGCTCCGGCGCGACACGCTCGCGATAGTCCTGGTCGCTAGGATCGATCGCCACCTCTTCGCAGACGGCGCCCTGGCGAAGGCAATAGTTCTCCTGGCGCCGTACCCATTCGTAGTTCTTGCCCTTCCAGGTCGTGCTCCGCAAATCGATCAACGGCTCTTCGCCGCACTTGGTCACCTCGTAGCCCTCGTAGCGCAGCAGCGGCAAGTCGGTGGGACCAATGTTGTAGAACATCACTTGCCAACGCTGCTGGGCCGCGTACCGCGTGAACTCGGTCAACAGCAGCGGGCGACGCTCGACCGGGGCGAGCAATCCACCGACGACGTGCACATACCGGCGCCGGCGAACAAAGCCCAGTACACCCGAGCCATCGCTCGACCAGAAGTGCTCGCGGTCCTGTTCGGTGGCCAAGTACGAGTCGTACGTCTGTCCATGCCGCCACGCCAGTTCCTCGAGGCGCGCTGCCGACGCGTCCGCAGACGGGGCTCGTGAGGCGGGGTGATCGGCGGCCGACACGTTCATGCACTACGGTCCATTAAATAGCCGGGCCCTCGAACCGGCAGAGCGACGGGCCCCTCATTATGTGTCGGAACGCCTGTCTGGGTCATGCACCCGGAAAAACGACGCTCGGCGAAAGGGCCACGACGGGCGGAGTTCTCAGAGCAACCGGCACAGCTTAGGTCGATGGGCGCGAGCAGGTCATGGCTGGGGGGTGGGAGATGGTTCGGCTGAGGGTGGGCTCGATTCGGCCGGCGGCTCGCCGGCCAGTGGGCCGGATGCCTCGGGGGTCGGCGCGTCGGCGGTGGGCGGTGCCGTGTCGATAGCCGCCGGCTGTTCGCCGGAGGGTGCCGGCTCCGTGCCGCTCTGCTCGCCGCTCGCCGGCTCAGCGCCGGACGGCTCGGCCGCGGCAGGCTCGGCGCCGGCCGGTTGTTGACCCGCCGCAGCATCGCCCGACGCGGCCGCGGCTTGTTGTTGCTTCTGTCGATAGATGTCCAGGCGCTTGCGGAAAGTATCGGCCACGGCCGGTTGATTGGCCTCGTTGGCCTCTTTCATGCCGCGTTCGCCCGTGGCGATGCACTCGGCATACCGGCCGTCCTCACCATAGGCGACCATCAGCGTGTCGAGCATCGTCAACGGCGGGTGGTCCGTGGCGCCGAATGCCTTTTCCGCCAGCCGCACGGCTTCGGCCGTATCGCGGATTTTCGGGTCCGGGTGCGAAGCGAGAATCGCGGCCAGATTGATCTCGGTGTCGGGCCAGTTGGGAAACAGCCGAAGCGCTTCGCGGTAGTGCGCCACTGCGTCGGTGGTCCGCTGTTCGAGAAACGCCAGGTAACCCAAGAAAACACGGGCCGTCGGATCGCTGGGGTTGCGCCGCGCGGCGTCGGCCACCAGCCGCCGCGCCGCGAGGAATTGTTGTTGCTCGATCAACTGGAGTGCCTGACCGACCGCCTGATCCAAGAGCGGTGGCGACGGTCCCGTTGCGGTGCTGGGTGGCGGCAATTCCGTGCCCACACTCGGATTGAGGAATTGCGGGACGTCGTGCACGAGCCATTCGGCAACCGCGGCCGACGCGATCTGCTGCGCCTGGCGGTTCGGATGATGATCCGATTCGTGAACCCAAAGTTGCTCGGTCTGCTTGCCGATGAATTTCGGCGCGAGATCAAGCGTCGGCAGGCCGGCATCCATGGCCAGCTTTCTTACCTGATCGTGAATTGTCGCCAGTGGGTAGCCGCCTTCGAGATTCTCCAAGAGCGGGTATAACACCACGGCCACTTTGCAGCCGGGTAGCGATCCCAATTCGAGGAACTGCGTGGCCATCGCCTCGAGGTTGACGCGGTTGAATTGCGGGTCGTACGAATCGCGATACCACTGCAGCGTCGAGCCATGCATCGAGCGCAGGTCCCATTGCGTGCCCAGCCAGCGCAGCAAGACCGAAGAGGCATACCAACTGCGCGCCTGATGTCGCGCCAAGTGGACGTCGCGAAAAATGATCAGGTCGTTTATGTATTCCTGGCGCTGCTCCAGTTCGGGCGTCAGCTTGACGTCGTTGACCAGGAAACAGAACAAGATCCGCTGCGGGGCCAACAGGAGCTGCGCCTTGTACACATTCGAAAGATTCGCGCTCAAATCGGCCCCGACCTTGCCGCAATTGATCACTTCGACGTTGTTCCCCAACAGCCCGGCCAATTGGGCCGGCAGCGTGCCATCGGGTTTGACGCCTTCGCCCCAGACGAACGAATCGCCTACGCAGGCGATCCGCAGCTTGCCGGGCGGAGTGGTCTTCGGGTACTCGGCATCGCGATAGCCCTGCGGCGAATGATCGTACCGGACGCAATAGGGCGTTTCCCGTACTGATTCGAGCGGCAGCGGCTGCGGCGGCAGGGAGTAGGTGAACAGCTCCCAACTGCCGACGCTGAGATCGGGCAGCGGATCGAACTCGCCGTGTGGATTGCTCGGATAGCAGTGGTAGCCGATGGTCTGGCCGTCGATCCGCCGCAGATTCCGCTTGCTGAGCATCTGGGTCGGCTCGAAGCCGGTCACGCGCAGGATCAGTTCGACCCCCAGCCCCGCGATCAGCACCCCCAAACCCACGGCCAGCGCGCGAAACAAGATCGGACGCGAATTGCGCGAGGCGCGAGGCGCGGGCTTCGTCGTGGCGGACATGGCGCGTTTGTCTACCGGGGCTCGTTCGTCGATTTGCGGGACCTGCTCGCTTAGTGAACTTGTCAGTGTACCGCGCTGGGCGGCATCCGGGCGAGCTATTGCAGATGAACCCTGCGCAGCGCGGCGAGCGAGGCCAGCGCCGGCTTGGCTTGCCCCGTTGTATCGAACAGGCCCGACCAGGGAAACTCGTGCGAGGCCGAATCGAGCACGGCGCCCCAGCTAATCGTCCGCACGGCAGGCTTGGCCAGCAGCAGCGCGGCCAGGCGTTCGAGCAAGCGCTGCTGCGACTGCGGCGACCAGCCCCCTGGCGGCCCTTCGGCAAGGGGCCGCGCGGTCGATGTCGCCTTGTGATCCACGCGATCCGAGCTCGCGCACGTCAGGACCGCGCGCAGCGGGATTCCCAGACAGGCCCATAGGTCGAACAACCGGCTGAAATCGAGCCAATCGCGCCGACCCGTTCCCTGAGGCGCATAGCCGATGTTCAATTCCAACTCGATTTCAGCCACCCCCAGGCCCGAGCGGACCAGCGTGTCGGCAAAATGCAACGGCGACAGATCGAGCTCGACGCGACCTAAGTATTCGGCCCACGGTTGATCGATGCGCAAGATTGCCGGGGCGCCCGGGTCCAGTTGCCGCACGAGTTCGAGCACGCGGGCCACCAACCGCAGTCGATCTTCCTCGGACAACCCGAGCATTTCCTCGGCACTGACGCGCCCGGCAAAAATCCAGCTCTCAACCTGCCCGCGATAGCGGGTCACGGCCGTCTCGACATAGTCGCTGATGATGGATAACAGGTTGTCAAAGTCGCCTTCCCAGAGGTAGATCCAATCGGGCAGCCCGCGGGCGTCCAAGCGCAATAGCGGCCCCCCGGTAACGGGCAATTGGTGCTGCCGGCACCAGGCGATTTGTGCGTCGAAGGGGTCCCAGCGATAGTTACCCTCGGTGCTTTCGATCTCGCGCCACGGGAGCGTCACGGTGGCCGAACTGAAGGCAGCCAACAGTCGTCGACCTTTGGCCTCGTCAATCGACTCGGCCCCCAGTTGCATGCCGAACGCGGCCGGCAGTCGGCTGGCCTGACGTCGTCGCGCGGCGAGCGCTTGATCGGTATACGTCCGGACCAGCAGGTCCGAGGCCTCAAGCGCCAGGCTCAGCGCGTGTTCGGCCAGACCATGGCCCGCGGCCGGATCGTCTTGAGCCGTGACCGCCGTGGCAAACCGCTCGTGCGCGGCATGCAGGCGTTCGCTTAATTCCGACGGTACGGCCAGGCCAATGGCCTGCCACTCGGCCAGTTGATTGCGTACCTGGTTGAGCTTGCCGCGCGCCAGTTCAACCTCGAGCACGTAAGGCTGCGCGCGCTCGATCAGCGTGGCCGTATTGAGGATCAGCTCGCCGTAGCCCGACACGCTCCACGGGACATGCAGGCTCCCCGATTCACTGATGGATCGCTCGACCGTGAGCACGCCATCGGCGTAGCTCACCCGGCCTTGCCAGGGGACCAGGTCTGCGCCGGAAACATAGACTCGTTCGGTCGCTGCTTCCGTGAGCCTCTCCGGGGGGAAGACCAGGAACCGCATTACGCCCATCAGCGAGTTCCCTTCCCGACCCGAACGACAGGCCACACTCTCGAACGTCGCCCGAGGTGCAAGTGGCACAGGGGCTTAGCACGCGAGCGAGTCTAAACCAAGGCTACCAAAGCATCAAGAACGACGGGCGGACGGAGTGATATACTGCCGCCTTTTCTCGCACCTGTTTCGGGGAAAAGCCGTTTTGCCCCCGATGGCCTTTCGACCGGAAGCACGTTTCCATGCATCACGCGGCAATCGTCGAAACACACCTCCCAGGCCTGCCCGTCCGGCGAGGCAAGGTCCGTGACGTTTATGACCTGGGCGACCGGCTGCTGATCGTGGCCACCGATCGCATCAGCGCGTTCGATTGGATTCTCTCGCCGGGAATCCCGGACAAGGGACGCGTCTTGACCCAGTTGAGCCGGTTCTGGTTCGAACGCGTGCCGGTCGAACATCACCTGCTGTCGACCGAACCGACGGCCGATGACCTGCCCGAGGGCATCGATCTGCGCCCGCTGGCCGGCCGATCGATGCTGGTGCGCAAGACCGACGTCGTGCCGTTCGAGTGCGTGGTTCGCGGCTACCTCGCCGGGTCGGGCTGGAAGGAATATCGCGCGACGCAGAGCGTCTGCGGAGTCCAGCTTCCAGCCGGGCTGCTGGAAAGCTCACGGCTGCCCGAGCCGATCTTCACGCCGGCAACCAAGGCCGTCAGCGGTCATGACGAGAACGTGAGTTTCGAGTACATGGCCGCGTCGATCGGCCGCGAGTTGGCCGAGCAATTGCGCACCGCCAGCCTGGCCGTCTATCACCAAGGCGCCGAACTCGCCGCGACCCGCGGCATTCTCTTGGCCGACACGAAATTTGAATGGGGCCTGGTCGCAGGGCACCCCATTTTGATCGACGAGGTGCTGACGCCGGACAGTTCGCGTTTCTGGCCGGCCGACGGCTACCAACCTGGCCGTAGCCAGCCCTCGTTCGACAAGCAGTTCGTCCGCGACTGGCTCGAAACGACCACCTGGGACAAGAACAGCCCGCCCCCCGAACTGCCGGAAGAGGTCGTCCGTCAAACGCGCGCCAAGTACATCGAGGCATACGAACGGCTGACCGGTTTCCGCTTCGTGTAGCACGTCGAGGGCCGCGGTGCGGGAATGCCGCCAGCTAGCTGCGCGCGGGGGCCCCCGCACACGGCTGATCTACCTGCGGCCGTCGGCTTGCGATACTCTCCCTGCCCGGTTGGAGCTTCGCGAGCGTCTGCACGGCTCTCGATTTCCTCGCAGGCCGGCGCCTAGCGGCGCCGTACTTTTCCGATGCGCACGAAGTGCTTCAAATGGGCGATCGTTCTCCTGACGCTCGGCACGGCGCTGGCGGCCGTCGAATTGCATTACCGCCGACGGCCCGCGCGTAGTTTTTGGACGGTCGCCGAACTGCTCTCGACGTCCGCGGACAAGAAACTGCCGCTGACGTTCGACCGCGAGCTGGGGTTTCGTCCCTGCCTCGACGGGTCGCGCTATACGCCGACCGGCACGCAGCTCAACGGCTATCCGCTGGTCAAGGCACCCGACGTCACGCGTGTGCTGTTTGTCGGAGACTCGGCCACCGCGCGGGGGCAATTGCTCGAAAGCGTCAAGCAGCTCTACGGCGCCGGCCCGTTTGAGTTCTGGAATGCCGGCGTCGACGGCTTCGATCCGAGCCAGGTGCGTGCCTATTACGAACGCTACAATTACCGCGTCGCGCCGGATCACGTGGTGCTGGTGCTGCACAACAACGATTTCTCCTCGCAGCCGGTGCTCAATCCCGACGATCGTGGACACCTGACGATTCATTCGCCGGGCGGTGCTTGGCGCGTGCGTTTGCCCTGGCTGTTACGCCACTCGGCCTTTGTGCAGCGCAAGTTCGTCCAGCTTTGGCTGGAGCGGCGCGAGGCCCTGGGCCCGGCGCGCGTCGAGACCGAGCTGGCCGCCTTGGCCCGGCGCGTCGCCGCCGACGGGGCCAGCTTCTCCGTGGTGGTGCTACCGATTCTCAAGCCGCTCGATCGTTGGAGCGCACAGGAAGTCTCCAACCGCCAGCAGGCCTTGGCCATCTGCGAGCATTTGAAATTGCGCTACTTCGATCCCTTGCCCGGCTTGCAGCAGGCCCTGGCCGCGGGCGTCGACCCGAGCGAGCGCCCCGGCGACTCGTGGCATCCGGGCATGCAAGGAGCGGCGTACCTGGCCGCGCAACTTGCCCGCCAAGAGCTGCTAGGACCCGTCGGCGTACGCGGCCGCGACAACGAGCTGGTCGCCAATCGCAGGCTCCGCTAGCACCGCTGCCCGGGCAGGTCGACAATCGCCCTATCTTGGGCCGGCCCCTGCAGTTAGAATCGAAAATCTGCGGGGATTTTGCGCGCCTTGGGTGCGTCGCGGGGCGATAGTTAAGTGGTTGAATCGTCGTATGTTGCGCTATTGGACGGCAGGTGAATCGCACGGCAAGGCACTGCTTGCCTTGATCGACGGTTTTCCTGCCGGACTCACCATCGACACGGCCACGATCGACCGCGAGTTGCGACGTCGCCAAGGCGGCTACGGCCGCGGCGGCCGGCAGCGCATCGAAACCGATCAGGTCGATGTGCTGACCGGCGTATGGCAAGGCAGCACGATCGGCAGTCCCATCGCGCTGCAGGTCGTCAACAAGGACTACAAACTCGAACGCATGGCCGACCTCGAACGGCCGCGCCCCGGTCACGGCGATCTGACCGGCGCCATCAAGTACCTGGGCTCGATCCGCGGCGTACTCGAACGAGCCAGTGCGCGCGAAACGACCGTCCGCGTAGCGGCCGGTGCCCTGGCTCAGCAACTGCTGGCGGTGTTTGGCATTCGCGCGTTCGGCTACGTCGTCGAATTGGGTGGCGTGCGCATCGATCCACGCCCTGGTACGCTCGACGAGCAACTCGCCTGGCGCGACGCGAGCGAACTTTATACCTGCAACCCCGCGCGAGACGCCGAACTCAAAGAGCTGATCGACCGCTGCGGTAAGGAAGGCGACACCCTCGGCGGCGTGCTGGAAATCCGCGTCGAAGGGTTGCCCTTTGGTCTCGGCACGCACGCCCAATGGGATCGCAAGCTCGACGGACGGCTGGCCCAGGCCGTGATGGCCGTGCAAGCCATCAAGGGAGTCGAAATCGGGCTCGGTTTCGAGGCGGCACGCCGCCGCGGCTCGCAGGTGCACGACCCGATCCAGTTCGACGCCGCACACAGCGATGCGGCCAACCTGGGCTACGAACGCCCGACGAACAATGCCGGCGGGCTCGAAGCGGGCATGACCAACGGACAGCCGTTGGTGATCCGCGCAGCAAAGAAGCCAATCAGCACGCTGCGCAAACCGCTCGAATCGATCAACCTGCGCACCAGGCAGCCAGAATCGGCCGCTTACGAACGTAGCGACGTCTGCGCGGTGCCCGCGGCGAGCGTGATCCTCGAAAACGTCGTGGCCTTCGAGGTCGCGGCGGCGCTGATCGACAAGTTCGGCGGCGACAGCCTCGAGGAGATGCAAGCTCGGTACGCGCTGTTTCAGGACCTGGCCCGGCAGCATCGCGGATAGTTCACCCGCAAGTTTCCTCCACCCCAGCGCATTCACGAGACGACACGGATGTGGCCTCGCGAATTCTCTGCTCGACGGCTGTGGTGCCGGGCGACATTCGTCGCCGTGGCGGCGCTACCGACGATCGTATTCACCGGGTGGGCGATCTGGCGCAACTCGCCGGCCCACCGCAGCGCGGTCGCCGCCGCGTGGGAACAAGCGCTCGGGCTGCCCGTGTCGATCGGCCGCATCGAGCACCTGAGGCCCGGCGTCTGTGCGTGCCGGCAGGTGGTACTGCATGATCCCGAGACGGGCGCCCCCTGGCTGGCGCTCGAACACTGCGAGCTGGCCCAAGCGACGACGCGCAACGTGATTACGGCCAGCGGCGTGCGCGTCGATGCCCGGGCCGCCGGTGAGCTTTGGACGCGCGTCGAGCTCGCATTGCGGCGACGGAGCACCGGCACAACCCCACTGCGCGTGGTGCTCCAGGACATCATCGCCGCGACCGACGGGCCCGCACCGCTGGCGCGCTACGAAGAACTGGTGGCGATGCTCGAGGGCAGCACCCAGGGGCCACACCTGGCGGTCGACATTCGCATCGCCGGAGTAGACGAGCCGTTGCAAATCGCGCTCACGCGCGATCGCAGGCAGTCCCCCCCCGTAACGAGTATCGACCTGCGCTCGCCGGCCGCCCTGCCCTGCCGGCTGGCCGCGGCGTTTTGCCCGGCGCTCGATCGCCTGGGCCCCGAGGCGACTTTTCGCGGTAACGCGACCCTGACGCTCGCCGCCGACGGTCTGCGCGCCGATGTCTACGGCGGCGAATTCCAACGCGTCGACCTGGGACGCTTGCTGGCCGATGCAGTCCCGGCGCGGTGGTCGGGCCGGGCGAGGCTGACGCTCAAGGAACTCGTGGTCGCGCGCGGACGCTTGCAGCTGGCCACCGGGCGCATCGACGGCGACGCGGGCCAGATCTCTTATGAGACCTTTATGGCCGCGGTCAACGAATTGGCGTTGCCGCTTCCTGCCGGACGTCCGCTCGTCGCGTCCATTCCCTACGAACGTCTCGCCACGGCTTTTCACTTGCATCCCGACGGCTTGACCATCGTCGGCGACTGCCCCGAACTGCCGCCGGGCACGATCCTGGTCGGCGAGGGCCGCGCGATTCTCGCATCGCCGGCGTCGCAGCAGCCGGTCAGTGCGTGGTCGCGCACCTTGGCGGCCATTCAAGACGCCAGCCGGCAGGCCCAGCGCACGGCGACGCGCGTCGCCCCGCGTCAGGCTGTCCCGCCGCGGCGCTAGCTCTTTAATCCGGCGGTCAGTCCGGTTGAAGCTTGCGCGCCCGTGCCCAGCCCATCTTCCGTTCCGAGCGGCTGTTTTTCCTGCGTGCGCATGCTGTAGACAAAGGCGGCCGGTGCGACCCAGAACAGCCAGGCAGCGCAAATCGCACCGATGACGTAGGACTGCCCGCCGTCGCCAAAGCCGTAGGCATGCAGCCCTTCGCCGAGAATAAAATTCACGCCGTACCACGACATGCCAATCACCGTCGCCCCCAGGACGGCGCCCAGGTGCAATCCAAACGCACCGAACCACCCGGCAAACCGGCCATGAAGAATGGCCAGGTAGGTGAGCAGCGAGATCAGGGCCCAGACTTCCTTCGGATCCCAACCCCAAAAGCGTCCCCACGAGACGTCGGCCCAGAGACCGCCGAGCAAGGTTCCGGCCGCCAACAAGAGCACGGCCACTTGGATTGCCTTGTAGACGTATCCGGCCAACTCCGCAGCAGCCTGAGGCGGACGCAACTGCGAGCTGCCGCTGACCGGTTGCCAGGCGCCGAACATGTAATGTCCCATCGCGGCCATCGCCAAGCCGAACGCCAGCAGGCCCGCGCCATAGCTCGACACGATCGTCAGCACGTGAATCGTCAACCAGAAGTTGTCGCGCAACACGGGCTGCAGCGGGGTGAACCGCGGATCGAGCACCGGGGCATACCAGGCGACCATCCACAACACGGCGGCCAGCAGCGCCGACGACATGACGAACATGCGCCGTGGATAGATCTCGGCCAAGGCCGTCGCGAAATGCCCACGCAAGGTCCACGGCACCATCCCCAGGCTCAGGGCGGCCGTCACGAGGGCGCGCGGCAGAAACCAAACCGTCGGCACGAGCACGAACATCCCGGCCGACCAGGTGAGCAGGTCGTTGAAGCTCGGCAGCCATTCGCCGACGGCCCGGTTCGGCAACAAATTGAGAATCGTTCGTCCGCCGGCCGCATACGGTGCCCGGGTTAGAATCCAGAAGACAACGGCCATCAACGCGACGCGCGGCAGGATGCACAGGACGTTGCACATTTGCCAGAAGCCCGTCCCGGCGAGGCGTGTCTGCTCGCGTTCCAGGGGTGTGGCCTCCCAGGTGCCGGGAATGGCGCAACCGCGCCAGGCGTTCTTGAGGCCTTCCCAAGTGGCCGGCACAAACGCAAACCACAGGCCCAGCACCGCCACGACAAACGGCACGTAGACGACCGTTTCATACATGTTTGTCACCGGCGCCCAACCGGTAATGAGAATCCGCAGGTAGAAACCGTACGCGGTCCACGCCAGGGCCCCGATCATGACGACCGTACCCAACCAGAACAGCGGCTTGCGCCACGCGCCGAACGACAGGGCGAAGCACGCCACGCTCAGCAGCGCGATGACCCACGAGCCCAGGAAGGGCTGCACCGTGTTGTAGCGGACTTCGGCCGCGGTCGCCCCCGGCGCGGGATAGGCCGTGTATGCGAACAGGTCTTCGTCGCGTCCGACGATCGACAACTGCCTCCGCAAGGGCTCCACCTGCGCGCCCAGATCGGCGAGTGCCGACGAAAACTGGTCGGCCGCCTGATGCACATCGTTCGGACGTGTGCGCCATTGGCGATAGGCGTCGGCCAGCCGCGCATAGGCCGTGCGCACCGCGGCGACTTGCCCGGAGGGGTATTGGATCTCGGCATTCGGGTACCCGGCCAGCACCGCGTCGGTGCCGCCCAGCAGCGTCGGCAGGTTGATCCAAGGCTGCGCGTCGTCCGCGGCGTCGCGGTCTTTCTCGAGCGCCGGGCCCGACAACGCCGGTACCACACCCAGCGGGCAGCCGTCGTCGTACAGCGACAAATGCGCACGTTGGGCCTGCTCGGCCATCTTCTGGGCGCGGGCCTGCGCCGTGACGAACATCGTCTGCAACTTCTTGACTTGTTCGGGATCCCAATCGGGCGACGGCTTGCTGCGGACCAGTTCCGCTTGCCGATGGATCACCTCCAGGATCGCGGCGGCCGCATTGCGCAGCCGCACGGCTGCTGGCTCGGCCTGGGCCGCGGTGAATGCACCCTGCTGTGTCAGCTTGAACAGCTCTTCGAACGCCGCGTCGATCGTCGCCACGTGCTCGGGCACCTTGGTATCGCCGAACCCCTGGTGCGTGCCGCCCAGGATGTTCATGACCTCGTCGCCGCGCAGCTCGCCCCAGCTTTCGACCAGGCGACGCATACGTAGCCGCGAAAACTCCAACCGCTCCAGCGGACGCTCGGGGCTCGTCGTCAACAGACGATATTGACGATAGGCCTTGTGCAGCTCTTCGACGCGGGCATCGACCCCGGTCAGCTTGAACGGTTCGTTATCCATTGCCGCTTGACGCTGGCGCTCGACGAGTTGCGCGACCTTGTCCCAGAACGCCGTGGCCTGCGCTACTTGGCGCGGCGACGCGTACTGAAACTTGACCTTCGTCTTGGGGTCGGCCAGCGGCAGCCCCAAAAGCTCGCGCAGCTCGACGTGCTTGGCCATCAGCAGCGGCACGTCTTCCCAACTCTCGGGCTGCGTGAGCCAACTCAACAGCAGCTCGGCCGCGGAAAAACGGCGCGGCTTGCCGTCGACGAACAATCCGCGGGCCGCGTCGTACTTGGGCAGCGCCAATTCGTCGGCCGGTACCGCGTCGACGAGGCCCAGCGTGGGCGACTGTTTGTGGCAGATCGTCTCGGCCAGCTCACGTGCCAGCGTGTCCAGCGGCATGATCCGCCCACTGGCCGCGCCGTCCTCGACGTAGAACACCGGCAGCGTTTGCCAGGCCGAAAGGTCGAGCCGCGCCGGCTCCTCGGCGGCTGCGCCGGTCGCAGCCACCATGGACAGCACGGCCCAAGCCGCGAGGACGGTCTGAACACGGCATACGATCCTGCGAATCGCGTTCATCGATTCGGCTCCCGTCTGCTATTCGAAAAAGTGTTTCGCGAAGCGGCTTCGTGCGAAGCGACGCTGGCCAGCTCCTAGTTATTGCGCCCCGCGCTGGCCGTCGGGACGCCGGCGGCACCGCTCGATCATCAAATGGTGCCGGCGGCGACCGGTTTGGCCTCCGGCTCGACCGCTTCGGCCGGGCGCTTACGCGACGTGGCGGGCGCTGGCCGCGGACCGCCGGTGAGGAAGTAGGCCTTCATATAGAACATCGTGACGATACCGACGACGATCAACAGCCCCCCTGCGTACTTCGTGCCGCGGCCCGGGTCGTAATTCACCGTCAATACCGAAGCGAACAATTGCTGCCGCGGTTGGGCCGGGTCGTACAGCAAGTTGAAGATCGGATCGCCGGGCAAATACGGCCCGTTGAAACTTTCCTGGAACAGCCGGTACGAGCGCCGGGTTTTCGGATCGGTGAAGTCGACCGGGGCGTTCATCGTGATCAACGTGTCGCCGGAGCGGAGCAGCTTGGTCTCGTCTTGCCGGTCGCAAAACTGCACCACGCTCGAGTAGTGCGACGGCTGACTGGTGCCCGGGTCGAGCTTCCGCTCGAAGTCGAGCAGCTTGACCTGAAAGCCGACGTCGATCGTATCGAGCGGCATGGCCAGCGTGACCGAACGCTTGGCGCTGGCGACGGTTTCCTCTTCGTCCGAGCCGCGCCGGCCCGCGAGCAGCCCGACGGGTTTGCTGACGATCCAAAACTCGCGCGCAGCCTCGTCGACCGTCAGACGCACGCGCGCCGCGCGCGTCGACGTCGACGGGTGCTCCTTCTTGTCGAATGGCAGTGCCCGCACGTACTTGCCGGGCGCATCGAGCGCGACGTGCTCTTCGACCTTCATCTGCAACTGGGCAATCGGCATCTTGAAGGCATCGACCGGCGTCCCATCGCCCGGCAGCGGACCGGCGGCGACAACTTCCTTGCGGTTCCAGTAGCGGTAGTAGAGCTTGTGGTCGGCGCCCTGCAGGATGTCGATGCGCGAGCCGCGCTGGCCGCTCATACGCTGCTGCACATCCATCTCGCCGTGATCGAACCAATACGCGCCGAATACACCGTGCGCGTAGTCCTGCGCGTTCAAGTATGGCAAATCGGCGAACAGCACCAGCCGCCCGGCGGGCTCTTCGCCCCGATAGACGGCCAGTTCGATCGCCGGATTCTCGGCACCTGGCGCCTCGGCCGCGGCACCTTCGGCGAGCGTGATCTGACCGGGCTTCGAGTCGGCCGCGGGCTGCGCCTGCCGGTAGACGTTCAATACCTCGAGTTGCAATCCGGTGTCGGGCAGATCAAAGCGTCCCTTACCGGCGCGCTCGTCGACCGCGACGACGTGCGCCCGGCCCCCGGCCCAGACGACGGCCTGACCTTGCCGACCGATCGGCGCCGTCGGCCGCAATTGGGTAAACGCCTCGGTCTCGCCCGCGTCGTTCGTCATGGCGAAAGTAATCTGGCCGCCGCCGGCCATTTGGCCGTCGCCAATTCCGAAGGGCCATTGCGGGTTGGTCGAGCGCTGGATGCGCAGCGTCACGGCGCCCTTTTGCCATTTCATCTCGGCCGGCAGCGGACGGCCCGTCTCTTCGTCCATCCGGGGCTGACCCGGCGAAGTCATGGCCAACTGTACGTACGGCGCATCGGTCTGCTCGGCGCGGCTGTAAAAGTCGAGCACTTCCAACCGCACGCCGTCGCGATCGTAAACGACGCCTTGGTCGCGCTTGGCCAGCCGCCAGTACCACGGCATCTGGGCCAGATCGGGCCAATTCACCGGCCCGCAGGTGAACGGAACGACGTCGACTTTCGACTCGGCCGAACCGGCTGCCGGAGCGATGCGAAGCTCGAAATGCGACGTGTCTTCGTAGGCGATCGCCCCGCTACGGCCTTCGAACAAGGGCATCTGGGCATCGATGCCCCCGTTGCGGCTTAACAGGCAGCCGAACAGCAGGACCAGCAAACCGATGTGGGTAATCACGAACCCGGTCTGGTGCCGCTTCCACGGATAACGAATCGCGGCAGCGCAAAAGATATTCACGGCCAAGGCCGTGTTGATCAGCGTGAACCACCAGGTGCCGTAGACGGCAAATTGCACGGCCGGGGTGCCGTAGCGCGACTCGACAAAGGTTCCCCAACCCAGGATGGCCGCGGCCAGAAAGATCAAAATGACCGCCAACTTGAGCGATGCACAGAACTCGTAAGCCCCCAACAGCACGCGCACGGGCCAGGGTTGTTCGGGCGAGCGCAAACGATAACGCGACATGCAGTTGGGCGCCTTGAGAAGGCAAAGTCGCTGTGCCGTGTCCGAGGCGGGACAAAATGGACCGGTCACACGTGTCTGGATGAGCCCCCTCGCTCATCAGACGATTATAGAAGGCCTCAGACGGCAGTGTACAGCGGCCGCTTGCAGCCGCCGCGTCAATTCGCCGCAAGGCGTTTCCCCGCATCGAGCACGCGGGTTACCACGGCGCGCCTTGCGCGGAAGATTAACGATAGAGGGGCGCCATCGTGTCGACCCACCCCACGACGGGGGTTTCAGGGGCCATCACGAAAATCTCCACCCGGCGATTGCGTTCGCGCCCTGCTTCTTCCCCGCTGCTGGCAATCGGCTGCTGATCGGCAAAACCGGCGACTCCCAAGCGATCGGGGGAGATGCCCCGGTGCCGCAGATATTCGCTCACCGCCAGGGCCCGCGCGGTGCTCAGGTGCCAGTTGTCGCGATAGCGCTCACGCGTCTCCTTCTTGCCGACCAGACGATCGTCGGTATGACCGACCACCATCAATCGCAGACGGCTGGCCTCGGGCGAGGACATCACGTCGGCAAAATCGTCGAGCAGCCGCAGCGCCTCGGGCTTGAGCTGGCTTTCGGCCGTATCGAACAACACGTCGATGTCGAGTTTGCTCACCCCGGTTGCTGGGTCGAAATTGAGCGCCGGGTACCGGGCAGCGAGCTCGGCCAGATCGCGCCCCACGCCCGCGGGCACCAGGCCGGCGCCGCTGCGCAATCCGGCCAGCGTCTTGCGGTCGAGTCCTGCGCGGCCGGCAATCGCGGCCAGGTCGGTTTCGGCCGTCGCCAGTCGGTCTTCGAGCTGGCGGCGATCTGCCTTGAGATGTTCGATTTCGGCAGCCTGCGCCCGGGTCTTTTCCACCAGATCGCGATTGCCGTTCTCGGAAGCGGCCAATTGCGACTTGGGTACCCATTGGCAGCCAGCCGCCAGGGATATGGCCGCCAGCGTCGCCAAGATTGTAAGACGGGACATGACGAGCGACTCCTTTCGCCCAAGGTCCGGACCGTCGCGTCCGGCAATCAGATTCCTACGAGCCCGCAGATAAAGTCCATCAGACCGCTGTTGACCGAATAGGCCTGGTTCCAGCCCCACATGTTGCGCATCAGGTCAAAGGCCATCATGCCGCCGAGCAGCACAAACAGGGCACAAAAGCCCAGCGTGATCACGTTCAGCAGCGAGAAGTTCACGACGTCGCCGACGCGCATGGGCATGACGACGGCGGCGCCGCCCGGCGTCATCCCCATCGTCGAACTGCTGAAGTCGCTCGACAGGTCGACGTCGTCGACCGCCGCCACGACGCCGGCCGGCGATTCGCCGAGCATGGCCGCCGAATCGCCGAAATCTTCCGCCGAATCGAGCGCGATGACCTGCGAACCGCTCCCCTCGGAGTCGTCCGATCCCAGGTCGCCCATTGGCGTCAGCAGGAACTCGTCGTCGCTCTGCAGCGACTTGACGGCGTCGGTTTCGCTCGACGAATCGTGCAATAGTTCGAAGTCGCTATCGTTGTCGCCGCCCAGTTCGAGCTCGGGGCCGCCGCCGCCGAGGTCGAGTGACTCCTCGAGCGACAGGCCACTGTCGGCCGGATCGGCCAGGGAAATGCCGCTGTCGGCCACGCTGACCTTGGTGACGTCGCTGTCCGGGCCCTGCAGCACGTGGTCCGCCGACGAATCGGCCAACCGCACGTCCGAGCCGCCGCGGCCGGCCGCCGACTTCTTGTCGTCGAGCAACGCGTAACTCACGTCTGCTTCTTCGTCCTTGGCCGTCGGCTTGTTGGCCTTGGGCGGTTTCGTCTTGGCCGTCGGCGCGGCCGGCAGGCTCAGGCCGGATTCTTCGCCAAGCTGCAATTTGCTGTCGCTGCGGCCCGCCTTGTTACCGGCAGCAGGCACGACGCGCACGCCGCTGTTGCCGGCGTCGTCGACATCGGGCACCAGCTTGACGTCGCTGCCCAGCTCCTCGGCCACCGAAATACGAATGTCGCTTTCCTCGGGCCGCTGTTGGGCGCCCGCGCGGCCGATGATCGTGCTCGAAGTGTTCGGGTCGGATTCACCTAACTCCAGCTCGCTGGCGAGCACGAGGTCTTCGCCTTCGTCCATCGAGGTGACGGCGATCTCGCCGCTGGGAGCATCGAGCTCCAGAGGCAAATCGAGCAGATCGCCCGAATCGGCCGAGGCCGGGGCCTCGTCTTCCTGGTCGCGCAGATAGCGCTCGATCTCGTCTTCCTTGAACTTCCACGAGGCACCGTCGCGGTAGGCGTAAAGCTTGTGCCGCTCGCGCAGGCTGTTCAAATCGGCCGGCGAGATGTTCAGCCGCAGGGCGGCCTCTTCCAGCGTCAACAGCTTCGGGGCCATGCGGGGCCTTTCACGTTCTCTGGTTCGCGCTTGCCGCCGCGGCGGTCGCGCGAAAAGCGAGACGCGGCCGTCAGCGAGGTGGAAACATGGCACGGACTTCGCCCGGCAGGGGATGTCCGCTGTTAAAGTCAGTGAGTTGCAGATCCCAGGAGATTTGCCGCACGCCTTTCAGCGTGATTGAGCCACTGGCCAGATCGACATGGTAGACGGCGATCGCGCGCGTCTGGCCGTCGATGACCGTCAGCACCTGGCGACCGTCCGCCAGGCTCGTGGCCAACGTCGTTATCCCGCCGGCCGTGGCGGCACTTGCTTGAGCACTGCTTCCCTGGGCGCTCGGTGTCGGAGGCATCGCGGGGCTGGCGGGCCCAACCGGTCGCCCGAGCGGCGTCGCCGGCGGGGTCAGCGCGGCGAGCGGCACCGTCTTGACCGTCTCGTCGCTGCCACCGCTGGGTGCTTGAGCCAGCGCAGTGGGCCCTGCGTTTCCGCCGCCCAGCGCTCCCCAAACCACCACGATTGCCATCAGGGCCGCCACCAACGTAACTCGCATAAGCCACCTTAAGGGTTAGGCAAATACGGAGATGGGGCCACATGTCCATTCTAAGTGGACCCCAAGTGGATTCAAGGAAAACTCAGCCCGCCCCGTCGCCTCGGCCGTGCAGATTGTGCGGCTTTTGCCGACATTCGTGCCCGGGGTTCGCGGCTGCGGTCGTGCTCGACGGCCGCGACTGCGATCTGCAGGCGCGGCAGCCGGACAGCCTACGCGTTTTCGCCCGGGGCCGGAGATAGGACGAGGTCGCCGGACGAGAACGTCATCTGCTCGTGCGCAGCCCCGAACGGGGCCGGCGCGCGGGGCGAAGTCTAGTGTCGCCGGCCAAGCAAACACAAGGCCTATCTGGCCTGTCCCGCCGAGCCGCTAGTAGCCCCCTGCTTTCAACAACGCCACCGCGCGATTAGGGTTAGCTCGTGTGACGTGCTGGCCGGGGCACGCTGTCGCCCTACAATGCCCAGCCGTTGATTGGAACACCTCCCTTGCGACCGTCTATGACCGCTGCCAGTGACAACGCGACCACCGCATTGCTGCTGAGCGGCGGCCTCGACAGCGGAATCCTCCTGGGGCATCTGCTGGCCCAAGGGCATCGCGTGCGGCCGCTCTACGTGCGTAGCCACCTGCACTGGGAACCCCAGGAACTCGACGCCATCGCCCGGCTGCTGGCGGTCCTCGAATCCCCGCGCTTGGGCCCGCTGGTGGTCTTGGACCAACCGTTGCAGGACGTCTACGGCAATCACTGGAGCATCACCGGCCAAGGCGTTCCCCGTCACGATACGCCGGACGAGGCCGTCTATCTTCCCGGCCGCAACGCCCTGCTGCTGATCAAGCCCCTGCTGTGGTGCCATTTGCACGGCGTGCCTGAACTGGCCCTTGCGCCGTTGAAGTCGAACCCGTTTGCCGACGCAACGACCGAATTCTTCGCCCAGTTTGCCGGCGCGTTGAATCGTGCCACTGGCGGCAGCGTGCGGGTGGTGCGCCCGTTCGCCACGCTGGAGAAGACCGCCGTCATGCAGCTCGGCCGTGAACTGCCACTCGAGCTGACTTTCTCGTGCATCGATCCCCAACGCGGCGAGCACTGCGGCCGCTGCAACAAGTGCGCGGAACGCCAGGCGGCGTTTCGCGACGCGGGGCTTGCCGACCCGACGACTTATGCCCAGGCGGTAGATCGCGCGACCGATCCCCGCTGAGGAGATTCCCCCGAGATGTTCCGCGTCACTCGCGAAATCGATTTCTGCTACGGCCATCGCTTGCTGAATTACGACGGCAAGTGCCGCCACCTCCACGGACACAACGGCCGCGCCGTGATCGTGATCGAGGCGCCGACCCTCGACGATCGCGGCATGGTGCTCGACTTCAGCGACATCAAGCGCGTCGTGAGCCGATGGATCGACGAGCAGCTCGACCACCGGATGCTGTTGCACCGCCAAGATCCGATGGTGCCGATCCTCCACGCGCAGGGCGAGCCGATGTACTTGCTCGACGTCAATCCCACGGCGGAAAACATCGCCCGGCTGATCTTCGAGTACACGGCCAGCCAGGGGTTTCCAATCGTTGAAGCCCATCTCTGGGAAACGCCGCACTGCTTTGCCACGTTTCGTCCGTAGCGCCGCGGGCGGCCTCGGCGGCGCCAGCTTGTCCGTGCGTCGTCCAGTGCGCCGTTGGCTTTCGCTCGCCGCACGTAGCAATTCTGCGGAATTTGCGCTCCACCAGGTAGGCCTCCGTCGGGCCGGCATGCGCTGCTGCGCTGTCATCCTTTGGATGATTGTGTCGCGAGCTTGCAGCGCCCCCGCGCGCGCCGGGTTCCGTGCAAGCATGGGCACGCCCTCAGGATTTGGCCCGATTTTCCGCAGTTCTCTGCGGTTTGCCCAATCGGCATAGCGCGTGCTTCTGGTATCTACCAGAGCCACTGGGGCGAGGAAGCCCACAAGACTTTGGCGCCGGCAAGTAGGTCGCCCCAGGACGCTTTGGAACGCGCCATCGCGCGTTCCCACACCCCTCTCGCCTCTGCCGTGGCGCCAATCGTGGGAGAGTCTGGTTATGAAACGTTGTGGAAAGCAGGTCCTGTTGGCAGGCATGCTGGTGGCCGTTTTGGCCATCGGCGCGCCCCGCTCAGCCTCGGCCCAAGGCTGGTCGTTTTCGATCTCGAGCGGCTACCCAGGCGGGTTCTATGGCGGCCACGGGCACCGTCATTGCGGTCCGCCGGCGTTCGTTCCCCCGCCGCCACCGCCGCCGTGCCACGTGTATCCGTATCCGTCGGTGTACCGCTACCGCGCGTACTACGGGCCCTACGGCGGCATCGGTGCGTATGGCGGTTATGGTGGGTTCTACCGACCCGGCTACGGCTGGTGAGCAGGACTCGCTCGTTGCAGTGAGTAGGCGGCTTCGCGCGGCTCGCGGTTGCACGGTACCGCGGGCCGCCCTTTTCGAAAGCGCGATTGCACGACACCGCGCCACGCCGTGCGTGGGAAAAAAAGAAACAGTCCGGGAGACCCGCAAAAAGGCCTCACCGGACTGTTGCCCTCCTGGGACACGCACCATCTAGCTGGCGATGTCTCTCCAAACCGAGCCCGCGCGAGACCTGTTCGAGTGTCGATCGCATCCTTCATCTGCGGGATGCGATGCCCCCAGATATCGGCCATCTGCAACGAGGCCTTTGGCAAACTTTGCCGATTCGTTCGGCAACGGTTAGCGCGCAGCCGCGAACATCCAGGAAGTCGCAACGAAAGAAGGTGCCGCCGCGGCTACGGGGCGATCAGAAAAACCTGCCCCTGAGAATGAAAATGACGGGACACGAGGCGGGCGACTGAAGGGGCAAACATAAGAGCCGTGGGGGGTGCTCTTGAGCCCCGCCGCCCGCCCCGTGTCTCCGTCTTTTCGGGGCCGATGGCGGCTGCTGTCCAATGTGGGGCAGTCGGACGCAGCCAGCCGTCTTACTGGTTTCTACTCATAGGCCCCCCGATAAGTTTCATCGCAGGCTAACAATTTTTTGGATCCGGATTGAACCCTTGGGTTGCTTGGGGGTTTTGCGTTGCCATTCCCCATTACGTTGGCTTTTCCGCAAAACGGCTAAAACCCCCGCCCCTGGCATGACGATGGAGATGTCGTTTTGGTACAGCCTCGCTGCGCGCCTGCATCGCGTACGGCGAATGTGTTACAAATCTTTACTGGAAAAGGATTTCCAGTGTTGTGTACTCCCCTCATGGCAGCACTCCGGGTAGTGCGACTGCAACCGCAGTTCAGCACGGGCGAGTGCATTCATGACGGGCGCCGGCGCGCTTCTCTGTCCCAAGATGGGGAGAAGCCATGAGTCGCGTGCGCCAGGGGTTGTCCCCCTCGCTGTTCCCTTTTCTGTCTGTGCTGCTCTGCACGATGGGATCGCTGATCTTGTTGCTGTTCTTTGTTGCCCGCGAGGCACGCCAGCACCGGGCCGAGGTCGTGCAGCCGATGATCGAGCAGGCCCGCAAGGCCATGCAGGCGCAATTGGCCCATGTGCGCCGCGAGCGCGAGGACGTCGAATCGACGCTCGCCTTGACACGGCAACAGTTGGCCCACATCGAGGACCACTTCCGGCAGCTCCGCGAGGAAATCGTCGAAATCGAGGCCGCGCTGGCCCAGTTGCACAACGCTCGGGCCGCCGATGCCGCCGCCCAAGCTCAGACTGCCGCGCAGCGTCAACAGCTCGAGCAGCGTCTGGCGGAATTGCGCGAAGCGTTGGCCGGCGCACGACAAGCCGCGGCCCAGGTGGAGCGCGATTTTTCCATCGTGCCCTACGAGGGTCCCAACCAGACCTATCGACGGCCGATCTACATCGAGTGCCGCCCCGACTCGATCGTGCTGCAGCCCGAGGGGATCGAACTGTCGGCCGACGATTTCAGCGGTCCGATTGGGCCGGGTAACGCGCTGGCGTCGGCCATTCGCGCAGCCCACGAGTACCTGAGCTATCGCGCGGCGCCCGGCACGCAGGTCGGCGAGCCGTACCCCTTGCTGCTGGTCCGGCCCGAAGGCATCGGGGCGTACTATGCGGCGCGGACAGCGCTCAAGAGCTGGGGCAGCGAGTTTGGCTACGAGCTGATCGAACGCGACTGGCCGTTGTCGTTTCCCGATGCCGACCCGCAATTGGCGCAGGCCGAGCGCGATGCGGTCGAGGTGGCGCGCGAGCGGCAAGCTGAGTTGGCGCGCATGGCGCCGCAAGCTTATGGCGTCGCGCGCAACGACTTCAACGATTTCGAATCGGCTGGCACTGGTTCCGGCGGCGGGTCGAATCGCGGCCCACGGAATGCCGGCACGCGCGGAGGAATCCCCGGCGGCGATCTATCCGGCGACGACTCGAATAGCTCCGGAGGCGGCGGTCACGGTGGCACCGGCGACGGCGATCAACTGCTGGCCGGCGGTGGCGGCGGATCGGGCGCAGGCGGAACCGGGTCCGGCAGCGAACGCGGAGCCAGCGGCGCGACGGGCTCGGCCGGAAGCCACGGCACGGGTCGCGGTGGCGATCGCAGCGGCAGCCCGGGCGGCACCGCCACAGGTGGTGGCGTGCCGGGCGGCACTTTGGCGGCGGGCAGTTCGCGTCCGAGCTTTGGCGGCATGGCCGGCGCCGGCGGAAACGGCGCCGCAGGCGGTCAAGCCGGCGGACAGGCAGGCGGACAATCTGGTGGACAAGCCGGCGGGAATTCGACGAGCGGGTCCGCAGGAAGTTCGAGTGGAGCCGCCGACGCCGCCGGCGGCCCGTCCGACACGTCGGCCACGGTCTCGTCGAGCCTGGCCGAGGCCCGGGGGCGCGATTGGGCATTGCCCAACTCGGGCCGCAAGCAGATTGCCGTCAGCCGACCGATCCGCGTCGAATGCTCGGCAAACGAAATCCGCATTCCGTCGGATGAAGCGGGCAAGCCGCCGCGCGTCATCAAATTCGGTCCGCAAACAGAGGACTCGATCGACGATTTCGTCTCGGCCGTTTGGGACCACATCGAGGGATGGGGGATCGCCGGCAATGGCATGTATTGGAAACCGATTCTGGAAATGCACACCGCGTCCGACGGCGTTTGGCGCGCGGCCGATATGCGCGTGCTCTTGGCCGACAGCGGCCTGACCGTCGAAAACACTCCCGAGGCCGACCGTGTGAAAACGGCGCAACCGCAACCGGCGGCGCGCAAGCGGCGTTAGCTCACCCCAATCGCGCGCCCGACTCCGGGCCAGCAAACACCATGTCCAAGCGTCAACACGGCGAAATCGAATCGTTCGGCAGCGACTCGTTCACCGACGTCGTGACGAACATGGTCGCGATCCTGATCATTCTCGTGTTGGTCGTCGGCATGCGCATCAAGCAAGGTGCCGCCGTCGACGGCGATCCCCCTGCCCTGCCGGCCGACGTTGAAGAGCTGAAGCTCAAAATCTCCGCGCTCACGGCCGACGCCTTGCGTCAGGCAGGCGAAGTCGATCGGCTACGGGTCTCGATCGTCGCCCGCGGGCAGGAGCGCGATCGCTTGGCACAGGTTGCCGCCCTCAAGCGGCGCGATCTCGACGCCCGTCGCGCCCAGCTCGATGCCGAAACGCGTCAGTCGTTCGACGGCCAACGGGCACTCGCCTCGCTCGAACAGCAGATCCAGCAGGTCGAGGCCGAGCTGAGCCAGTCGCAACAGGTCACTCGCCAGACCGTCAAGATCGTGTGCTATCCCACGCCCATCAGCAAGGTGGTGGAAGGCACCGAAGGACACTTTCAGCTCAAAGCCAACCGGATCATCGCGATTCCGCTCGATCGGCTGGTCGAGCGGCTCAAAGAAGACGCGCGCGAACAGGTTTGGAAGCTGCGCGATCGCGACTCGGTGACCGAGGTGCTGGGCCCGCTCGGCGGCTTTCGGCTGCGCTACACGATTGTCCGGCGCGACCTGCAGCCCCGGGCCATGCCTGGCGGCGCGGTGGCCACGGGCGGCAGCGTGGTCCAACTCGACGAATGGACGCTGATCCCCACCAGCGGTCAGCTCGGCGAAACCCTCGACGAGGCGCTGGCCAGCGGCTCCGAGTTCCGCGCAGCCTTGGGTCAATACGATCCCAAGAAGACGACCATCACGCTTTGGACCTACCCGGACAGCTTTGCCGAGTTCCGCGCGCTCAAGGAACAGTTGCACCTGGCCGGCTATCTTGTGGCCGGACGCCCCTTGCCCGATGGGGTGCCCATCTCCGGCTCGCCCGACGGCTCGAAGTCGTCGGCGCAATAGCGCTCTGCCTGGGGCGCAATTCCGGCGAGAGCTGCACCGCACGGCGTCAACATCGCGCTGACCGTCACGACCGGACCCGGTCGCGAATCGCGGTCGCTTGGTCGGGTTGCTCCCGGCAAGTAGGATGAAGGGGTCGGCAAAACCTGTCGTTTTGGCGATCTGTTTCGGCTGGGGAGTCGGCCGATCTGCTCGTTTCCTCTGCGCCTGGCGGGCGATTGTCCGGGGACTGAAGGTCCAATCGCCGCGCCCTTCCCCGGCCTCCGCGCGTGCCTCGCTATCCGCAAGTTCGCACCGATCTCGACGTGGTCCGCACCGCCCCGGACGAGTTCGTCGTGCGCGATCCCACCAACGGTGATTGCTTCGCCATCCGGTTTGCCGAGCGCTGGTTGCTCGCCCAACTCGACGGCCAGCACGCGCCACGGGCAATCTGCCAACAATACTCGCAGCAATTCGGCGCGCGGCTCCGGCCGGGCGACTTCGACGATTTCGTCGAACAACTGCGGCTGCGCGGGCTGCTGCAGACCGGTGGCCGCCCGGCGGCGGTGGTCACGACGAAGGGGGCAGGTCCCTTGGAGATGGGCACCTCGTCGGTGCCGCGATCGCCGGGCAGCACGGCGGTCGCCGTCGCGCCGGCTGCGACCGCGGGCAATTTGCTCAATTTACTCTTCGACCTGCTGGCGATGTGCGCCGGGTGGCTGATTCACCGCATCTGGATCGTGCCGATCCTGGTGCTGGCGTTCGTGGCTGCGGTCGAGTTTTTTCACGAGTGCGGCGCGATCACCAATCAATTGCAAGGCCTGCAGCAACGCTGGGGCGTGGCCGGGTTCCTGGCCGTGCTGCTGGCGCTGGTCCTGGTGTTGATCAGCCTGCCCAACGCGCTCCTGACGGGCATTGCCTGCCGCGTTTGCGGCGGCCGCATCCGCGGCTTTGGCCTGCACCTGCACGAGCGGCTGCTGCCTTATTTTGCCTGCGACATCGGCGATTCGATCGTCTGGATGAACGAACCGGCGCAGTGGACCATGCTGAGTTTGCGCGTCTGGTCGCGCACGGCGATGGCGGCCCTCGTGCTGCTGGGCTGGAAGCTGACTTCGCCAGACACGCTGCTCAACGACGCCCTGGCGGTGCTGATCGTGCCGTCGCTGGTCGGGTTGTTCCTGCGGCTGAACATTTTTCTGCCGCTCGAGGGCAGCCTGCTGGTGGGTTATGCGTTTGAAGTGCCGGACCTCTATCGCCGAGCGCGCGATGAGACGCGCGCTTGGTTGACTTGGAGCCCCGCACCCGAGGCGTTGTCCGAACTCGAGCGCCTGTGGTTTCGCGTTTACGGCGTCATTTCGTATGCCTGTACGGCGCTGCTGATGGCGGTGGTGATCGGCGGCGGCGGTTTGCTGATCACTTCGACTTACGGCGGCGTCGGTGCCGCCGTCGGCCTGGTCGCCCTGGCGGTTTGGTACCTGGATTCGCTGGAGAAAATTCCCATGCTCGACTGGTTCTTGCGCGTGCTGCGAGGCGGCGGACCGTGGTGGATCCGCTGGCCGATTCGCCTAGGGCTGCTGGCGGGAATCGTCGCCTGCGGATTTATTCCCTACCCGATCGAAGTCGGCGGCGAGTTTCGCCTGGTGCCCAAGAGCGAGTGCGGCATCCGCGCGCCGTTGGCCGGCGAGATTGCCGAAATCCTCGTCGAAGACGGCCAGACCGTGGCCGCCGGCGACACGATCGCCACGCTCATGGGCCGGCAGGAAAAATCCAACGTCGCCATGACCGAGGCCGAGTTGGACAAGGCTCGCGCCGACCTGGCACTCTTGCATGCCGGGACTCGGCCCGAGCCGATCGAAATTGCCGAGCACAAGGTCGCCCTGGCCCAATCGAGCGTCGATTACTACCAGAGCGAACTCGACCGGCTGGAAAAGCTGTCCGCCCAAACCATCACCGAACAACAACGCGAGAACACCCGCTATCAGCACGACCAGGCGATCAAGATGCTCGCCTCGGCCCAGGCCGAGTTGAACGGCTTGAAGGTCGGCCCACGCCAGGAGGAAATCCTCGCGGCAGAAGCCCAGGTCAAGAAGCTCGAAGCGTTGCTGGCCCATCACCGGGAACAGCTCGCGCTGACGAAGATCATCACGCCCATCGCCGGCCACGTCGTCACGGGCAACGTCAAGGAACGCCGCGGCCAGCACGTCGAACCAGGCGACCTGATTGCCCTGATCCAGGACTCATCCGAGCTGCGCGTCGAGATCGCCTGCGGCGAAGACGCTGCGCCACAGGTCACGCCGGGCATGAAGGCCCGGTTGCACGTCACGGGGCTCGACGGCGACGAACTCCTGGCGACCGTCGAACGCCTCGGCGATCGCGCCCTCGATGGGGCCGAGGTAATGCAAGACCGCTATCGATCCGACCGCGAAAACCTGGCCGAAGCCACCTTGCACCAGGAAGGCGTCCATTACATCCGCGTCTATGCCGTGCCCGACGCGAATCAGCCGGAATTGAAGCCCGACATGACCGGATACGCGCGGATCACGATTCAACAGGACACCCGGCTATGGGAAGCGCTGTGGCGCCACTTGCGCCGGTTCCTGATGGTCGAAGCCTGGTCGTGGTTGCCCTAAAGCACGCACGAACCGTATCCGAAAAACTTGCCGAACGCGGCGTCTAAGGGCTCGTCGTGTGCGTTGCGCTGTGCGGTCCCGGCAAGGATTGGTGCTTGCCGGCGTTGGGCGCCAAGAACGCGGCCGGCTGTACGGCCTGATCGCGCAGCGGCGCGCGCCGCGGGGCGAGCGGGGCATCCGGCACGGCCTGGACGATGCCGGCCGCGGGCCGCGGTGAAGGTACGGCCGAACCTCCGCCCACCAGCGGCCCCTGAAGGGGTTGGTGGCGCGGGTCATCGAGCGGGTTCTCGAATACGGGTTCCACGACCGGTTGCCTCGGTGCGGCGGTCGGCAGCGGTTCGGGCAGCTGTCCCGGGGCCGGAGCGGGCAGTCGCTCCACGCCCTTGTCGGCCGGCTTTGCCGGAGACGGAGCGTGCTGCTGCGCGGCGCCCGGCGTCACCGGACCCGGCACGTCGTAGCCGTAATTCAATCGCCAAGCGGCCGAACGGCGCCGGGCTTCGTCGCGGGCATCTTGATAGGCCTTCATGGGCCAGCCGCCCTCGGCCAGGTGCACCTGGCAATAGTCGAGCAGGGCGCCCGACTCGAAATGCATTGCCTTGATAGCCAGGTTGTATTCGACCAGCGAGCGGAAATAGGAGATTTCGGCCTCGGATTGATCGCTTTCGGCGTCGAGCAAGACGTCGAGCGTGATGTTGCCGATGCCGGCCTCGTATTGCTCGCGCACCGCGGAGGCGCGCTGCACGGCCTTCAGCCGGGCGTTGAAGTTGGCCTGGCTCACGGCATAGGCCCGGTCCAGCTCGCGCAGTGCCGCGCCCAAATCGTGCACGACGAGGCGTTCCTGGTCGGCCAGCACTGCCCGTTCGCGGGCCAATGCGAGCTGCGCGTTGCGGACGGCCGTGTAACCTTCGCGGAAGCCGAGCGGCATGCTGAGCTGAATGCCGGTCTGCCATTCCTGGAAATCGCCGCTGGTAAGGTTTTGCCAGGCGTTGTCGAAGCGATCGATGCTGTCGCCCTGGTTGATGAGCTGATCGCCGAAGCCGCGCCAGCGGTACTGCCCGAGCAGGTCCAACTGCGGCAAGAGGAAGTTGCGCGAGGCGACCAACTCGAGCTCGCGCCGCTTGATGCGCCACTTCTGTTGCCTTAGCTCGACGCGCCGGACCAGTGCCTCGCCGGCAACTTCGTTCCAGTCATAAGCCACACGGGCAATCGTCGGCTCGTTCGCCGGGCGGATCAAACGCCCGTCGTTGAGCGACACTCCCATGAGGAACCGCAGATTCGACTCGCGGGCATAGAGCCCGCCCGCGCCGGTAAAGGCGCCGCTGCGTGCCCCGGGCAGCGGCTGCGTGCTGCCCGCGGCGCGGCCGCTGAGGGCGTCCTGCACGGCCGACCAGAGGACGAAATACCGCGCGCCGGCCTGCGCCTCGTCCGATGCCGAACCGCCCGCGGCGCCGGAACGATACAGCTCCTCGACCCGACGCCAGGTAGCCAGCGCACTGTCGCGCGCCTTGACGCGCGCATCGAGCAGCCGATAGGCGAAATAGAGGTCCCAATACGCATTTTCGACGTTGCTCACCAGGTCGCGCACGCCGGCTTCGAACTGGGCCAGCGAAATGTCGTTATCGACCCGCGCCAGCAACACGCCGTTGCGGAACACGAATCCCGGTTGTGCGTCGGGGCCCGCGATACGATTGAAGTCGATCCCCCCGCCTCGCAACAGCGGATGCTGCACGGCGACCTCGAAATTCACGTCCCAGGCGCTGGGAAACAGATTGAACGGGCGGTTGTTCGCGTCGTAATCGACGTTGTGCCGCACGGCGAACAGGGTGCCGGTCGCCGCACGCTTGCTCAATTCGCTGCGAAACTGGCCGATGTCTTGCTGCAATTCGCGCACGCCACCCCCGATGATGGCGTTGTTGATCACGCGATCGTTTTTCTCCCAGAACACCTGCGTGGCGAGCTGAGCATCGAACCGGCTGAGGGCCGCCTCGACGCCCAACTGCGGATCGGATTCCTGGATTGCCGGGTCGAAGTAGGTCGCAACGAGCTGCGGCGCGGTGATCACCCGGCCACCCAGGTCGTGCATCACCTTGCTGTTGACCAAGGCCATGCGGACGGCTTCTTCCAGTGTCAGGTCCCAGTATTCCGTGGGGCCGTGGGTCGCCAGCGTCCGCGGTGCCATTCCGCTGATCTCATCGGGCGCCTGGGCATTGCTCACGTCGGGATAGTCGATCGACGTCGCCACGTCACGGTAGTGGTCCAGCTCGTGACCTTCGAAGAAGTAGTACTCGCGTGCGGGCCCGCAGCCGCCGAGCAGCAACACGGCACAGACGATCCACCCCGACAGCGCGCGGCCATACGCCCGCAATCGCGGTTGACGCCGCAGCTTGTGCCAGCACTGGATTGGCAGTGGAGGTCGTGGCATCCGTGGCCCGTCTTCCAAAGCACGGTGAATCCTTGCGTGCAGTCATTGCTCGCACGCAGGTGGCCGTCGCGCCAGCCGACCGCGCAGTCTCGAGAATGAATATCGGCAGAAAACTTTGCCGAAGTGGGAGAATCTTCGCGACAGGAACGCTCTTCTCAGACGCGCCAGAACCCTCAGTCCTCCGGGTTCATCGCCAAGCGTCTGGCAAAAAAAACCGGGCCGGAAGATCTCCGGCCCGGTATCGCGGTCAGTAGATAGCTTGCCCGATCACCGTTTTGATCGGGGGGCCAGATCGGCTAGTTGGAGTCGGTTTCCAACTCGTTGATCTGGTTGTCGGTCGAGTTGTCCTGGCCTACGTCGTCGAAGAACCAGTCGAGATCCGATCCGCCGATCAGCACGTCGACCGAGCCGTCGGTAATCACGGTATCGCCCGGCAACCAGGTGTCGTACTGCAGTTCGTCGACGTTGACCTGGTACGGGTCGCTGTCCTGCCACAGGGCCTGCGAACCGGTCACGTACGCATAATAGTCGTCGATATTGGGCAGGTTGATGTAGTCGGCGATCAACAAGTCCTGACCGGGCCCGCCATCGAGGGTGTCCGGACCGTAGCTGCCGATCAAGATGTCGTTGCCGTCGCCACCGAAGAGACGGTCGTTCACGTCCGAATTGTTCCACGGACCGCCGACGAGCAAGTCGCCGCCAATCCCGCCGTCGAGCGTGTCTTGCCGCGTACCGCCGTACAAGGCATCGTCGCCGTTACCGCCGTAAAGTTCGGTCTGGCGGGTATACACCAGCTCCGTCGACAAGACGTCCAGGCCGTCGTAGCCGTACACACGGATACGCCCATTGATGCCGGTGACCTGGACGAGTTGATTGACGAGAGCGCTGTTCTCGAACTGCAGGAAGATCGAGACCGTGGTACCCGAGTTGACGAAGTAGACGTAGTCGAACCCGTTGGTGCCGCCCCAGTACAGGTTGTTCTGGGCACCATTCGCCCGCACCAGGTAGGTGCTGACGGTCACATTGGTCGTGGAGCCCGCCCCGACGCCGCCGTCCTTGTCAGTGGCACGCACCTTGATGGTCTTGGTGCCACTGGTCGTAAAGGCATGCGTGACCGTCGTGCCGACCGGGCCAGAGACCGTCTGGTCGTAGGTCCCGTTGTTGTCCCAATCGATGTTCCAGGTGAAGCTGCTGGCGGCATCGACCGACGAGACATCCGAGGCGCCCAGCGTATAGGTCACCGTCTCGCCGCGGTACTGCGCGGCAAACGCCGGCGTGATGGTCGCCGTGGGGGCCACGTTGTTGACCTGGACGTTAAACGTAAAGTCGTCGTACTTGGTCGGCGAGCCGGAGTCCGTTGCCCGGACGGTCACCTGAACCGTGCCGCCGGTTCCATCGTTCGGCGTCCAGTTGAACGAACCGGCCGTGGGATGAATCGTCGCACCGGACGGCGGATTCACGAGGCTGTAGGTAATCGTCGTGTTTTCCGGATCGGTCGCCGTGACGAGGAACGACAGGTTGCTGCCCTCGTTGATCACCTTGTCGGAGATATCGGCGATGGTCGGCGGGATATTCAGCAGCTTCACATCGGTCCGAGTGATGCCGCTGAAATCGGTGCGCGGATCGACGTTCGTCGTGTACGTGAACGGGTCCGTACCCTGCTCGACGTTGAGGAACATCTGGCCGTTGATCATCAGGTTCACCGGGTTGGCGTGCATCGTGATGCGGCCGAGCAACGCATAGCTGCTGACGCCCACGTTGGCATTCGGGGTTTGGGCCCCGAAGTTCCGCACGCGGCCGGCCGGGTCGTCGATTGTGCCGGTCTGGTTCTGCGAGAAGATGCTGCTATACGCCAGCGAGACCGGGTCGACCTCGTCGGTGTCGAACACGAGGTCGATCGAGCCGTTCTTGACGCCCGTCGAGGTATTCGACTTGACCCAGATCTCGATGTAATAGTTCGAGTTCTCGTTGACGATCCCCGGCTCGTTCGGCAGCGATGCGACCGTTTCGGTGGCTGTCGGCGTCGTGACGATCCGCGGGAACACCTCGATCGGAGCTTCGGCCGGGTTGAACGACCCGAAGAGGAAGTTGTAGAAGACTCCGAGTTCCGACTTGGGATAGATGTGGTCGACGCCTTCCGCCACGTGGAACTTGTACTGATAGTTGCTCGTCGGGATGCCGAGCGAATCCGACGTGTCGTGCATCGCGTTGTACATGTTCATGGCGCGATGCGTGCGCACCAGGCCCTGAGCCTGGGCCGCTTCGCTGATGTCGATCGCCAGCTCGTCACCCTGGCCCACGTAGAGCTGGATCCGCTTTGACAGGTACGCGGTCTTGTCGAGCGTGACACCATCGGGAGTCGGATGGGCCAGGTTCGGCGCGAAAGCGTAGGGGAAGGCGTATTGGCTCGTCGGGAACATGTGGTCGTCGGCACCAGCCACGCTGAGGGCCGCCACGCGCGTCGGGTGCGCCGCGGTAAAGCGTTCGGCAAAGCCGGCACCCTGTGAGAACCCGTGCAGGTACACCTGGCTCGTGTTCCCGATACCAGCGGCACCGAGAGAATCGAGGATGTCGATCAGCGCACGATCCGCATTCAGGGCGTCGGCCGTGTCCCACGATAAGGTGTTGCCGTAGTCGTCGTAAGGACCGCCCGCCGGGAAGTAGGGCGCGACGACGACCAGGCCCGTCACCCCGTTAGCCGGATTCTTGACGTAGTCCTGCCAATCACGGGTGTGCATGTAGATTTCACGCAACGTACCGTGCACCGAGACCAGCACCGGCGTCGAGGCGTTGACGGTGCCGAACTTGGCGACGCGGTAGTAGACGTTCGGGTCGGTCGAGTCGATCCGATGGAACACGTTGCTCGGCGTCGTGGCAACGTCGATGAATTGCGCGTTGTCGTAAACCTTGACCTCATCAATGGCCCAACCGTCGGTGGGGAAGGCCGCGGTACCGAGCTGCGAAAAGCGAATCCGGAAGTTGTTGGTAAAGCTCAGATTCGCCGTCGGGAACTGGGTGTTGATGCGATCGATGTTGGCCTTGAGATCGAACTCCTGCAGCTGCCACAGGCCGTCGCCCAAGCGATCGATGCCAGTCGTGGGTTGCGAGGTGGAAGTACGGACATCTTCGAGCCGGTACCAATTGGTCCCATCGATGCTGATCGCCACGCCGTCGCCCAGCGAACCGGCTGAGCCCGTCGTGAACGACGAGGCCAGGGCATCGTTCTCGTCGTCCTGAGAGCCGCCGTACGCGCCTTCCAACTGGTGGAAGACGAGCATGCCTTTGGTGCGGCCCGCCATATTGAGCGTGAGCGTCGCGCTGGCCAGGTCCTTCACGCTGTCGGCACCGTTCGACTGGAACAACAGGCCGTTGGTACCGGCGGTTACCGAGTTGGTCGCGTTGACCGTGACAGAGCCGCCTCCAGTGACGCTGGTCGACCAAGAGCCGCCCAGCGAGCCGCTGCTGAAGTTGTCGTAGAAGATCACCGGCCGGCGAATCCCCACGAAGACCGCTTGCGAATCGGTGCTGATTTGGGGCCCGCCATCGGTCGCGATGATCGTGATCGCAACATTCGACGGGTCGCTGGCCACGGGCGTGTAGGTGAACGCGCCGGTTGTCGGATTGATCGACGCACTCGCCGGGGCACCGGGGCCAAGGCTGTAGGTGATCGATTCGCTCTGCGGGTCCGTGGCATGGGCGGTGAAGCTGACCGTCTGGCCCGGGTTGATCTCGAACGTGTAGGGCGAGATCGGATCGAGCACCGGACTGTCGTTGATCGGCTTGAGCAAGAAGCCTTCCTGGTTGCCGCTGGGATTCTTCCCGTAGCCGGTAATCCAGCCGTCTTCATTCACGTCCATCGCGCTGATCAATTCCCAGCCCGAGAGATTGATCAGGCCGGTCAGTTCGAAAGTGCCTTGGCCGGGCACATACACCCAGGCCCGTTGGAAGGCGCTGGGGCCGGTGCCGAACTTGGCCCAACCGACCGCGACGCCCGATTCGTTGGCCGCGGTGGCGGCCGATTCGCCCGAGAACTGTCCCGGCGAATTGGGATTCGGCACCAAGGGCAGCGGAATCGGCGCGGCATTGGGCACGGTGGTGTCCCAGACGGTAGCGACGACGACCGAACCGGTATTGTCGCTGAAGGCCGAGCGTCCAACGGCATAGCCGGTATTGGTGACGTCGTAGGCTTCGGCGTATTGGTTGCCCGAGATCACGGCCCCGGCCTGCAAGGCTTGCATACCGTTGGTCTGGGTCCACACGAACGGCACCAGGCCGGTCGTGGCTCCGCTGGAGCCGACGATCACGCCGTCGTCGTTGATCCCGTAGGCGGCGCTAATGTCATTCCCGCCCGGCAGGTCGCCTAGATTGACCATGCCGCCGGCTTGGGTCCATCGGAAGGCGCGGAAACCCGTGCTCGAATCGCTCGCGCCCACGACGACGTTGCTGTTGTTCAGGTCGAAAGCCTCGGACGAGTTCTGACCGCCCGAGAAATCGCCGATGTCGATCTTCGACGAGCCGTTGTAATACAGGGCCTGGTCGAGATTGGTCGGCAAGTAAGGGAAGATATTGGCCTGGCCGCTGCGGCCGACGAAATTGCCGGCGCTATTGATGCGTCGGGCGTAAGAAGCGTTATCGCCGCTGAGCACGCCGATATTGGTCCAGGTCGCCGGCGGGACGATGGTCGACGCTTTCTGCGTGGGGTAGCCACCCAGCGTATTGTCGGTGGCGTAGCCGGCGACTTTGCCGCTGTCGTTAATGCCGAGGCCGGCACTTTCGAACGTGCCGCCGGACAAATCGCCCAGCGCCGTAAGCGTGTAACTCAGCGACAGCAGACGCCGCTCTTCGAGCGGATCGAGCCGCAGTGAGCGGCCTGAGATATCGAGCGTCCCACCTTTCTCGGTCCGTCCGTCAGCCGACTTACGATGCGGGCGAGATTTCGGTCCGGCGGTCAACGTCATTGGGAAAAACCTCGTGGGGCGATTTACGCGCAGATTAGGTCAGTTCCAAGCGAAAACGAAACCCTGACGATCACAACCCTCGACCGACTGGCCGGCAAGTCGAAGGTCATCCATACGCTCTACACACTAGTACCGCGATGTTGGAAAGCTGGTGTCGCAAGAATCAAATTACGCTCGACCAAATCTTTCGCGCCGCGGCTTGCCCTGTATTCCGGTTGATTGCCCTGTATTCCGGTTGATTGCCCTGTATTCCGGTCGATCAGCCTCTTCTTCTCGCTCTTGGCGAACGCCCTTGCATTCGTCGATCGGGGCGACACCACGGTCCAACGAGCCCGCTTTGCATTCGCTGTGCTCGTTTGCCTTCGGGGGGGACTTCTGGACGGGTCTGGCAGGACCGGCCAACCGCTTGCGCGCGGCCGTCGGTGCTGGAACCCCGCGAGCTGCTACCTCATCAAGCCGTAGCCCCCGGTGTCGTGTTGTCGCCAACGTATGTCGAACCGGCCTCGAGCGACTTACTCTCTGTTACAGGTACCGGTTCGGCTGCGCGTCTTGGCACAGGCCGGCGACCGCTATGACATTCACAGCCGACGAACGCGGCCGCGTGATCCTTCTTGGCAGCACCCTCTGCCCGTCGCGGGCGCCACCTGTTCCGCAATGCTGTCTCTGCTAACCCTGCGGCCTTGGCGAACCAACCTGCCGCCGTGCTGACACACCCTGCTGCCACGCCGCGCTTCGACCGATCGGACGGCCGCGTCTCTGATAGAGTCGCCGTAGTCCTATCAACCGCCACGTCCGACGTCCCCCCAAGGGGATCTCGGTGGGTCAGCAGGATCATGCACGCTTTGCAAGAATAACGGCGAACGTAAACTCTTGCAAGAATGAGGAAAGAAACGCTCAAAGAAAGTTTGACGCAGCGGATGAATTCTCCTTCAGAAACACCCCCCGATAAGGGGTTTGGTGCAGCAGGAGCCGGCCGAAGGACAAAGCCAAGCCGGTTTTTAATTGCCGCCAAATGATTAGGCCGCTTAAAATATTTGAGGCCAGGCCATCAGTATAGAAAAATCCAACACAACCGGCAGAAAAACTCGCGAAGGCTTCCCTGGGTAAGTAACAGATGGCCGGTGGTCACGTCGGCGCGGCGACGAGCGGCCAGGTCGTCGGCCGAAGCCGCAGACCGGTTGTAGGCAGAGAGCAGCGGGTAAGTGGGCATTCGCTGCAATGCTTCTGCGACGTCATCCGCAACCTAGGAAATGCTTGCGATTTCCTCCCGCCAGATTATGCTAAAAATCGCTTCTTTCCGCTGCGGAAACCCTTTACGTAAGTCTAAATCCCCAGACGGTTTTCAATGCCCCGGCCGCCCGAATGCCGGAGCGGATGCGGCGATGCGCGTTGCAACCGCCATGGACGGACCTGGGGAAATCTGCCCGCTCAGCGTCAAGGGCTCCGCTGAACGGCGCAGTGCTCCTCGAAACGGCACTGGGCTCCGCTGCGCGGGACGCCGACGTCCGAGACAAACATTTCACAGCGGTCATTTCACAGCGGTGACGACCTGGCCCTGCCTGACAGGTTCTCTGTCAGGCGAGCAACCAATTGAGCGAACGATGCATCGCGCACCCAGGATTGGCTGCTGACGTCCTGATCGCACGAAGAATTAGCCTGCAAATCATGGAGTGACCTGACGCGTGAACTTGTACGGCTCCAAGAACGGGCAACCTCCAATGGACGACGGCCCGGCCAGTTTTGACGCGATCGTCCTTTCCCTTCCCGGTACGTTTCAGGCCAGCCTGCCGATCGCCGCGGCTCGCGCCGGTGCGCTGGGATTGCTCGATTTGTGCCATTTACGCGCGGAGCAAGCGGGCGACGCACGCGCCGAATTGGCCCGCCTGCAGAACTCGGTCGAACAGGGCCGGACGGGCGTTTGCGTCTTCGCGCGCTGGGACGAACTGCATCAGCAGATTCATGCAGCCGCCCGCGGCAGCGACACCGTCGTGCTGGTGGCCGAAAGTTCGGACGATCTGAGCACGGAGGTGAACCGCTGGCGCGAAGTCGCCGCGCGCGTGGGCCTGGTTGTCACGAATGGCCCCGCCGCGAGAGCAGCCATCGCCGCAGGCGCAGACTTTCTCATCGCCAAAGGACACGAGGCCGGCGGCCTCGTCGGCGAGGAAACGACGTTCATCCTCGTACAGCGTTTGATCGGTCAAATGCCGGCCAACGCCCGCGTGCCGGTGTATGCCTGGGGCGGGATCGGGCTGCGGACCGCGGCCGCCTGCGTCGCGGCCGGCGCGGCAGGCGTGGTCCTCGACTGGCAATTGGGCTTGTTGCGCGAATCGCCGCTGTCCGATTCGTTCAAACGCCGTCTCGCGCAAATGGACGGCAGCGAGACCGTGGCCATCACCGGCCCAGCAGGCGAAATCGTCCGCCTTTACTGGCAGCCCGGCATGACGGCGCGCGATCGCCTGCTGCAGCTTTCGGATCGCGTGCAAATGGGCCAGGAGGTAACGCTCGCCGAATGGCGGCAAACCATCGGCGAATTGCTCGTGGCCGAGCAGGAAAACGATCGCCTCTGGGCACTCGGGCAAGACGCCGCGCTGGCGAGTTTGTGGGCGCGCGAGTTGACCGATGTTCCGAACGTGGCTCGCGCGCTCGGCTTGTTGCGCGAACGCTCGGTGCGGGCCATCGAAGGTGCCCGAGAGGCTCGGGCGCTGGCCCCCGATGGCCCCCTGGCGGCCTCGCACGGGACCGAATTCCCGGTGGCCCAGGGGCCGATGACGCGCGTCAGCGACGTGCCCGATTTTGCCTTGAAGGTCGCCGAGGGGGGCGGTCTGCCGTTCTTGGCCTTGGCGCTGTTGAGCGGCGAGCAATCGCGCGATTTGCTCAAGGCCACGCAAACGCTGCTGGGCAAGCGTCCCTGGGGCGTTGGCGTGTTGGGCTTCGTGGATCGCGAGCTGCGGGCCAAGCAGTTTGCCGCGATCGAAGAGGTTTGCCCGCCGTTTGCGATCATCGCCGGCGGCCGCCCCGACCAGGCGGCGGGCCTCGAGGCCAAGGGCATCTGCACGTACTTGCACGTCCCGTCGCCGGGCATGCTGTCGATGTTCCTGACCGAAGGCGGCCGGCGCTTCATCTTCGAAGGCCGCGAGTGCGGCGGCCACGTCGGTCCGCGGAGCAGCTTCGTGCTCTGGGAAAGCATGATCCAGGTCCTGCTCGACGCAAAACTGCCCGACGACGAGCTGGCCAAGATCCATGTGCTGTTCGCCGGCGGTGTGCATGACGCGCTGAGCGGCGCGATGGTGGCCACCCTGGCACAGCCGCTCGTGGAACGCGGCATCAAGATCGGCGTCTTGCTGGGCACGGCCTACCTGTTCACCGAGGAAATCGTCTCCAGCGGCGCCATCCTGCCAGGCTTCCAGGCCGCGGCTCTCGAGACGCAACACACGGTCCTGCTCGAGACGGGCCCCGGACACGCGACGCGCTGCGCCGACACGGAGTTTTATCGTGTGTTCCTCGAAGAGCGTGCCCGGCTGAAGCGCGAACAGGTGCCGGCCGAGCAGCTGCGCGAAGAGCTCGAAAGTCTCAACCTGGGTCGCCTGCGGATCGCGTCGAAAGGCGTGGCCCGCCGGTCAACCACGGCGCCCGGGGAGAGCCCCTATGTGCAGGTCGACGCCGACACGCAGCGGCGCGAAGGCATGTTCATGATCGGGCAAGTGGCTGCGTTGCGCGAGCGGCCCTGCACGGTGCGCGAACTGCATGACGACGTCTGCCGCGGCGCGCTGGCGCGGCTGGCGGCTTTGCACGACCAGGCCAGCGTGTCGATCGTGCCGGTCGAGCCGGCGCCCGCCCCGTTGGACATCGCCATCGTCGGCATGGGTTGCTTGATGCCTGGCGCCCACGGACTGGCCGACTACTGGAACAACATCCTCAGGAAGAAAGACCTCGTGCGCGAGGTGCCGGCCGATCGCTTCGACTGGCAACGCTGGTACGACGCCGACCGCAACGCGCGCGACAAGGTCTATAGCCGCTGGGGCGGTTTTCTCGAAGACGTCCCCTTCGATCCGCTCAAGTACGGCATTCCGCCGGCAGCCTTGGCGAGCATCGAGCCGATGCAGCTGCTTGCGTTGGAACTCGTCGATCAGTGCTTGCGCGACGCCGGGTACCGCGATCACAACCCTTACAAAGAACGCACCAGCGTCATCCTCGGTGCCGGTGGCGGCATTGCCGAACTAGGTGCCGGCTACGCGGTCCGAGCTAGCATTCCCGGGCTGATCGAGAACCCGGACGAGCGGCTGTGGTCGCAACTGCCTGAGTGGACCGAAGACAGCTTCGCCGGCATTTTGCTGAATGTCGTCGCCGGGCGCATCAGCAATCGCTTCGACTTCGGTGGCGTGAATTTCACGGTCGACGCGGCCTGTGCCTCGTCTCTGTCGGCCGTGTATCTCGCCTGTCGTGAGTTAGCCGATGGTACGAGCGATTTGGTGATCACTGGCGGCTGCGACACGCTCCAGAGTCCGTTTACGTATCTTTGCTTCGCCAAGGCCGGTGCCTTATCGCCGCGCGGTAAGTCGCGCACCTTCGACTCCACGAGCGACGGCATCGCGATCAGCGAGGGCCTGGCCGCCGTGTGTCTCAAGCGGCGCGCCGATGCCGAACGCGACGGCGACCGGATCTATGCCGTGATCCGCGCGGTTTCCGGCGGATCGGACGGCCGCAGCAAGGGCATGACCGCGCCGCGCAAAGAAGGCCAGATTCGCACGCTCGAACGGGCTTATGCCCAGGCGCGGTTCAGCCCCGCCACGGTCGGGCTGTTCGAGGCGCACGGCACGGGCACGGCCGTCGGCGACCAGACCGAGTGCCAATCGGTCACCACCGTGCTGAAGAGCCGCGAAGTGCCGCCGCAAAGCATCGCGGTGGGCAGCGTGAAATCCATGGTCGGCCACACCAAGTGCACGGCCGGCGTGGCGAGCCTGATCAAGTCGGCGCTGGCCCTGCACCACCGCGTGCTGCCGCCCACGCTGCACGTCGATACGCCGAATGCCAAGGCCGGGCTGGTCGATGGGCCGTTATACGTCAACAGCGAGCTGCGGCCGTGGATTCGCGGCGAACATCCGCGCCGCGCGGCCGTGTCGTCGTTCGGTTTCGGTGGGACGAATTTCCACGCCGTGCTCGAAGAATACACCGGCGCGGCCTTATCCACGGAAAAACTGACGCCGCATCGCGAGCGCCCCGCCGAGCTGTTCTTGCTGGCGGGCAATTCGCCGTCGGCATTGGCGCAGCGCATCAAGTCGCTCGCCGACCCGTTGACCAAGGCACTCGCGGCCGGCAAGCGGATTCACCTGGGCGAATTGGCGCTCGCCTGGCAGCGGCGGCAAGGTGCCGCGGCCGGAACGTCGCGCGCCGCCGTCGTCGCCGCGACTCCCGAGCAGTTGCTCGAACGTCTGCAAGCCCTGGCCGCGCGTTTGGCCGGCACGGCCGCCGCCAGTGGTGGAGTGGCTGGGGTGTACTGCACCGAATCGCCGCTGGGTGGCACCGGCCCCCTGGCCATGCTGTTCCCCGGCCAGGGTTCGCAGTATCCCAATATGCTGTGTCCCTTGGCCGTCGAGTTCTCCGAGGTGGCCGGCTGCTTCGAGCGTGCCGACGCCGAGCTGCGCGGCGCCTACGAACAACCGCTAAGCACATTCGTCTATCCGCCGCCGGCCTTCGATGACGCCCAGCGGCAACGCCAGACCGAAGCGCTCAAAGCGACCGACGTCTTGCAGCCGGCCCTCGGCGCGGCCGACGTCGGCATGGCGCGCCTGCTGGCGGCTTGCGGCGTGGTGCCCGCCATGGTTGCGGGCCACAGCTATGGCGAACTGGTCGCGTTGCACGTGGCCGGCGCGATCGACGAGGCGGCGCTCTATCGCCTCTCTTTGGCCCGAGGCCGGGCCATCGTCGAGATGAGCGCGGGCCACGAACGCGATCTCGGCCGGATGCTGGCGGTTCGTGCGCCGGAGCACGAGGTGCGCGCCGCGCTGGCGGGTTCGCCCGAGGTTTGGCTGGCGAACATGAACAGCCCGCGGCAGACGATCATCAGCGGCACCCAGGCCGGCCTGGCACACGCGACGCAACAGCTCGAGGCCGCGCGCCTGGCTTCGACACCCATCGCCGTTTCCTGCGGTTTCCACAGCCCGCTGATGGAGCCGGCCCGGGCGCGATTTGCCGAAGCGTTGGCCCAAGTCGACCTGCGACCGGCGCAGATCGACGTGTTCAGCAACACGACGGCCGAGCCCTATCCCACGGAACCGGCTGCCATGCGGCAGCGTCTGGCCGAGCACCTCGTGCGTCAGGTGCACTTCGCCGCCGAGATCGAGGCCATGTACGCGGCGGGGGCCAGGGTGTTTGTCGAGGCGGGACCTGGCCGCGTGCTGACCAAGTTGACCAGCGAGATCCTGGGTAACCGTCCGCACGTGGTCGTGGCCACGCAGATCACGGCCCAGAACGGCTACCCGGAATTCCTCGCGACGCTCGGCGAACTCTACGCACACGGCGTGTCGATCGACGTCGAGCGGCTCTACCAGGGCCGCGAACTGAAGACCCTGGACCTGGCCGAACTGGCCGCTCCGTCGAAGCCGTTGCCCAAGCACTTTGTCCTGATCAACGGCAGCTATCTTCGCCCCGCCGGAACACCGCCGCGGCAGTTGGCGTCGCGCGTCAGCCTGCTGGGCGACCAACCTACGGCGCCGCAGCCCGCCGCAGCAGCCCCATCGGCGGCGCCGAAAGTGGGCGCCACGCCGAGCCTGGCCGTGAAACCGCCGGTGAGCGCGCCTATCGCCGCGACAGCGGGCAGCCACGCCGCTCCGGCTGCTGCCGCTGGACCCATCGCGGCGCCGCCAGTGCCGGTCGCGCCCGCAGCTTCTCCGGCACCGCTTGCCGTACAGCCGCCCGCGCCCGAGATGGGCGACGTGGCCATGCGCGAATTCCAGCACACAATGCGGGCCTTCCTCGACGCCCAAGAGAAAGTGCTGACCGCCTACCTGACCGGCTCGCCGGCGATGGCTGCTTCGCCGCCTGCGCCTCCGATCACGGTCGAAGCGCTGCCCCTTGCCGCGAGCGGACCGGTCGTGGCGATGCCCACCGTCGAGGCATCGACGCCGCTTGCTCCCACGGTAGCTGCTTCGGCATCCGCCGCGCCGCCTTTGGCTGCCCCTGTGCCGCCGCCGGCACCGCGCACGATCGCTGCGGCCACTTATATCGGCGCCGCGGGGCCAATTATCTCGCCCGCACCGGCGCCGCGCGAACAACAGCCGACCAAGGCGGCCGAGTCGACGCCAGTCACCAGCACGCCGCTCGACGAATTCCTGGTCGAAATCGTCAGCGATCGCACGGGCTATCCCGGCGACATGTTGTCGATGCAAGCCAATCTCGAGGCCGACCTCGGTATCGATTCGATCAAACGCGTCGAGATCATCGGCGCTTTCCGCCGCGCGGCGCTACCCTCGATCGACGAACCGCCCGGTTGGTTCATGGAGAAGATGACGGGCGCCAGCACGCTGCAACAAATCCTCGACGGCGTACACGAACTCGTCGGGGAACAAGCACCGCAAGCCGCGTCACGAACGGACGGAGCAAAAGCCCCGGCCGCGCCGGCCACCGTGTCAGAAGCTGCCGCCGTCGACCCGGCACAGCTCGAACAGATGCTCGTCGAAGTGGTGAGCGATCGCACGGGCTATCCCGGCGATATGCTCGCGCTGGACGCCAACCTCGAGGCCGACCTGGGCATCGATTCGATCAAACGCGTCGAGATCATTGGCGCTTTCCGCCGCGCGGCGCTGCCGTCGATCGACGAACCGCCAGGATGGTTCATGGAGCGCATGACTGGCGCCAGCACCTTGCGGCAGATCCTCGCCGGTGTGGCCGATCTGGCCGGCACGGCAGCCGCGCCCGAAGCGCAAGCGGCGGCTGCGCCGGCGCACACCGCACCGCACGCTGCGGCTCCTGCCGAGGCCGCCGCGCTCGACCAGGACCAACTGACCGACATGTTGCTGGGCGTGGTGTCGGACCGCACGGGTTACCCCAAAGAGATGCTCGGTTTGACGGCCAATCTCGAGGCCGACCTGGGCATCGACTCGATCAAGAAGGTCGAAATCGTCGGCGCCTTCCGCCGCGCGGCGTTGCCGAGCGTCGATGAACCGCCGGCCTGGTTCATGGAGCGACTGTCGGGCGCCGGTACCTTGGCGCAAATCCTCGACGGCGTGACCGCGCTACATGCCCAAATCACTCCCGCCGCCGCGCATCCGGAAACGTCTGCCGTTTCCGCCGCTTCGACCGAAGTCGCGGGCACGCCGTCCGTGGCGCCGGAGCAACTACAACAACTGCTGGTCGACGTCGTCAGCGAGCGGACCGGGTATCCGGCCGACATGCTGGCCTTGGATGCCAACCTTGAAGCCGACCTGGGCATCGACTCGATCAAGCGCGTGGAAATCATCGGCGCATTTCGTCGCGCCGTGTTCCCGCACATCGACGAGCCGCCCGCGTGGTTCATGGAGGAAATGACCTCGGCCGCGAATTTGCGGGCCATTCTCAACGGCGTCGAACGGCTCAGCGTTGCAGCCCACGGCAATGCCCCCAGCAACGGGACCAGTCATGGGCCCAGCAACGGGTACAGCCGTGCTGAAGGCAACGGGGCCAAGGCCAACGGTGCCTTGCCGGCCTCCGCGCCGGCCGCCGAGACCACTGAGTCGACGCCGCGTTGCGTCCCGGCGATTCTCGAAGCGCCGCTCGCGAAGGAGACACGGATGCCGCAAATCGCCGGCGCCGTGGTGCTCACAGATGATGGCCGCGGCGTCACCGCCGCCTTGCAGCGCGAACTTCAGGCCCAAGGCCTGCCCGCGGAGATCATTCCCGCCGAGGTGCTCGCTTCGCGCGATGCCACGACGGCCACGCTCTCGCTGGTACGTCAACGCTACGGGGCAATCGGTGCGTTGGTGCATCTGGTGCCTCTGACGCAGACGCCGGAGTTTCCCGGCATCGATCCCGGCACCTGGCGCTCGCGCGTCGAGGCCGAGCTCAAGGGACTATTGCACCTGTTGCAAGGTGCTGCGCCCGACCTGGGCGGCGCTTACGACGGCAACCTGATTGTCCTGGCCGCCACGCTCGGCGGCGGAGACTTCGGCGGCGACGCCGCTCAGGAAGCCTCGCGCCCCTGGCGCGGTGGCATTGCCGGCATGCTCAAGACCGCGGCCAAGGAATGGATCGGGGCGCGCTTCCGGGCCATCGATTTCGACGCCGTGCCGGAAATCGAGCTGCTGCTCGCCGAGCTGCAGAGCACTGGTCCGGTCGAGGTGGGTTATCGCCATGCCCGCCGGCTGACTGTCGCCCCGATGCGGCAAGAGTTTGCGACCTCGGCCGCGGGCGAGCGGGCCCAACTGCCCGGACTTCGGCGCGAGAGCGTCGTGCTGGTGACCGGTGGGGCCCGGGGCATCACGGCGCATGTCGCGCGGGCGCTGGCCGCGCGTTCGCAGGCCACAATGGTTCTGTTGGGGCGTAGCCCCCTGCCGGTCGAAGCCCCCCACCCCTGGGCCGAATCGCTCGCCGATCCCGGCCAGGTACGGAAAGAGTTGATCAACCGGCTGCGCGCGGCCGGCACGAGCCCCTCGCCGCGCGAAGTCGAGCGCGAGCTGGTTCGCATCCTGGCCGATCGCGAGATCCGCGAAAACCTCCAGGCCATCGCGCAAGCCGGCAGCCGGGTCGAGTATCACGCCTGCGACGTGCGCGACGAACAGGCCTTGGCCGCGGTGATCAACGACGTGCAATCGCGCCTGGGCCCGATTGACGCTCTGATTCACGGAGCCGGCGTGATCGAAGACCGCTACATCGTCGACAAGTCCGACGATTCGTTCGACCGCGTCGTCGGCACCAAGCTCGACGGGGCGTTTGCCTTCACCCGGCTGCTCGACCCCCGACAATTGAGATATTGCCTGCTGTTCTCCTCGGTCTCGGGCTTCTTCGGCAACCCGGGCCAGGTCGACTATGCTGCGGCCAACGAGGTGCTCAACCGCATGGCCGCCCGGCTGGCGCGGGTGTGGTCGCAGACCAAGGTCGCCGCGCTGAACTGGGGCCCCTGGTCCGGCGCCGGCATGGTTACCGCCGAAGTGGCGCGCCAGTTTGCCGAACGCGGCGTCGGCATGGTCACCCTGCCCGGCGGCTGCCAGGCAGTGGTCAACGAGTTCGAGTTCGCCGACGGCACGACGAATGTCCTGTATGGCCCTGGACCGTGGCTGGCCGACGCAGAGCGCCTGGCCGCGCAGTGCGCCGCGGTGTCCGTGGCGACCGCGTTGCTCGCCGGTCAGGTCGTGCATCGCCTGAGCAACGGTACGATCGAGGCCTACGTCACGCTCGACGCGGCACAGCACGGCTTTCTCCGCGATCACATGATCGACCAGAAACCGGTCTTCCCCGCGGCGTTTGCCCTGGAGTTGATGGCCGAAACGGCGCTGGCCGCGGCCCCGCCCGGCTGGCACGTGACCCACGTCGAAAACCTGCGGGCCTTCGCGGGCATCGTGCTCGACGAGCCCACGCGGACGATCCTGGTGCGCGCCGAAGCGATCGACTGGCAGGAATCGGGCGGAGTGTGGCGCGTGCGGATTGTCGATCCGCAAAAGCCCGGCCGGCCGATGTACGAATCGCTGGTCCGCGTGTCGGCCTTCGAGCCGGAGGTGCCGGAAGCGCCGAATTTGCCGCGCATCGAAAGCGCTTTTCCGCTGCCGGTGCCCGAGGCCTATGAGCGCTGGCTCTTCCACGGCCCGATCCTGCAGGCCATCATCGAATTACGGGGACTCGATCCGAGCGGGGTCGACGCGGTCTTTGCCCCGGGCAATGTCGAACATTGCCTGGGCGGGGCGCGCCCGGCAGGCTGGTTGATCGATCCGGTGATTCTCGACGCTGCGCCGCAACTGGGAATGTTGTGGTCACGGGCCGTGCACGACACGAGCCCGTTGCCCAACCGCGTAGCCGTGTATCATCGATTCGGACCGCTGGGCAGCGAGCCGGTCGAAGCGTTGTTCCGCCTGGATCCGAGCTCGAACGAGAACTGGTATAAGGCCGACGTCTGGCTGCTGCGCGGGAACCGCGTGGTCGGACTCATGGAAGGACTCGAAGGCGCCGGATCGGCCGCGTTGAATCGCATTGCCCGGAGCGCTTCTCGATGACCTTGCCGGCCGACGCCACGGCGGCTGACCTTTCGCCGCCCGCTGCGCGCGCGGACGAAGACATTGCCATCGTCGGTATGGCATGTTTTCTCCCCGGTGCCGACGGTCCGCGCCGCTATTGGCAGAACATCGTCGGCAAGGTCGATTGCGTCGGCGAGCCGACTCCCGATTGGCAGCCGGAGTTCTTCGCGCCGCATGTGTACGTGCGCCGGGGCGGCTTTCTCGGCGAGATCGCGCGGTTCAACCCCGCACGCTATGGCATCATGCCTTCGAGCATCGAGGGTGCCGAGCCGGATCAGTTCCTCGCGTTCCGCTGTGCCGTCGAGGCACTGCACGACGCCGGGTATCCCGAGATCCCGATCAATCGGCCCAAGACGGGCGTGATCCTCGGCCGCGGCATTTTCATCAACCGCGGCCTGCTGACGATGATCTCGCAGGGGTACATGATCGGCCAGTTCGTCGATCTGCTGCGCCAACTCGAGCCCGAACGCACGGCCGACGACCTGGCGCTGATCGAGCGCGAGCTGCGCAAGCGGATGCCGCCGTTCAATTCGGAGACCGTGCCGGGGCTGACGCACAACATTCTCGCCGGCCGCGTTGCCAATCGCCTCGATCTGAACGGCCCGGCCTACACGGTCGATGCGGCGTGTTCGTCGGCGCTGTTGGCGGTCGATCAGTCGATCCGCGAGTTGCGGAGCGGGCGCTGCGACATGGTCCTCGCCGGCGGCGTGCAGGTCTCGACGCCCGGCATGGTCCACATGGCATTTTGCTATCTCGACGCGCTGAGCAAGCAAGGCAAGATCGCCCCTTTCTCGGCCGAGGCCAGTGGGACCTTGCTCGGCCAGGGCTGCGGCGTGCTCGTGCTCAAGCGGCGCAGCGACGCCGAACGCGACGGCAACCGCATCTACGCACTCGTCAAGGGCGTGGGCACTTCGAGCGACGGGAAAGGCTCGGGCCTGTTGGCCCCCAGCCAGGCCGGCCAGGAAATCGCCCTCCGGCAGGCCTACGGCACGACCGGCGTCGATCCGGCGACGATCGGCCTCGTCGAAGCGCACGGCACCGGCATCCCGTTGGGGGATCAAACCGAAATCAAGACGCTGACCAGCGTTTTCGGCGCGCGCCACGGTGCCAAGCCCACCGTGGCGGTGGGCAGCGTCAAGTCGATGATCAGCCACTTGATTCCCGCCTCGGGGGCCGCGTCGCTGATCAAGACGGCGCTGGCGCTGTATCACCGCGTGCTGCCGCCGATGCTGCACGCCGAGCAGCCCAATCCCGCACTCGGACTGGAGCGCACGCCCTTTTACCTGTCGACGACGACGCGGCCGTGGATTCACGGCGAGCGCCGGCATCCGCGTCGCGCAGGCGTCAACGCGTTTGGATTCGGCGGTATCAACACGCACGCGATTCTCGAAGAGCATCTGCCGGCCGCCGAGTCGGACCTGCCGCGGCTAGAAGACAACTGGCCGGTCGAGTTGGTGGTCGTGTCGGCCGAGTCGCGCGAGGCGCTATGCACGCGGCTGGGCCAATTGCGCGTGTGGCTCGAACGCGCGCCGCACGTTCGCCTGCTCGACGTGGCCGCCAGTACCGCCGCCGAGTCGGGGGCGCTGCGCGTCGCGATCGTGGCCCAGTCGGTTGCCGATCTGCTCAAGAAGCTCGTGACCGCCGAGAAGATGCTCAGCGACCCGGCACGCGAGAAGATCCAAGACCGCAGTGGCATCTTCTGGTACGCCCAACCGCTGGCGGCCGCGGGGCGCGTCGCGTTTGTCTTCCCCGGCGAGGGCGCGCAGTATCCGAACATGCTGGCCGACCTGTGCCGTCACTTCCCCGAAGTGCGGCGCGAGTTCGATTTGACCGATGCAGCCTTTCTCCGCACCCCTGGCCGCCAGCCGCTCAGCCGGTTGATCTATCCATTGCCGGACGAGACGCAGGCGGCCGAGGCCGAGTTGCTCGAACTGGGCGGCGCGGTGACGAGCGTCACGCTAGCCTCCCGGGCCTTGTTGGCGCTGCTCCGCACGCTGGCCATCGAGCCGCAGGCCATCGTCGGACATTCCAGCGGCGAATTCGGCGCGTTGATGGCCGCCGGCGCCATCGCGCCCGAAGGCGACGAGGCGCTCATCGATGCGCTCAGCGAGGGCGCCAACAACGCCGCCCGGCTATCCAGCTCGGGTCTGGTGCCGCCGGCCGTGCTGCTGGCGGTGGGTGGGGCTGAGCGCGCGGCGGTCGACGCGGTCGTCGAGCATGCCGCGGGACGGCTGACCATCGCGATGGACAACTGCCCCAGCCAGGTCATTCTTTCCGGCGACGAGGCGGCGGTCGACGCGGCCATCGAAGGGCTGCGCGGCAAGGGCGGTCTCTGTGAAAAGCTGCCGTGGGGCCGTGCCTATCACACCGCGGCATTCGAGCCGGCCAGCGGCATCATCGAAGACTATTTCCGCACGATCGGCTTGCAGTCGCCGCGCGTCGAGACCTGGTCGTGCGCCTCGGTCGAGCGGTTTCCGGCAGAGCCCCCGGGCGTGCAGGAATTGGCCGTGCGGCAATGGCGTTCGCCCGTGCGGTTCCGCGAAACGGTCGAGGCGATGTACGCGGCCGGCGTGCGGATCTTTCTCGAGGTCGGACCGCGCGGCAATCTGGCTGCGTTCGTGTCCGACACGTTGAAGAAGCAGCCCCACCTGTCGGTCGCGCTCGATGTACCGCGCTACGATGGGGTGACGCAGCTCTGTCGTGCGCTCGGCCAGCTCGTGGCACACGGCGTGCCGCTGAATCTCGACGCGCTGTATCGCCGGCGCCAGCCGCAGCGATTGGATCTGGCGGCCGAACCGCCGGCGGCGCCCAAGACCGACCCCGTGCTGCGGCTCGACCTGCCGACCTTCGCGCTTTCGGACGAAACGCTGGCCACGTTGCGCCAATCGAAGCCGGACGTGAATACCGCCTCGGCCATGCCGTCTGCGCCGGCTGCCACCTCGGCGCCGTCAACAGCGGCTGTCTCCGCGTCGCCCGCCTCACACGCGGCCGCGGCGCCGCCCTTGCCCCGGGCCGCGACTCCGGTCAAGCCAGCGCCTGCACTTCCCACAGGTACGCCGACCGTCGCCGCTTCGGCAACGTATGCCAACGGCCATGCATCGGCCGCTACCCCTCGGTCGCCGGCCACCCCGTCGCAGCCCGCGGTTGCGGCGAGCGCGGCCATCGACCCGCGCACCCAGGCCGTGGTCGACTACCAGCGCACGATGCGTCATTTCGTCGAGATGCAGCAGCGCATCATGTCGACGCGTCTCCAAGGCAGGCAGCCGGCCTCGACGCATAACGGTGTCGCGGCCCCGGGTTCCGTAGCGGCGAATCCGGCGGCAGTGAAACCTGCACCCGTGGTATCGGCGTCTGTAGTACCAGCGGCAACGCCGCCGGCTGTGTCTGCCGTTGCCGCGCCAGCCACACGCCCGACGCCGCCGGTGGTCGCGCCCGTCGTTCATGCGCCGGCACCGGCGCCGCCCCCCGCCGCGCCATTGGCGGCGACACAAAATGGTCATACCGCGGCGGCAACTCAGGCGATCGCAGTCACTCGCGCCAGCGCGTCTTCTCCCGCTCCTCGTGAAGCCGCGAAGGCACCCGGCAGTCCGCCACCCGCGAGCAGTGCGCCAGCGACGGGCACCGCCACGTTGCCGCGCACGCAGCGCTCGACGCTGCCGCTGCTGGAAACGGTGTTGATCCACGAACCCGGCTCCCGGCTGCTGGCCGAATGCGAGTTGGACATCGAGCGACATCGCTTCCTGCTGGATCACACGTTCCTGGGCCGGGCGTTGTCGACGGTCGATTCGAACCTACAAGGCCTGCCGGTCATGCCGCTGGCCATGTCGTTGGAGTTGATGGCCGAGGCGGCTGCCAAGCTCTGCCCGGACCTGACCGTGGTCGCGATGGATAACGTGCGGACCATGCGTTGGCTGGCCTTCGAGACCAGCAATCGCCGCGTGCGCATGGAGGCCCGGCAGCTCGACGAGACGCACGTGCACGTCACAGTGTCCGAAGCCGATCGCGAAGGCTTCAGCGCCGTGATCGTCGAAGGCAACGTCGAACTGGGCGAATTCGAACCGGAGCTTGGACCCGCGGTCGTGCCCGATCGGGCCACCGAGCCTGCCCCCTGGGCCGAAAACCTCTACGACTGGATTCTGTTCCACGGCCCGGCGTTTCAAGGCATCGATTCGATCGACGCCTACGAGCCGACGGCGATTCGCGCCACGGTGCACGAGCCCGACGCCGGGCTGCTGTTCGCGCCGGGCGCCGGTGGTCCGCTCGTATTGCCGTCGGCGCTGGTCGATGTCGCGTCGCAAGTGCCGGGCATGATCTACGGCCAATGGCACCCGGAAGACCCCGAGGTGTACATGGTCTTCCCGAACAGCATCGGCCGGCTAGAGTTTGTCGCCGACCGGCCGAAAGCCGCGCTCACGGCCGTAGCCACGATGCACCGCGAAGGTGCGTTGCTGCACTCCGACGTCGAGCTCAAAGCGCCCGACGGCCGGATCGTGCTTCGGATGACGGGGCGTGTGTGCCAGGTGGTCGATTTCCCCACGGGCCTACACCACTACTCGAAGGCCTCGACGCGGGTCACCTGCAGCCGCGATATCACCGAGGTGTTCGCCGGCGTGCCACATATCGAAGCGTGCCGCGTGTGCGAAACTTTGACGGCGGGCAGCCCGATCTTGCTTAATCGCCTCTGGTCGCAAGTCGTGGCGCGGATGATCCTCGATCGCCAGGAACGGGCGGCGTTCGCCGGGCAAAAGCTCTCGCCTGCCGCCGCGGCCTACTGGCTGGCCGGGCGCATCGCGGCCAAAGACGCCGTGCGGTTGTTCGCCGGGGCACCGATTTGCATGGCCGACGTCGCCATCACGGCCAACGGCGACGGCAAGCCGCACGCCCATCTGCCTGGCGATCTGGCGGCGCCGGCCGTGAGCATCGCACATAAGGAATTCAAGGCCGTCGCCCTGGCCGCGCCGGCCCAGCTGGCCGCGGTGGGAATCGACATCGAGGCCCTGATCGCGATGGACCCGGGCCTGGTGGCCGACGCGTTCACCCCGGAGGAACTGGCCCTCCTGGCCGCAGCGGCCACGGCGTCGCAAGAGCCGGTCGACAACTGGTATCTCTCGGCCTGGAGCGCCAAAGAGGCCCTCGGCAAGGCCTTAGGTCGCGGCGTGCTCGGCGGCCCGCGAGCCGTCGAAGTCCGCCAGGCCTGCGCCACCACCGGACGCTTCTTGTTAGCACTGCGCGGGCCGATGGCCGAAGCATTTCCGAAATTAACGTCGAACGAGGCCGGTGAGATTTGCCTGCCGGCGTATCGCCGTTTACACGGTCCCTACTGCGTGGCGATCTGTTTGTTAGAATCGCTGCCTGCCTGAATTCCGCGATGAGCAGCTCGTTGAACTCATATCGATAAACCCTCGTCCGCCCCGGAACTCGGCTGCCTGCTGATGGTGGCCGTGCAGCAACCCGGGGCGTCCTTGTTGGACAACTGCCTAGTTGGGAAATTGCGCGGCATGAAGACGGTCTTGCTCGGTCTCGATGGGGCAACATTCACGATTCTCGATCACCTCGTCGCCACCGGCGTGATGCCGCACCTGGGCGAGATGTATCGTCGCGGCGCGCGGGCCCTGCTGGGCTCGACGCCCCTGCCGCTCACGCCACAGGCCTGGACGACGATGGCCACGGGCCGCAACCCCGGCCATCACGGCATCGCCGATTGGATTCGTTGCGAGCAGGGTGCCAGTGGCACGTATTGCCATCTGAACAATGCCCGCGACAACCACTGCGAGACGCTGTGGAGCTACGCCTCGCGGCAGGGCAAGCGCGTCACGGTGCTGAACTACTTCGGCCTGGCCCCGCCTTCGCCCATCAACGGCCATACGATGCCCGGCTTCACTTCGGGACGGCACTTGCGCCGCTCGAGCTATCCGGCCGATCTGTTCGCGCGGCTCGAAGGCGTCTCGGGTTTCGACGTCAAAGTCCTCGGCATGGACTTCGACGTCGAGATGCAAGGTCTGCAGGAAATGGACCACGAGAATTGGGCTCGTTGGATCGATCATCAAATTGCGCGCGACCGGGTGTGGATGAGCGTGATGGAGCACCTGATGCGCACCGAGCCGAGCGACCTGACGGCGATGGTCCTCGACGGTACCGACAAGTTGCAGCACCTGGCCTACCGCTTCCTCGATCCGGCGCTGCGCCCGGCTCAACCCACCCCGTGGGAACAACAAGTCACCGAACGCTGCCAGGCCTACTATCGCCAGGTCGACGATTTCCTTGGCCGCCTTGCCGAATTGGTCGGCGCTTGGGGACGATTGTTCATCGTCTCCGATCACGGCTTCACCGGCACGCAGGAGATCGTCTACATCAACCGCTGGCTGTGCGATCAGGGGTTGCTGCACTGGCGCGGCGAGGTGCCCGAGGACCAGGCCGAGGCCTGCCAGACCGATCGCCCCGCGCAGGATGCCAACCTGGTCGACCTCGAGCGCAGCCGGGCCTATGCCCTGACGCCCAGTTCGAACGGTGTGTTCCTGAATGTGCCGCCGAGCGAGTACGTGGCGTTTCGCGACGATCTGATCGACAAGCTGCTCGCCCTGCGCGGCCCCGACGGCGGGCAAGTCATCACCGAGGTCAAGAAACGCGAAGACTGGTTCGCAGGCCCGTATATCAACCACTTCCCCGACCTGACGCTGACGCTCCGCGACCACGGCTTCGTTTCCGTGCTCAACGGCCGCGCGCCGGTCGTGCCGCGCAGCGTGCCCAACGGCACTCACCATCCCGACGGCATCCTCGTGGCCACGGGCACCGGCGTTCAAGCGGGCGTCGACGCGGGCAAGTACTACCTGTTGGATATCGCGCCGCTCTTGGCCCATAGCCTGGGTCTGGAGATTCCGGCCGATTACGAGGGTGAGCTCCCCGAGCGGATTTACGATCCGGCCTATCTGGCCAGCGATCGGCCGCGTCAGGCTCAGGCGGCCGCGGAACCCGCGCCGGCGAGCGTGGCCTCGGGCGGCGATGCTGCCGGCGAACTCGATGCCGAAGACGAAGCGATCATCATGGCGCGGCTTAAGAGCCTGGGGTACATCGAGTGACCTGCACGCGCCCCCTATCGATCCTTTGCGCAGCGCGCCTGCGGCGGAGTGCCTGATGGTCGCCTCGCCTGCTAGTGCAGCGTCCGCGAGCGGACCCGAGGGGCCGAGTACCGGGCCGCGCCCCGTCGGCCTGAGCACCGGTCACTTTCGGCGGATCGCCGCCAACGGGTTTGGCGACCCGCACAATTCTTACGCCTACGGCTATGCCTGGTACCGCGATAACCTGTTCGTCGGCACCAACCGCGACATCCTGGTGCAGGCCCGTAAGCGTTTCAAATTCAGCGTGCCCACGGCGATGTGGCCGGTCGAGGTGCCGGAAAGCATCGATACGTTCGACTTGGGCGCGCAGATTTGGCGTTATAACCCGCGCATCGATCAATGGAAGCAGGTGTTTCGCTCGCCGTACGTGCCGGGGCTCGAGGGGAAGACGGTGCCCCTGGCGAGCGGCTTTCGCAACATGGCGGTGTTTCAGGGCAAGAGCGACCCCTGCCCTGCCCTTTACACGATCCCGAGCTGCGGCTCCTACGGCATCGGCCCCGTGCTGATGCGCACGCTCGACGGTGAACGGTTCGAGCAGGTCAGCGAACAAGGTCTCGGCCTCGACGACCCGAACGTGACTTCGTTCCGCTCGATGGTCGTGTTCAAGAACCGGTTGTTCATGACGCCGGCCGGTTCGCGCGGGTTCGATCCGAACGTGTCGTACTTTGCGCTGATCCTTTGCAGCGACGACCCTTCGCGCGGAAACTGGAAGATTACCAATCCCGGCAGCTTCGGCGATCCGACGAACTACGGCATCTACGACATGTGCGTCCGCGGCGACTTTCTTTATGCCGGGACGATGAACATCCGCGAAGGCTTTCAGCTTTGGAAAACCGACGGCGAAGGCGAGCCGCCTTTCCACTGGACCAAGGTGCTCGATCGCGGGGCCGATCGCGGGCCGTGGAACCAGGGCGTCGTGTCGATCAATCCCTTCGGCGATTGCGTCTATCTGGGCACCGGCATCCAGAACGGCGGCTTCGATCGCAACAACAACATCGGTCCTGGCGCCGGCGAGGTAATTCGCGTCTGGCCCGACGACACCTGGGACCTGGTCGTCGGTCAACCGCGCATGACGCGCTGGGGACTGAAGATCCCCACGAGCGGCATGGGCCCCGGCTGGGACAACGGCTTTGCCGGCTATATCTGGCGCATGTGCCAGCACCAGGGCGCGTTCTACGTCGGCACGTTCGACTCGACGGCCATGTTTCCGTTTGCGCCGCTCGACGAACGCGCGCAACGTGTGTTCGATCGCCACACGCAGGAACAGTTCATGCAGTTTCGCGGCGGCACCGAGCTGTGGCGCACCGTCGATGGCGACAACTGGGTGCCTGTCACGCGTAACGGCTTCGGCAATCCGTACAACTGGGGCATTCGCACGCTGATTTCCACTCCCGCGGGTCTGTTCGTAGGCACGGCCAACCCCTTCGGACCGAAAGTCGCGGTGCGCGGTCCCTCGGGCTGGCGGTACGAGTTCAATCCGCAGGGCGGGGTCGAAGTCTGGCACGGCAACCACGATCACGTCGCGACCCAAGCCACTCCCGATCACCCGGCGGGCGTGCAGATCATTCCCGAGCCGACGCTGGCCGGCGAGCAGATCACGCCGGGCGAGGCCGCGTTGAAGATGCCCGAAATGGGCGACGATTCGTTACGGGTCATCGACGAATTGATCGCTGCGGCGCCTCTGTCCGACGTGCGCGAAGACGACGATCGGCCGACGCATTCGCTCGACACCTGGAGCGAACGCCCGCTGGACAATCGCGACTTCGACCCTCGGCTGCAGTTGGCCGATCAGGAGCAACTCGAAGCCTTCCACGAACAAGTCGCGGCCGAAATCGACGACTATTTCCTGGGGACCCGGCTGCGTTCGGTCGGCTACTGGCGCTTCGAGCATTGGACCCCCGCCGAGGCGGCCCGTGCCCTGGTGAACGAGGCTCTGGCCGTGGCGACCGGCGACCTGGCCAAGGACGATACGGTCGACCTTCTGCCGCGCACGGGGCGCACGCTGGCCATCGGCTACGGCGCCGACGAATTGGCCGCGGAGCTACACCGGCTGCGGCCGCTACTCTCGATCGAACCCGTCGAGTTGGCCGGGTTGGTGGGTCAGGTGTCGAGCCTGACGGGCCGTCCCAACTGGCGATTGCCCGCCGAGAGCGCCGCGGTCGAACTGGTCGTGTGGATCGACGGGCCGGGCGAAGTCGACCGATTCACGGCGCTCCGCGAGGTCGCGCGCGTGCTACGGCCTGGCGGCTGTTTTGTCGCCGCCGATTCGGTGGGCCCGTTGTTGTCTGAGTTGACCGAGCCGCTCAACGCGCCTCAAGACATCCATCAACCCGCCGCGCCCGAAACGTTGTATGCGAAGGCACTCGGCAAGATGGGCCTGACGCAGATCCGCATTGCCGATTGCACGCGCGACGGCTGGATGCGATTCTGCCGGCACAGCCGCAACTATTTCGGCGTCCGCTTCCTGATGAACCAGATCGATGCTGACCGGTTCCGCGCGATCTGCCAGGCGCTGCCCTGCGGGCGGCGGATGATCGAGCAGCAGCTGCTGATCTGTGCCGTCAAGCCGGGCGAGGTGCCCGAAGCGCCTGCGAATTCACCTACCACCTGACCCCCTGTCGCCGCGTCGATTGCGACGCGGACGCGGAGCCATGCGATGCCTACGACCGACACGATTCTCAGCGATTTGAAGTCGCTGCTGGCCGATATGACCAGCGACTGGGACACCAGCTTCGAGGGCGAAATCACGCCCCAGACCCGGCTGATCACCGACCTGGGCTTCGAGTCGATCGACGTCGTGCAACTCGTCACCGCCATTGAAGAGCACTATGGCCGGCGCGATTTCCGCTTCGAAGAGCTGTTGATGGAAGGTGGAACCTACGTCAACGAAGTCAGCGTCGGGCGGATCGTCGCGTTCCTCGAGCGTCATTTGAACAAGTAGTTTCCCCGCCTTCGCCCCGTTCCTGCCAGCACCGCCGCAGCGCGCAAAGGTCTGCCATGCAACCCACCGTATTGATCGGCCTCGACGGCGCCACCTACTCGATTCTCGACCCGCTGATGGCGGCCGGGCAGATGCCGCACCTGCAACAGTTCCTGGCCCGTGGCGTCCGCGCCGAGCTGCTGACGACGCCGCATCCGCTCACGCCCCCGGCCTGGACGACGCTGATGACCGGTCGCAGCCCGGGGCATCACGGAATCTTCGATTTCTTGCGTTCCGAGGTCCGCGCCGGCGGCGCGTTCTTCACGCTCAACAACTTTCGCGACATTCACTGCGAAACGATCTGGTCGATCGTCAGCCGCCAGGGCGGTAGCGTCACTTCGCTCAACTTTCCGCTGATGGCGCCGCCGCCCAAGGTTTCCGGCTCGATCGTGCCCGGCCTGCTGTCGTGGCGGCATCTGCGCCGCAACATCCACCCGGTCGAGCTGTATGACGAGCTCAAGGGCCTGCCCGGCTTCAATCCCAACGAGATCTCGTGGGATTTCGAGCACGAGAAGAAGGCCATGCAGATCCTCGAAGACGAGGAGCTCGAACCGTGGACCCAGTTTCACATCGTGCGCGAACGGCACTGGTTCGAGATCACCAGGCACATCATGGAACAACACCCGGCCGACCTGACGGCCGTCATGTTCGACGGGGTCGACAAGCTCCAGCACGGCTGTTGGCGATTCCTCGATCCGCGCTACTTCAGCGCTCAGCCTAGCGCGTTCGAACGGCGGATGCGCGAGCTGTGCGTGCAATACTTCCACGAGCTCGACGGCTTCATCGGCCGCATCGTCGCGCTGGCCGGCCCGCAGGCGCGCGTCTTCATCGCTTCGGACCACGGCTTCGGGCCTACCGAGACGGTGTTCCGCATCAACAAATGGCTCGAAAGCCAGGGCTACCTCCAATGGGCCGATCGTACGGCCGAGAAGCCCGCCGCCGGCCATTTCGTGGCGCTCGATTGGGAGCGGACGATAGCCTATGCCCCCAGCGGCGCGACCAACGGCATTCACATCCGCGTGGCGCACGGCCCTGGTGAAACGGGCGTGGCGGCAAACGAATATCACGCCTTCCGCGAGCAGCTTATCGCCAAGCTCAAGGAGCTGCGCCACCCGGAAACCGGCGTGCCGCTGGTACGTGACGTGTTGCTGCGCGAGCAGGCATTTCCTGGCGAGGCCGGCAAGTCGGGGCCCGACTTGACGCTCGTCCTGTTCGATCACGGTTTCTTCTCGGTGCTCGACGCCGAGCCGATCGTCTGGCAACGGCCGCTGGTCGCGGGAACGCACTGTCCCGAGGGGGTCTTCGCCGCGGCTGGCCCCGGCATTCCGCGCGGCATTGCCGTGTCGCAGCAGTCGATTCTCGACGTGGCGGCCACGCTGCTTTACAGCCTAGGCTTGCCGGTTCCCAGCGACTTCGAGGGGAAGGTGATGCAGGCGGCGTTCGAGCCGGCCCAGCTTCAGGCCCAGCCGATCGTCACCGGGCCGCCGACGACTTCGCCCTCGGGCACGGTCGAGCGCGTCGCGGTCGACGCGGACGCCGAAGCCGACTCGGACGAAAAGATCCTGCAGCGATTGCGAGCCCTGGGCTACGTCGAATAGGCGGACGCCACGAACGGCACGCAACAGGACGCCTATGCCTTACCTCGTTCATGAAGGCGTCCGTTTGAACTATCGCGATGCCGGCCAGCGCGGGGCCGCGGGTGTCGTGTTGCTGCACGGCCTGGCGGCCAACCAGGCGTTCTGGAACCTGGAGCTGGTCGGCCAATTGGCGGCCGACTGGCGCGTCATCACCTACGATTTGCGCGGCCACGGATACAGCGACACTCCGGCCGACGGCTACGAGCCGGAGGCCCAGGCACGCGATCTCGTGGCGCTTTTGGACCACCTCGAGCTGCCCGCGGCGCATCTCGTGGGGCACAGCTTCGGTGGGCTGATCGCGCTGCAGGCCGCGATCGACTCTGCGCCGCGCGTACGTTCGCTCGTGCTGGCCGATTCGCGCCTGGCGGGCCTTGCTCCGGAGCAGATTCTGCCGCAGCAATTCGATTGGCGCGACTTGCAACGGCGCCTGCGGCGCAGCGGCGTGCGCCTCGCAGAACACGAAGCGGAAATCGGGCTGTGCCTGCTCGAAGCGATCGCTGGTCCGCGCTGGCTGGGCGTGCGTCAAAAGGCCCGCGGACAGGTCAAGTTTCTCCCCTTTGCCGCCTCAAAACGCTCGGGCGAACAATGGCTGAAGCTGCTGCAGGCGACGCAAGCAGATCGCGGCTTTCGCGACCGGGGCCAGGTCTTGCCCACGACGATCGCGGCGCTCGACATCCCCTTGTTGGCCGTCTACGGGGAACGGTCGCCGCATCGCGCCAGCATGCAGGCGCTGGCCCATTGGGGACGGCACGTGCGGTGCGAAACGGTCGCCGACGGCGGACACTTTCACCCGGCTGCCGAACCGCTGCGATTCGCCGCCATCGTGCGCGCGTTTCTCGGCGAAGTCGCTACAATCTCCCCGGGGGCAGCGGAGCACGCCTGATACCCGGGAGGCGGTACGATGGAGCGATCCCTGACACGATTTGGGATCCGGACGCGGCTAGGCCTTGTGGTCCTGGCGGCCGTGGGTGTTTGGCCGGCGTGTGCGCAAGCGCAGTTTCCCCGGCCGGACCAACCGCGTCTGCTCGCGCAGCGCGGCTTTGGCGGCAAAGAGGCAACGGGCGTGGAAATTTTCTACCTGAATCACAACGGCCTGAAGCGCCGCTACCTGGTCCACTTGCCCCAGGGTCGCGAGACCCAGGCAAATCTGCCGCTGGTGCTGGCGTTTCATGGCGGCGCCGGCCGGGCCGACAGCCAGGTGCGCCAGAGCCTGATGAACGATACGTCGGATCAGCAAGGTTTTATCGTCGCCTATCCCGACGGCACGGGCCGAGCCGGGTTTCTCACCTGGAACGCCGGCACCTGCTGCGGCTATGCCATCGAGCACCAGATTGACGACGTCGGATTCACCGCCGCGCTGATCGATCAACTGCAACAGCAGTACAAGATCGACCCCAAGGGGGTGTACGCGACGGGCATGAGCAACGGCGGCATGTTGTGCTATCGGCTCGCCTGCGAGTTGTCCGACCGCATCGCCGCGATCGCTCCCGTGGCCTGCGCGCTGCACGTCAACGGCCCGCAGCCCAAGCGGCCGGTGCCGATCTGCCATTTCCACGGCCTGAAGGACCCCAACGTCCTGTTCCAGGGCGGGTTGGGCCCCAACCAATTGCAGAAGACCCCGCACCGCTCGAACGCCGAGACCTTGGGCTTCTTCATCAAGGCCTACGGCCTGAGCCCTCAGCCGACCGACGTGCACCGGGAACAGGACTATATCCTCGAGCGATATGAGCCCGCTCCCGGCCAGGGCGGCGCGCCAATCTGGCTCTACAAGCTGCCCGAGGGTGGTCACACCTGGCCCGGCGGCGTCGACATCACCGCCCGCTTCAATACCGGCAAGCTCATTGCAAGCGTTAAGGCCAACACCCTGATGTGGGAATTCTTCCAGCATTTCACCACCGACGGACCGGTGGGGGGCGGCCGATAAGACGCTCGTCCGCGGCCGGGCAACTATAATGAGCCAAGAACTGCCGTCCTTTTGGCTCTGGTTTTCCCCGTTGGTTCGATGGCCGACCTGATTCCTCGACTCCGGCCGCTCGGCGGCGATTCGGCAGCACACCTGGCGCTTGCGCGGGGGCTGTTCCAATGCGGTCGCCACGGGCAGGCCCTGGCCGAGCTCGACAAGGTGCTGCGCGAGAATCCCGAGCTGGGGGCCGCCCACTATCTGCGCGGGCTCGTCCTGGCACGCCTGGCCGACTTCAGCGCCGCCACCACGGCCCTGGAAAACGCTGTCCGGCTCGACGAAGAGCTGGACGGGGCCTGGATGGCCCTGAGTTATGTGCGCACCGAGCTCGGCCTCAAAGAAGAGGCCCTCGAAGCCGCGCGGCGGGCCGTACAGATCGACGAAAAGAACGCTCAAGCCTATCTGATGCTCGGCAACGCGCTGGCTGCGCTCGACCGGGTCAAGCTGGCCATTGCCGCTTACCGCAGGGCTGTGCACTACAACCCGCAATTGCAGATGGCCCATTACCGCCTGGCGAGCCAATTGCAAAAGGCCGGGCGCGAACAAGAGGCCTTCGACCAGGTGCTCAAGTCGCAACGGCTCAACCCGATGGACGCCAACAGCCGCCTGACGCTGGGCGATATGCTGCTGTCGCGCGGCGATGTCGACGGAGCCTTGCGCGAATATAAGATCGCCTCGGAGCTTTCGCCGACGCAGGGCACGCCCACCTACAAGGTCGGGCTCGCGTTTCTGCAAGCCGAGATGCGCAAAGAGGCCATCGGCGCGTTCCGCAACGCCGTGCGCCGCGATCCCAAGCACATCGACAGCTTTCTAGCGCTGGCGAAGATCTATCTCGAAGACGGCGAACCTGTCGAGGCCGAGGCCATGTGCAAGGCAGCCCTGGAAGTCGACAAGCGTTGTCCGGCGGCCAACGAGTTGATGCAGCAGGTGCAGGCGGCGCTCGGCAACCCGGCGCCGGCACCGCCTGATCCAAACGCGTAGGCAGCCGTTGCCCCCGCAGCGACGCGCACGGCCCCCCCTTGCGTCAGATCAAGAGCAGCACCAGCGAGGTCGTCAGGCCGTTGGTAACAGCATGGGCCACCATGCAGGGAATCAGCGTTCCGCGCCACTGCCGAACCAACGAAAACCCGACGGCCAAGGTGCTCAGCAGCGGAATTCCCAGCAGGCCCTGGGGATGGACCGCGGCGAACATCACCGCATTGATCAACGTGGCCGCGACCACGCTCATCGTCACTTGCCAGCGCCCGGTCAACTCGCGCAGATGGCGAAACAACACGCCGCGATAGAACGTCTCCTCGACCAGCGGCGCCATGACACAGGCCAGAATCATCAACTGGACCCGCGCGCCCCAGCCCGACTGCACGAGCCAGTCGACCACAGGGTGGCCGGGTACGTCCGACCCGTCGGGCCCCGCGGCGCCGGACAGCGCACTCATCAAGGCGATGGTCACGAACATGGCCACCGCCAGCAGCGGCCAGACGGCGATATAGGTCACGAGTCCCAGGGGCGCCTCGACGAGCAATCCCGCGCCCCGGGTCCAGCCGATGTCTTCGCGCACCTGGCGCCACGGCACACCCCGACACACCGGCCAGGCGAGCGCTCCCAACGTCGCCGGAAAGAGCACCAGCAGCGCCGCGAACTGGTGTTCCTCGGCCACGAGCAAGTCCGCGGCGAGGCTGGCTAAAAGAAACGTCACGACCCACACGGCAAACGTTTCGGCATACACCCCGCCGTGGGGCAATCCGGTCACAACGCGCGATCGCAGCTTGCCGGCGAGCCACAAGACGGCCAGCAGAAACAGGGCTGCACAGCCGGCGATTAGTACGATGGTCACAAGGAAGAGCCCGCCGAAGACAACTCCGAGCATCCGCGCGGCCGAATGCAATAACCGCTGGCGCGCCGCCTGGTCGGGCCCTTTCTCTGGCGTGACTGCAAGCTGACCGGACCAGCCGAGCACCTCGCACAAAACGGCCCGATCGGCGGCGGAAACGCTCGTAGCGGCCCAATCGTCCGCCAGGTAGGCGGCATACAGGTCGGTAAGCACTCGATAGGCAGTGTGCAGCTCATCGGACGTCCGCCCATCGGGCAGTTTGACCTCGGCCAGTTCCTGGGCCGCGCGCTCTGGCCCCAGCAGTTCGCCGGCGAGAACCGCTCTGCGCAGAGCGCCCAGCGGTCCGGGGAGCTGGGCCGATTGAAGTTGGCGGTAAAAATCCTCGCGGTTCACGCCCGGCATCTGCGCCGCGGCGACCAGGTACTGGGCCAACACATCGCCGATGCGCGACTGCAAATGTTGCAGCCCGGCACGCACGACCGGCACCTCGGGTTCGTCGCGCGAGCGCTGGCTCCAACCGATTTCCAGCGCGGTCACGGCGGCAATCACCAGCCAGGCGAGCAGCGTCCAGCCGCGAGGGCCCGCCGGCATCACGTCGAGAGGCACTTCGGAACCGCCAGAGGGATCTGCCCCCGAGGCCATGCTGGCATCTTCGTCCATGTCGAGATGATCTCTTGCACTTCGAGTCACAGGGCCGCGGTGAGCGCGACCGCAGATCGCTTCAACAACCTTAACATAGCGTCTTTGGCCCGACGGTTGCCGTGGTAAGGAGGGCAATCTCGCGAACCGCGACGCGGCTGATTTCGTGCGTGGTCGAGGCCGCAAAAAATAATCTGCAATGCGGGGAACTAACGCCGGTCCCCGATCGTCTCTTACCTCGGGAAGTACTGCGGCCTCGTCTCCCCCCCTGTCTCCGAGGGATATCACATGCGACGCCTTTTGCGTTTGGCGCCGGCGAGTCTACGCCTGGCGGTGTTGCTCTGCTTGCCATTCATGCCCCACCTGGCCCGGGCCCAAGGATTGCTCGTCGTCATCGACCCGGCGCAGCATGTTCGCCTGCCGCGGCCCATCTTGCCCCCCCAGCCGTCGCCCCCGCCGGCGACCTATGCCATCAAGGAAATCGCCGCCCACGCCCGGTTGACGGATAACGTGGCCCAGGTCGAAGTCAGCCAGACGTTTGTCAATACGGGCAGCAGTCCGCTGGAAGTCGCCTTCGTCTTTCCGTTGCCCGCCGACGCGGCAGTCGACCGGCTGACGTTCCTGGTTGATGGACACGAGCTGGCCGGCAAATTGCTCTCCGCGACCGAGGCTCGCGCGGCCTACGAAGCCATCGTCCGCAAGAACCGTGACCCGGCCCTGCTCGAATGGCTCGGCACGGGCATGTTCCAGACGAGCGTGTTTCCGGTCCCGCCGGGGCAGTCGCGCGCCGTGTCGCTGCGCTACGCGCAGGTCTGCCGATCGGACCGCGGCCTGACCGATTTCCTGTTTCCACTCTCGACGGCCAAGTACACCGCCGCACCCGTGTCGAAGGTACTGGTCGAGCTGGCCTTGGAAAGTTCGCAGCCGCTGAAGAACATCTACAGCCCTTCGCACACGGTCGAAATCAAGCGGAGTGACGAGCACCACGCCACGGTGCGCTGGTCGGCCGAAAACATCGTCCCGCAGAGCGATTTCCGCCTGATGTACGACCTGGGTTCGGGCGCGGTGGGGACGAGCGTTCTCAGCTACCGGCCCGACGCCAAGGACGACGGCTATCTGCTGTTGCTGGCGAGCCCGCAACTGCCGACCGCCGACGCGGCGCCGGCAGCCAAGACCGTGGTATTCGTCGTCGACCGCTCGGGGAGCATGAGCGGCGAAAAGATCGAGCAAGCCAAGTCGGCCTTGCGCTTCGTGCTGAACAATCTGCGCGAGGGCGACCTGTTCAACGTCGTGGCCTACGACAGCGAAGTCGTGAGTTTTCGCCCCGAGCTGCAGCGGTTCGACGATGCGTCGCGCGCCGCGGCGCTGGGCTTCGTCGAAGGTCTCTACGCCGGCGGCAGCACGAATATCGACGGGGCGCTGCGCGCGGCGCTCGGCCAGCTCCAAGATTCGAGCCGTCCGAATTTCGTCATCTTCCTCACCGACGGCCTGCCCACGGCCGGTGAAACGGGTGAAGCACAGATCGTCGCCAATGCCAAATCGGCCAACCAGGTGCGGGCTCGCGTATTCAGCTTTGGCGTCGGCTACGACGTCAATAGCCGGCTGTTGGACAAGCTGGTCCGTGCGAATTTCGGCACCAGCGAATACGTCCGGCCGCAGGAGGATATCGAGACACACGTGGCGCGGCTGTACCAACGCATCGGCTCGCCCGTGCTGACCGACGTGCAGATCGCGTTCGAACACGATGGCCTCACGGCAGCCGAAGGGCAACCGGTCAATCGGGTCTACCCGAGCCAGGTGTTCGACCTGTTCGCTGGCGAGCAATTGGTAGTCGCCGGGCGGTATCGCAAGGCGGGTGCCGTCAAGGTCGTGCTGTCCGGCACCATCCACGGTGCGCAACAGCGGTTCGAGTTCCCCGCCACGCTGGTCGAACAGAGCGGCGACGAATCGCAAGCGTTTGTGGAGAAGATTTGGGCAGCACGGCGGATCGGCGAGATCATCGATCAGCTCGACTTGCAGGGCAAGAACGAAGAACTGATCAAGGAACTCGTGGAGCTGTCGACGCGCCACGGCATCCTCACGCCGTACACGTCCTTCCTGGCCGACGAAAGCACCGCGCTGGAGGACGTGTCGGCGAACGCGTCGACGGCGCGTTATCACCTGCGGAGCCTAGAGGAAGCAGCTGGCGAAGGTGGTTTCTCGCAGCGCGCGGCGAAGCTTGGTCTGCAGAATGCAGCCGCGGCGCCCGCCAGCGGCGAGGCACGCTTTTTTGCCGCCGAGCGCGACGAGGCCGTCGCGGTCCAAGCGGTGCGCAATATCGGCGCCAAGTCCTTCTTCCAGCGCGGCGGCCGCTGGATCGATTCGACGGCCAGCGAAACCCAACAACAGCAGGCGCAACGCGTCGTGCAATTCAGCGACGAGTATTTCGCACTCGCGGCCAGCCACGGCCGCACCCTGTCGCAATACCTGGTGTTCGACGAGCCGGTCGTGCTCAACCTGGCGGGGCAGGTCTACTTGATCGAACCGCCGACCGCGCCCTAGGCCAGGGCAAGCCGTGGTCGCGGCCGCACCGATCGAGCGGAGCAAGGCTCGTCGGGACCTCCTCAGGGTCCTGGCGAGCCTTGTGGCATTTTTCGGGAAAGACACCCCCGGCCAAGCACCGCCGCGGCAAAAACATAGCTATCTGCTGCAAATTATTGCCTGATTTGCAGAATTTGATTGACTGCCGGGGTTTGTTGCGAGACGATCACGTGCCGTGGCGCAGGGCAGCCGCACGAGCGGGCCGGGATTGACGGTCGGCGCCACGGGTTCTTCTCTCAACCGTCGAGGTAAAGCTAGTGCTGATGGTGAGCTGACGGCTTGGTCCGTGCAGCGAATTTCGCGCTGGCTTGGTCACCTCTTCTGCTACCGGTGCGGCTCTTGGAGCCGCGTTCACCCCGGTTCCGCAGACCAGTCTCTGTGTCGCACTCCGTGGCGATGACTTGCGCGACAGCTGTGCGTTCTTCAGGCCTGTCGGCGGCTCGTGCTCAGGATGGGGCATGACAAAGTCACAGTCATTTTGTTCGCTAGGAGTCAACATCATGTCGAAGGGCCATACGTGTCTTGCGCTGTCGCTGTTCTTGCTGGTGGGCCTGCCGAATGCGGCTTGGGCCATTGACGACGAAGATCCTCCGCCGGTTTCGGCTACCGAGTCGATCGACGTCACGGTCGGACCCACGAATCCGTTCGATGCGGTCTACCCCAATGTCTTTGACCTCAAACATCCCAAGCTGTTGCATCTTCAAGGCATCGCCCGCGTCTCCAACCCCGAGCCCGGTAGCACGCTGTTTGTGCAGTTCGACTGGTTCGATGAAATGGGCGGCCAACACTTTTCCGATGTGTTCAGCCCCTTCATCGTGCTGAATCAGCCACAGAGCATCGACCTCAGCTGGACGATTCCGTTCTGCCCGCCTGAAGTCAGCCTGCACCTGTCGACGCAAGGTCCCGGTTCGATCACGTTCATCGGCGATTTTACGCACACCTGCCTCGTGCCCGAGCCGTCGAGCCTGCTGCTGGCCGGTTGCGGCGCGGCAGGGCTGGGTCTCGTCGTTCGCAAACGGCGCCGCCCGCGCGGCTAACCGCGCGACGGTCCGCATGCCGTCCCGATTGCAATCCTGCCCGCGGCGGTTGCCATTCCGCCGCGGGCAGTTTGCTTGATATCCGCCAGCGCTCGCCGCACCAGGTTTGGAAGTTCCGTCCTGCCGGCAACAGCCGCGTTTCGCAGGCCGCCTGTGACGATTATTCCCAGGACGCATGGCCGGGGGCGGCCGCCCGGTTGCTGACAAGCCCCGGCGACAAATTACGATGGAAGCAGGCCCGCTACTCGCTGCACGAGGGCAATCTGCCATGAGCGACGACCCCGAAACGCTGCCCTACAAGTCCGCCGAGCCCGACGAAGCCGCGGCCCCGCCGCACACCTTCGAGGATCTGGGGCGCAAGCTCGACGCCATGCCCCAGGTACAATCGGCGCAACGGCTGTTGGAAGAGGCTCGCGCCGAGTTGACCAAGGCCCAAGCGCATTACGCCCAGATCCGTGCCGATGCTGCGGCGCAAATGCGCTCCGTTCGTTCGGGCAACGTTGGCGACGTCGTCGAATCGACTCTGCAGTACGTCCGCCGGCATCCCGGACAGGGGGTCATCGGCTCCGTCTTGATCGGTTTTCTCCTCGGACGCATCTTGCGCCGCTAGTCTCGGTGCGCGCCATGAAATCGCCGCCACTCACGATCGCCGAATGCGAAACGGCCAAGCGCGAGCTTCGCGCCGAGATTGGCCGTCTGCGGCGGCGCGTCGATCGCCGGCTGCAAACGACCCGTGGCGAGCTGCGCGGCCTGGTGTCGTGGCAATCGCAGGTTCGCCGGCATCCGGCCTGGACGGTTGGACTGGGTCTGGGCCTGGGTTGGCTGCTGGCCGGCGGCTGGAATCGCTCACCCTGGCTGCGCACCTTCACCCGCGAGGCCGGCAAGCTGGCCGCCGGCTTGGCCCGCGAGCGCGCCTTCGGTGAATTGGCCACGTTCCTGCAAACCGCACTTCGTTCGCGTTCCAATTAGGCAATCGGCAAAGAACCGCATGTCGCCCGGCAACGATCGCTCTGACCCGCCGCTTGGGAGCGGCCTCGCCGCCGCGGGCGAGGGTCTGCGCGCCGATCTGCTGGCCTTGCTCACGGCCCGTGGCAAGCTGTTGCGCCTGGAACTGCAGGCGGCAGCGGCCGTGCTTCGCCGCGCGGCAGTCGCATCGACCGTCGGCGGCGTGTTGGCCATCGTTGGTCTGGCCGGGGCTCTCGTCGCCGCGGCGCCCTGGCTCGAACAACAGCTGGCGCTCCCCGCTGGCTCGGTCTTGCCGATCTTGTCGATCGTGCTGCTGGCCGCCGGGCTGACGATTCTCACCCAGGCATCGCGGCGATTCCGCCGCGACTTTGCCGGGCTGCGCGACACACTGGCCGAGACCCAAGAGGATGTGTTGTGGCTGCGGGAAATCCTTCACCGCGGCCCCCGCGGGGCCGATGATGGCATGCAGGCGCAGGGCGACTATCCGCCCGCGTAATCGCCGCACTGGCCCTGCCTTCGGCGGGTGACCTTTTGCTGGCCGCGGTTCCCCCTGGATCAACGGACGTGACAGCCCCTTATCTGATTACCGGCGCGGGCGGACAACTCGGCAGCGAACTTTGTCGCCAATTGGGCACAGCCGCGATCGGCTTGCCGCGCGAAGAGCTGGACCTGGCGGATCACGCCGCAGTCCTGGCGAGGATCGACGAGCTGCGTCCCCGGGTCGTGATCAATACGGCCGCATACACGCTCGTCGACAAGGCGGAGCAGGAGCTGGGACCTTGCTGGACGATCAACGCGGCGGCCGTGGGTCATCTGGCCGAAGCCTGCCGCAGAATCGACGCCACGCTCGTCCAGATCAGCACCGATTACGTGTTCGCCGGCTATACAAGCCACGGCAAGCCCTGGCGCGAGACCGATCCGCCGCGGCCGGTCGGGCAATACGCCTCGAGCAAGCTGGCCGGCGAAGCGTTGGCGGCGACCTGCCCGCGCCATTTCGTCGTCCGGACCTGCGGTCTGTACGGTCAATTGCGCCCGGGCGCCAAGACCGGTAATTTCGTCAACACGATGCTCCGCCTGGGACGCGAACGGGACCGCTTGCGGATCGTGGCCGATCAACAATGCACGCCGAGCTATGTGCCGCACGTGGCACGGGCCATCGAATTTCTCGCCGCGACCGAGGCCTACGGCCTGTATCACGTGACGAACGCCGGCGCGGTCCGCTGGTATGATTTTGCCGCCGAGATCTTCCGGCAGGCGGGTATCTCGATCGAGCTCGAGGCCATCACGACGGCCGAATACGGCGCGCCTGCGCCACGGCCGGCCTATAGCGTGCTCGACACCTCGAAATACTCCGCGTTGGGCGGGCCCGAATTGCCCGATTGGCGTGCAGGCCTGGCCGAGTACCTGGCCCTGCGAACGGCGTAAAGTCGCCACCCCGTGCCGGGCGCAATCCCGGCTTGGGTTTGCGCCCGAGGACCATCACCACGCCGAGAACGACTCGCTGTCGCCGGCCGAATGCGAGCGATATTGGGGAGCGTCCATGCCGAGCCGGGTCTTGAATTCCTCGAACTCTTCCTGGAATTGATCGCTCGACGAGTGGACGTGCTCGGCCTCGGTGATGAACTTGATCTGATCGCAGCAAGGAATGCCGTGACGCTCGAGCACGTCTTCGAAGGCCGTCAGGTCCTGCCCGTACATGATCAACAGCTTGTGCTCGTCGAACTGAATTTCCAGCGGCAGGTGCGGGTTTAATACCGCGATGCCTGTACAGCCGTCGTTGAGCAGCAGCTCCTCGTAATCGTAGAGAATGCTCTTGAGCACCGGCATGTCGATGTGCTCGCGGTAGAGATCGACGTGTCCGCGCTGCTCGCGGTTGTGGCTCGTTTCGAGCACGACGTCGACCTCGCAGCCCAGCGGCTCGAGCAGATCGATAAACAGCTCGAAGAGCTGTTCGCGCGAGGCGGCCGCCATGAGCACCGGCACCGACGAGTGATTCTCGTCGTCGTGGTAGACGTCGTGACGATAGCCTGCCTGCGGCACGACCTGCAGGTCGTAGGACGGGCGCACGGCGTCTGTCAGGAAGAAATCGCCGTAGCGCACGACGCCCAGATGGGCTTCGAGTTCTTCCTCGGAAAGCCGCTCAAAGCTGCTCGCCTGCACTTGGGGAGCGCCGTCGCGGAACACGCTGCGGAAAAACTTCTTCAGGAAACCCATCGATGCACGCACCTCGGTCGAGACTTCAGGCACTTCGCTGCAAGCCGCGTTCAGGAACGCAGCCCGAACAAACCTAGGTCACTCCCTTGGCAACGCCGAGCCGGGCGGGCGGCGCGGTAACGCCGAACCCAACTCGCGGTCGGAGCGATCGCTACGACCGTCATCCGTGTCCTGTTCGCCATGCGGCCTGCCCGCCCCGAACCGACCGCTGACCGGTCGCTTGCCCGAGGCGCCGCACGGCTGCCAGACCTACGAATAATCTAGCACTGTCCCGGCCGATGCGCGGCTTGCAGACCGCGTGGCCAGGCCAGATTTCTCTCCGCCGTTGTGAAGCTATTCGCGTTGAGCCGGAGATAGCCCGGGGTTCTGGGTCCACCCCGGGCTTCGCTCCGCCCCGCGTCAAATTCCGGTACCCTGGCCGCTCTCTTGGCGGGCGCCTCGCCGCCGCCCGCGCAACAAAAAGGGAAGTCACCCGCCTCCCAGGCCCGACGGCCTGGAAAAACGTCGGACTTCCCGTATCCGCTGCCTTGTGCCGCACTGCTGTCGGCGGTGCGAACGGCCCCCTCGGGTCTGCCGCGCTGACGGCGAGAGGTCTGTCGACCCGCGATGCCAGCACGGCACCGGCCGGCTTTTCGCGCCGTCCCGAGAGGGTTCGCTATACTTACTGGTCACTACGTAAACCCGCACGCGAGGGTTCAAGCCGCGATGGATATGGCGCTACGGATTGCCGGTCGCTCGGGCCAAGGCGGGCCCTGCTCATGGATGCGGACTGTTGTTCTAATCGTGCTGGCCGTGATGCCAGTGCTGCAAGTGCAGGCGATCGCGCGGGCCCAAGAGCCCCCGGCATCTTCGCCGGCGCAAACCACCTCGACGCTCAACGAGGAATACTGGGAGGCGATCTACCTCAAAGGCGCCAAGGTCGGCTATTCGCACACCGTGGTGCGCCCGGTCGAAGAAGAAGGTCGGCTGCTGTCGCGCATCGAGCACACCGATTTGCTCTCGCTCAGCCGGTTCGGTCAGACCCACGAAAGCCGGATCCTGCTAGTCAGCTTCGAAACCACGCTCGGCGAACTCGTACGGTTCGAGTGCCGCGCTGAATTGGGTTCGACTCCACTGGAATCGCGCGGCCGCGTGGCGGGAAGCGAATTGATCGTCGAGACCACCACGGCCGGCAAGCAGACCGCGGCGCGGCAACCTTGGCCCGCCGGCGGCGGCGGATTTCGGGCCGTGGCCCGCAGCCTGGCCGATCAACCGCTCGAAGTCGGCGACTCGCGCCAGGTCCAGGAGATGATGCCGCTGGTGAATCGACTCGTGCCGGTGCACCTGGCGGCCGTGCGTTACGAACCGACGCGTCTGCCCGGAGGCGAATACCGTCTGCTCCGCGTCGAGGCGCGCGCGCAGCTCGACCCACAACAGTCGATCGAAACGATCCTCTGGGCCGACCATCGGGGCCGAATCATCAAGAGCCGGCTCGACTCGCTCGACCAGGAATCGGTACGCACCACGTCGGACATTGCGCTGGCCCCCTCGACGGCCGCCGACTTCGACCTGGGACTCGATACGACGATCAAGCTCAGCTCGGCGCTGCCCGGCGGACACTCGAGCAGCCAGGCCCGGTACCGCATCCAGTTGCGCGACGGCGATCCGACCAAGGTCTTTCTCGTCACCGACGCGCAACAGGTCCGTTCGCTTGGCGATCATGCGGCCGAGGTGATCGTTACCGCCCGGCACCCCGCGCGCCCCCAATCCCAGGGCCCGCCCGCCTTGGCTCCGGGCGAAGACGCTTGCGCGGCGCCGTCCGTCGATGATCGCCGCGCCAACCACTTCATCCAATGCGACGATCCACGCATCGTCGCCATGGCCAAGGAAGCCGCCGGCGAACGGACCGATGCGTGGGAAGTCGCCGTGGCCTGCGAACAATACGTCCATCGCGCCATCACGCGCCAGAACTACTCGCAGGCCTTTGCCACGGCCGCCGAGGTCGCAGAAACCCGGCAAGGCGATTGCACCGAACACGCCGTGCTGCTGGCGGCCTTGGCCCGCGCCTGCGGATTACCGGCACGCGTGGCGATCGGCCTGGTCTACATCGAATCCGAGCAAGGCTTTGGCTACCACATGTGGGACGAAGTGTGGATCGACGATCACTGGTATGCGCTTGACGCAACGCTGGCCCGCGCCGGCATCGGTGCCGGCCATCTGCAGCTCGGCTATTCGAGCTTGGCGGGCGATTCGGCCTTCTTGAGCGTGTTGCCGGTAGCGCAGGTGCTGGGCCGGCTATCGATCGAAGTCGTCGAGGCCCATTGACGCCACGCGGGCGGCCTCGTGCCTCGCCGAACCCGCCCGCCTGTTGGGCCCGTCCTGTTCATTCGGGCAGCGTGAAGTCGCCGATGAACAATTGGCTCGAATGGTCGTCCGTCCGGCTGCTGGTCCACATCAGCTTCGCGCCGTCGGGCGAAAAGACCGGCAGCACGTCGGCCGCCGGATTGTCCGTGACCCGGGTGATGGGGCCGGGGTCCAGTTGACCGTCGCGCTCGGCGTAGCGCATCAACCACAGGTCGTAGTTCGGCCGGGCCTGCGGATCGCTGTGGTCGGCCCCCGTCCAGATGATATACGGCTTGCTCGGGTGCCAGTACGGGGCCCAATTGACGCCCACATTGTCGGTCAGGGCCACCTCGTGCTGGCCGTCGACGCCGATCGCGTAGATCTGCAAGAAGCCTTCCTGCTTGCGATCGCTACGGAAGATGACCCAGCGGCCGTCGGGCGAGATAAACGGACCGCCGTCGTAGCGCGGCGCGTTGGTCAATTGCTTCAGGCCCGTGCCGTCGGCATTCATGATGTAGATGTCGGGGTCGCCGTCGCGATCGCTGCAAAACGCGATTTTCTGCCCGTCGCGCGAATAGGCCCCCTCGGCGTCGTAGCCGGCCGTGTTCGTCAACTGCTTGAGCTGGCCCGGACGTTCGAGATCGAGCTCGAACAGGTCCATGTAGGGGTCGAAATCCCACTGGTAGCGGCGGCGTTTGCCGGTCCGGGCGTCTTCGGCCAATTGCTTGCGCTCGGCGTCCTCGGTGGCGTCAAGCTGCGGATCCAAATGGCTCGAAGCAAACAACACGCGCCGGCCATCGGGTGAAAAGTAGCTGCACGTCGTCCGCCCACGGCCGGTGCTCAACATCGTCGGTCGCGGGTGCTCGGCGGCCAGCGGCTGCGTGAAAATCTGGTAGAAGGGATAATCTCCCTGCACGGCCTGGTAGATGATCTGCGTGCCGTCAGGCGAAAAATAACCTTCGCCTGCTTTGACGAAGCCGTGGGTTACCTGCCGCACGTTCTTCAAGAACTGCGCCTCGAGTGCCGACTCGTTTGCCGGCTCGTCGGCTGCCACGCGACCAGACGCCGCACAGGCCAGCAAGACCGCCGCCGCAAATTGTCTGCACCGTGCGCCGCCCCCATTCAGTCGCGTGCCGCTCAACTGCATCGAAAACTCCGCTACAATGTTCTGCGATTGTCCTTGGCGGCTGGTCCCGGGGTGGGCCAACATGCCGCATTATAGGTTCACGCCTGCCCTGCCACGCTAGTCCCTGGGCGCTTGATGAAAATCTATACCCGCACCGGTGACCAGGGCGAAACGGGCTTGTTCGGCGGTCCCCGCGTCAGCAAAGACGCGCCGCGCATCGAGGCCTATGGCACCGTCGACGAGTTGAACGCGGTGCTGGGCCTGGTGTTGACGGCCCCGTTGCCACCGGCGATCGGCGAGATTCTCCGGCGCGTGCAGCACGAGCTTTTCGAGCTTGGCGCGCAACTGGCCACGCCCGACCCGGCCAAGCACAACCTGTCGCTCATCGGTCCGGACAAAGTGGCGGCGATCGAGGCGGAGATCGACCGTTACGAGGCAACTTTGCCACCCCTCAAGAATTTCATTCTGCCGGGCGGCAGTCCGGCCGCGGCCTGGCTGCATCTGGCGCGGACGGTGAGCCGTCGCGCCGAGCGGCGCGTGGTCACTCTGGCCCGGTCGCCCGGAGAGCACGTCTCGATCGATGCCGGTATCTACCTCAACCGGCTGAGCGACTTGCTGTTCGTCCTGGCCCGGGCCGTGAACGCCCAGGCCGGCGTCGCCGATGTACCCTGGCATCGACCAGCGGCACCATGAAGCGCTTTGGTCGCGTGCGTCGATCGCTCGCCGGTTGAGCAATCCGGCTTAGCGCGTCGCCACGAAGGCCATCCAGTAGAACACCCAGCCGGTGACGGCCGTCATGAACATGGCAAACGCGGCCAGCCGCGCCCAGAACATGTGACTCGCACTATGCGCCGACGGTGCGATGGGACTGGGGAATTGTCGCAATGCCCGGACCGTCACGGCAACCCAGAGCACGGCCGCACTCACAGCGAAGCAAAGATGCACCCACAGCGCCAGGTCCAGTGGAGACGTGCCGCTGGCGCTGGAATACGGCGACGCCTCGGCCCGGTCTCGCCAGCCATGCACGCGGATGTCGACCTCGAACATCGCGACCGCCGCCAGCAGCGCGACGGCCAAGGTCAACTGCAACACCTTGTGGATCGCGTACTGTCGGCGATATTTGACCAGCGCAATGCTGATCAGCATGACCGGCAGCACGAGCAGCATCGCGATCACCACCAGATCCAACATCAAGGAGCCGCGCGTTCCCAGGAAACCGTCGATTCCCGAAAACTTGGCGGGGGGTGCAGCAACTGCGCCCTCGGTGCCGACCGCCATGGCAAATACTTCGTGCATGCCTGAACGAGCTCGTGTGGGTCGCGAGTAGGTTCGCGCGCTGGGGCGCGTCGCCGCCCAATCGATTCCTCGGGCGTGCCCAAGATTGTAGCCATAACCTGTAAAGCGGCGAATGCCGGTTTGAGTGCGCCGCCGCACGGGCGGTGGCGCAGCAAACTTCCACTGCTCAAGTGTCTGAAATCGGCGGCGGAAGGGCCCCTTGCTTCGATGCTCGCACGCCGACTGCCCGGCAATCCGGTGGCCAACGCGACGGCTACTCCGGCGCGCGAGTGGCAAGCAGAAACGACGCAGCCGTCGATGAGCTGGCTCCGACCAACACTCACGCGCAGGCGACCGTGCACTGCTCGAAGACAGCCGCCTGTTGCCACGGGGCAAATTGCTGTCTCCGCGCGGCTCGCGGTTCCCGGCACGCTGCTGAGCCTCTAGAATTAGCCGTTTCGGCCGAGTGGCGGAATAGGCAGACGCAAGGGACTTAAAATCCCTTGGGGGGTAACCCCCGTGCGGGTTCGATTCCCGCCTCGGCCAGTGGTTTGACTGAGCTTTGTCGCTGTCCTGTTCGGACGTTCGTTTTTTTCGAGCATCCAGCAGACGGCGCATTCTTTCCGCAGCGTGCCCCGGCTGTGGGCAAGCCCTTGCGGCGCAGAACGGACGATCTTGTCCGATCTCCTTGGTCTTCCGCCGTTTGAAAGTATCAAGCTCTCGCAGCGCGCGATTAGCCGTCTCAAGCTGTTGACCGAGCTGCACGTGGGCGCGGGAATCGGCGATCTCTTGCGTGGCGGCTGTACCGTGGTGGACTCACGTCGATCTGCCGGAGCGCTGGGCCACGGAGCTGCGCGTCGGAAGCACTTCCGATGGAGCACTTCGTCAAGGCCCTGGGTATCGCAAACCGGTACGAAGAGGGAGTATCGTATGGTAGGCATGCAACGTTGACCGCGAACTGTCGCAGGCGATTGCAACAGCCTGCTGAGGCCTTCCGACGCTTTGGGCGGTGCGTCGCTCGACGGAAGATCCGGAGCTTTCATTTGACCACGCCCCCTCGAAGCCGTGCCGAAAGTCCGCGGGATTCACGCGATGCGTCGGCGGCGGGGCCACTCACAACTCGCCCCCTGCCGCGCCGATTTTCGATTGGGTGGAAGCTTGGCTGCCTCTGCCTAGCCCTGTGCGGCGCGATGGCGCTGTCCGAAATCGCGCTGCGCATCGCGGCGCATCTACTCGAGCGCGAGCAGGTCTTCACCGACGATCCCGTGCTCGGCTGGAAATGCTTGCCGCAGGCCCGCTATTTTGACACCAACGTCAATCCTTATCACATCGCGACCAATGCGCGCGGGCTCCGCGACCGGGATTATGCCTATGAGAAACCCGCCGATGCGTTGCGGGTGGTGGTCTTGGGGGATTCGTTCGTGTTTGGTGCCGGGGGCGTCGAGCAGCCGGAGCTGTTTACCGAGGTTCTGGAAAGCAACTGGCCCGGCGTCGAAGTGATCAACATGGGCGTCATCGGGTACAGCCCCGATCAAGAGTTCCTGGCCTTGAAGACCGAGGGCATCCGGTACCAACCCGATGTCGTCGTGTTGTGCCTGTTCTACAACGACGACAGAGAGTTCTTTTTTTCCAACAATCACGACGTCTTACGTCCGAAGTGCTATCCGGTGCTGGCCGACGGACAGATCTACTTTGAGCCGCCGCGCTACACCGCGTGGTATCCGGCGTCGCAACGCAGCTATTTTCTGGCGTTGCTCAACCGTGCCTCGAAGATCTGCAATCGCGCCAGCGCCGAACAGCGCGATGCCGAGCAGTTGGCAAAGCTTTCGCCCGAAACACGCGTCGCGACATGGCGGCAGTACTTTTTCGACGTCGACGCGTATTGCCGCGAGCACGGCGCCGAGCTGGTCGTCGTGTACTTTCCGTTGCTGCACGAGTTCGCCGATCGGCACGGCTTCATTCACCGGCTCGACCCGGAGATGCGCCAAGTCGCCGATCAATTGTCACAAAACCTGATGATCCGGTTCTTGGACCTCTCGCCTCGACTTTGGCAAGCATCCGCCAGACAGGAGTACCCGGTGCGTTTTCCGAACGACTGCCACCTGACGCCCTACGGCCATTGGCTGACGGCCAATGAGTTGGCGTCGTTCCTGATGGGTCAAACGTCGCTCGGCCGTCGCTGCCGGGTGCCTCCCTCGATCCCACCTTGGCTCAAGCAAGGTGGTTGACGAGCGGTGCGCGTCGCAAGCGCGACTTCAGCCGCGGCGTGTTGGCGCGCCGCCGGGCGATTCGCAGTGATCGGCTGACGCATGGCCACGTGCTCGCTACACGTCATTTACAGGCCGTGCCCGATGTTGTATCTAGAACGGCCCTGGGCTTGGTGCGACATTGGGACATTGTCATTTTCCCCAGGCGCGATATGTCTACCGAGTCGATCGCGGCGCCGGCCTTGCGCCAGCGTCTTGCGCGGCTGGCGGCTGCTGGCGTGCTGCTCGGCTGCGCCGCGGTGCTCCTCGGCTATTGGCACGAGCTGCTGAACATCTACCTGGAAACCGGGCGCCGGTCGTTCTTCCGGTGGCTGTTCTATAAAGAGCACAACACGTTTTGGAAGGCCACGGCCGTGGCCGCGCTGGCGGCGACCGTCGGATCGTTGCTCGTGCGCTGGCTGGCGCGGAATCGGACTGCGAAACCCGATCGCTGGTTGTGGCTGGGGCTGTTCGTCTGGCTGGCGGCGGCCATGGCGCTGTGGCTGTACAAGGCGTCTGCCATCTCGCAAGAGCCGACGCTCGCGGCCGGATTCGCCGCTGCCAGCACGTGGGTCATCTGGCCCTGGCTGGCCCGTTTGTCGGGGTGGAGCGTTCGGGCTCGGTGGTCCGTTTTGGCCGGACTGATCGGACTGGTCGTCCTGTTTGCCGCCGGCGTGCGGTTCGACGGCATCGACGGCGCCTCGCAGGCGAATTTCACCTGGCGATTTCGACCTGCGCAGCGCGGTGCGGCGCGAACTGCGTTGCAACCGACGGACGCCCCCGCTGCACAAGGTTCGGCAACAACCAGCACCCCCGCACGAGCCGATGCGCCGTCGGATTATCCACGATTTCGCGGTGCCGATGGCCAAGGCACCGTGAACGGCGCGAACCTGGACCGCGATTGGACCCAGCATCCGCCGGTCGAGCGCTGGCGCCGTGCGGTTGGCCTCGGCTGGAGCGCCTTTGCCGTGGCCGGCGATCATGCCGTGACGCAAGAGCAGCGCGGCGAAGAGGAATGTGTCGTCTGTTACCAGCGCGACTCCGGGCAAGAGCTGTGGATACACAAGGACCCGGTGCACTATGTCGAGCACGCCACGGGAGACGGCCCCCGCGCCACGCCCACGATTGCCGGTCAGCGCGTGCTGACCTTGGGCGGCACGGGCGTGCTCAATTGTCTGAATCGGCAGACGGGTGAGCGGCACTGGTCGGTCGATCTGTTGGCGGACAACGATGCCCCCCTGCTCCGTTACGGCATGTGCGGTTCGCCCTTGGTCGTGGGCGACCTGGTCATCGCCTGCGCGGGAGGCGTGCACGATGCGTCGCTCGTCGCGTACCACGTCGAGTCGGGCCAGCGGGCGTGGCGTGCCGGCCAGGACGAAGCGGCCTATGCCTCGCCGGCACTCATCCGCCTGGGTAACACTGAACAGGTCGTCGCCCTCAACAAGGCCACGCTCGAATCGCGCAATCCGGCGACCGGCGAGCTCATCTGGAGCACGCCGTGGTGGAAAGACATCGAGGCCATGAATTGCTCGCAGGTGTCGCCCTTGGGCGACCGGCGACTCTTCCTGGCCACGGGCTATGGGAAAGGAGCGACGCTCTACGAACTCACCCCGGGCGTGCTACCCTGGCAGGTCGGCGTCGTTTGGAAATCGCGCGATCTGCAGTGCAAATTCTGCACGGCCGTGGTCCGCGATGGCTTCGCGTATGGTCTCGACAACGGCATCCTGGCTTGCATCTCGCTCGCAGACGGCAAACGTCAATGGAAGAAGGGTCGCTACGGCCACGGACAGATCCTGCTGGTCGACGACCTGCTGCTGGTGCAGGCCGAAAACGGCCACCTGGTGCTGGTCGAAGCCACGCCGGAAAAACACAACGAGCTGGCCGACGTGGCGGTGTTGGAGGGCAAAACCTGGAACCACCCGGCCTTGGCCGACAACCAGTTGTTCTTGCGCAACGATCATGAAGCCGTGTGCCTGGAACTGCCGCGTATCGAGCGCCACACGGCGAGCGCGCCCTGATGGGGGCCTCGTCGAGGTCGCTGCGAACGATTTCCTAAGATTTGTTAAGGCTATGCCATCTAACCCAGACAATTCCTCCAGGCTCGGTTAATTCCCCTTAAGAGGGATGCGACTGCGTTGTCGGCGTTGCAGTCAGGGCTAAACTCGGGCCGTGGGTTTCTGATGCATCGTGTGGGGTCAGTCCATCGGTTGCCGGCCACGACTCGGCGACAATCGGTGCGTTGGTCAGGGCAAATCGTCGTCGTGCACGCGGGCCTGTTGCGCGCTGATCGCGCGCGACATCTTCGTCGCACGGACAGACCCTCTTGTATCGAAGCCGCGGCTCGGTGAGCAGCAGGGATCGGGCAGTTGTTGGATAGCTGCCTCGAGACGATGCCTGCGGATGATTCATGGAGCCCAGCCGCGCACGCACTTGTCGACAATTAACCTTGCGAGCCGTTGTGCTTTCGGGGCGCTAAGACAGAATCGAGAATTGAACAACTCGAAGCGAAGGTGTGGGAACCGACGTGGCTTCGACTGATGTAGTTACGACTGCTGCTGCAGCGGCTTGCGCGCCTGCGCACAAGGTGTCGCTGCACACGACGCCCGGACGTGGTCTGGCAGCGATGTTTTTGCAGGCTGCCGCCGTGTATCCGGACCGACCTGCACTGCATGTGCAGGGTAAATGCCAGACCTATGCGCAACTCCGTGACCGAGTGGGCCGGGTCGCGCGTGTCCTCTCCCGGCAAAACTTTCCGGTGCCGCGGCTCGGCGCCGTCTTCGGTTCGCGTACCGCGGCCGTCTACGAGGGGCTCCTAGGCACGCTCGTCGCAGGCGCCGGTTACGTACCGCTGAATCCGCGGTTTCCCGCGGCCCGTAATCGCTTCATGCTCGAAACCTCGGGCGCGACGACGCTGGTCGCCGACCACCATTTCGTCGAGCAGCAGGACGAGATCCTGAGCGAGGTCGAGCGCCCGCTGTGCGTCGTACTGCCCGAGGTTGCCGACGCCGGTGAATACCGCCGCCGCTTTCCGCGTCACGAGTTCTTCGGCGCTTCCGACCTGGAGGCCGCGAGCCCGCTCAAAGAGGCACCCGCGGTCTGTGACGACGCCTTGGCATATATCTTGTTCACCTCGGGCAGCACCGGGGCGCCCAAAGGCGTGATGGTCACGCATCGCAACGTAATGCATTATGTCGAGTGCATGTCGCGGCGCTATTGCATCGGTCCGACCGACCGATTTTCGCAAACATTCGACCTGACGTTCGACGTTTCGGTCTCCGATATGTTCGTCTGTTGGCCCAACGGGGCGTGCCTGTGCGTGCCCACGGCCAATGACATGCTCGCGCCGGCCAAGTTCATCCGCGAGCAGCAGGTGACCGTCTGGTTCTCGGTGCCCTCGGTGGGCATCCTGATGAAGCGGATGAACCTGTTGAAGCCCGAGGCGTTTCCGAGCGTGCGGTGGAGCTTGTTTGCCGGCGAACCGCTGCCGGCCAGCATTGCCGCGGCGTGGAAGATCGCGGCGCCCGACTCGCACGTCGAGAACCTCTACGGCCCGACGGAAGCCACGATCACCTGCACGGTGCATCGATTCGATCCGGCGGACGACGCGCGCGACGGCACGGTGCCGATCGGCCGGGCGCTGCCAGGGCTCAGCGCCGCGATCGTCGACGAGCACTTGCAACTGGTTCCCGCCGGGGAGATCGGCGAGCTGTGCATCGCTGGGGCCCAAGTCGCGGCCGGCTACTGGCAAGATCCCGAAAAAACGGCCGATAAATTCGTGGCCATGTCCTGGCATGCCGGTCCGGACAATCGCTGGTACCGCACGGGCGACCTGGCGTGCGTGAATGAACAAGGCGACATCCTCTACCGCGGACGCGCCGACGAACAGGTGAAGATTCGCGGTTTCCGCGTCGAGCTCATGGAAATCGAGCACGTCCTCAAGAGTGCCGCCGGCACCGAGTTCGTGGCCGTGCTCGCCTATCCGCGCAACGAGTTGGGCCCGTTGGGCACCACGGCTTTCCTGTCCGGTTCGACGGTCGATCCCGAGTCGATCCTGGCCGTGGCGCGCGAGCGTCTGCCCAACTACATGGTCCCGCAGGAATTGATCTTCCTGCCGGAAATGCCGCTCAATGCCAATGGCAAGATCGATAAGAAGTCACTCAAACAGCACCTGGAGAACGCATGACCACTCCTGCGGACATCAAGCAGTTTCTCTGCCAGCACCTGCGGCGCAAGCTCGCCAAGGCCGGAATTGACGATCCGGCCGACAACCTGAGCCTGACCGAGAGCGGCCTGGTCGATTCGTTCGGCCTGCTGGAAATCGTGATGGCGGTCCAAGACAAGTTCGGTATCCAGGTCGACGTCAGCGAGGTCGACATCGAGGCGTTCACCACCGTCGGAGGTTTTTGCCGGATCGTATCGGGCTATGCAACCGCGGGCAGCGCGACGGTCTAACGCCACAGCGGTCCGCCCCTGGCCGCTGGCCGGTTCTCTCGCCGAGTTGCCCTTGGCCCGTTGCCAGCCGCGACGAGCTCCTGCCGGGCAAACCACACAACACCGCGTACGTGCCCACCGATCATGACCCCTGCCGGTAAGACGGAAATTCGCCCGCTGCACGTCGCCTTGTTCGTCGGGGCGTTTGCGGTCGTGGTGCTCGGCATGGAGACCGTGACTTCGGCCTGGTTGGGCGTGCGCGGCGACGCGAAGCTCGAGCGACCCGCCTACATGGTCGACGTCGGCCGCGATGCGAAGACGATTCCGCCGGCTATCTCGGATCGCCCAACGGTGCTGTTGCTGGGCAATTCGCAGATGTACAGCCTGGCCGGGCGGCATCGCGGCGAGCCGCTGCGGAACGAAACGACCAGCACGCTGTTCGACCAATTCGTCCAGCGCGTCGACGGCTACCTGGGAAGTCACCTGGTGACCTACTACCGGCTGGCTTATCCCAACCAGTTGCCGTTCGAATATCTGACGACCTACTGCGATCTGCTCTCGCGCGGGTACCGGCCGAACGTCGTCGTCATGGCCTGGAACTGGCCGAACATTGCCCGCGAGCGCGATCTGCGGCACAGCATCCACCTGTACTACAAACGCCCCGAATACATCAGCTGGCTCGTCGGCCACCTCGAGAATCTCGATACGCCGGGCTCCAAACACGTCCTGGCTGCGGTCCAGGCCGAGATCCGCAAGGCCCGTATCGAGATCGAAAAGCAGGACGCCATGTCGGATGCCGACAAGCTCGATCACGAGGCGGTCGACTGGCTGGCTGAACACACGACGCTCGTCGGCCAAAGCTCGGAGATTCGCAGCCGCATCTACCGTTCGGTCGTGAACGGCTTCCAGGAGCGCGTGGTGCAAAACGTCGAGGGCTATCAGCGCGGCGTGATCGAAGCCGACCTGGAATTCAACCAGCACTGCCTCAGTGCCTTGCTTGCCCTGATGAGCCAGTACCGGGCCAAGGTGCTGATTTATGAGGAGCCGGTCCGCGGCGATATGGCGTCGTTCGTCGAGACGTCGCGGCACTACGAAGTGCTCAGTCGCCTGGTCTCGGTCGCCCGAGGCTACGGGTTCGACTTTGTCGACGCGCGTGAAGTCGTACCCAACGAGTACTGGGGTTGGGCCGGCAATTACCCCGATCGCGGCCACTTCACCGAGACGGGGCACGAGCTGCTGGCCGAGTTCCTGTTCCAAACCGGCAAACAATGCGGGCTCTGGGATCACTTGAAGACGGGCGTGTCTGTCGACGACGCGCAAGCGTTTGCCGGCGAGTTGCAGCAGACCGCAGAATAACCCGCCTCGACTCCTTCCATCGCTGCGTGATTCATGCGCTTCGTTTCGCCGGTTTTTTGGATCTTCCTGCTGTCCGTCGTGATCGTTCTGGGCCTCTTGCCCCGGTCCTGGCGCAAATGGTGGCTGCTGGTCACCAGTTATCTGTTCTATGCCTCGTGGCATTGGCCCTACCTGGCGCTGCTCTGCGGCTGTGCGGTGCTCACCTGGTGGGGCGGCAATTGGATTGCCCAAGTCGAGGGCCCCCTGCGCGCTCGGCGCGGCTGGACCATCATCTTGATCAACGTCGCAGTGTTGGTGCTGTACAAGTACCTCGACTGGACCATCCTGCAGTTGCGCATCGTCAACCGGCTGCTGGGCCTCTCGTTCGAGATTCCGTATGCCGAGCTGGTCTTGCCCCTGGGCATCTCGTTTTATCTCTTCGAGTCGAGCAGCTACATCTTCGACGTCGTCAAGAAGCGCGAATCGCCGCACGGCTTCTGGGACGTGCAACTGTTCATTGCCTTCTTCCCCAAGCTGATCGCCGGGCCGATCATGCGGGCCAAGGAGTTGATGCCCCAGTTCGAGGGTGAGTTGCGGCCCACGGCTCGCGATCTGCAAGAAGGGCTGACGCTGATCGCCACGGGGCTGTTCACCAAGGCCGTCCTGGCCGACTCGATCGGACCACAGGTCGACGACGCCTTCGCGCGCGAGGCCGTCGCGCTGGGCTCGACCGACGTGATGGTCATGTCGATGGCCTTCGCCGTGCAGTGCTATCTCGATTTCTCCGCCTACTCGCGGATCGCCCTGGGGGCAGCGCAGATGTGCGGGATCCGCCTGGTCGAAAACTTCAACTTCCCGTTGAGCGCAACGTCGCCGCCCGACTTCTGGAACCGCTGGCACATGTCGCTGTCGCGGTGGATTCGCGACTATGTCTACTATCCGCTCGTCGGTGGCCGCGTGACGCTGGGCAACATGTGCCGCGCCACGATCCTTGCCATGACCATCTGCGGCGTCTGGCACGGCGCGGGCTGGAAGTTTGCCGTCTACGGGCTGTACCACGGCTGCCTGATCGCCGCTTATCACGTGTTCCGCTATGTCACGCGGAAGTACCAGCCCTTGGCCGAGGACGACACCTGGGCCGGACGGATCGTGGCGGGCCTATCGGTCGTCGCGCTGAACGTCGCGCTCTGGCCTGCCTGGGCGATGTTCCGTGCGGACGATTTCCGGCATGCCCTGCAATTGTTGGCCATCATGTTCATGCCCTGGCAACACTCGGTCCGGTCGCTGTCCGGCACGTTCTATCTGCACGTCGCCACGCTCATGGCCTTGGTGTGGATGGCACCCTACCTGGTACCTGCCCTGAAACAGCTCGGCGCCGAGATCGGCGCCAAGGTTTCACAGCGTCGCCAGGGCTGGCTCTCGGCCACCGGGGGAGCCGTGACCGGCCTGTTGTTCGCGCTGTGCCTGGTCTATTTGCGCGGCAAGCTGACGTTTATCTATTTCCAGTTCTGAAGCGGGCCCCCCGATTGGTCTGCGACCCGATCGTGACCGAGCCTCTTGGGGGGCAAACGTCGCGCGGCGGCGGCTCGCAGGGGCAGTCTTCGGCGCCGGCAAAAAACAGGACCGCGGTTCTGGAATAAACTTGCCACTCGATGGGCGTCGTATAGTCTATGCCTTGGCGTCGGGCGGAAGCAAAGTTCGGCGGCGAATCAGAGCTGTTTCGAACCAGCTTCGTCGTTGCGTGAGTGTCAGTAGCCGCCTTGCAGCGAGGCGTTGACCGGCACAGGGTCTCGGCCGTGATGGGCAAGGGCCCGCCGCTTGCGCGTTCGATGCGGCGCGAATAGCAGTTAGTTTCGGTTCGATCCTAGTGGGGGGATCGACCGGAAGTCACGCTAAGGAATGCGGACTTCGCGTGGCCGCCAACTGGATCGCGGAGTGCCCTTGCCCGGGCATGTGCCGCGCTTTGGTTTGTTGCCGCGCATTCCCCGGGCCGGTTCGGGTCCAATTCAAGTTAGGACATCCTGATGGGGACCTACGCGCGAGGGGCCGTGCGTCGCAAGGGCCTGCTGCGTCGCCGCTGGGGAAGTCTCGGCGTCCAGCCACTGGAAGATCGCGTCCTGCTGAATGGCGAATCGGTGGCTCGGCAGTGGGACGAGCTGCTGCTCGCGGCGATTCGCCGCGACACGCCGCGGCCGCCGGTGCATGCCCGCAACTTGTTTCACACTTCGGCCGCTATGTACGACGCCTGGGCGGCGTACGACGCAAACGCGACGGGCTACCTGAATTTCGAGAAATACACTTCGCCGGACGTCGCAGGCGCTCGGGAAGAAGCCATTAGCTACGCGGCCTACCGCGTCTTGAAAAACCGGTATACCAACGCCAATGGCGGCGCCACGTCCGTCGCCTCGTTCGACGCGAAAATGGTCGAACTCGGCTACGACCCGGCCTACACCTCGACGCTGGGCACGTCGCCGGCCGCGCTCGGAAACCGCATTGCGCAAACGATCATCGAATTCGGCATGAACGACGGTTCGCTGCAGGCGAACAACTATGCCGATCCGACGTACACGCCCGTCAACCCGGCGCTCGGCGTGCTGGTGTCGGGCACGGAGGTCGTCGACCCGAATCGCTGGCAGCCGCTGGCGTTCGAGGAGCTGGTTCTGCAAAACGGCATCGTCGTCGGAGCCTCGACGCAGAAGTTCGTCGGCTCGCAATGGAAGGACGTGATTCCTTTCTCATTCGAGCGCGGACAGTTCATCGATCCGGGCCCGCCGCCTCAGTTGAACACGCCGTCCGCGGCGCAATACAAGGCCGAGGCCCTCGACGTCATCCGCGCCGCAAGCATTCTCGATCCGTCGTTCTCGACGACGATCGATATCTCCCCCGGCGTCTTTCACAACAACACCCTGGGCACCAACGACGGTACGGGCTACGGGCTCAACCCGGTCACGGGTCAGCCGTATGCGCCGAACGTGGTCAAGCTGGGCGACTACGGGCGCGTCCTGGCCGAATTTTGGGCCGACGGCCCCCAGTCGGAGACTCCACCCGGGCATTGGAACGTCATCGCCAACGACGTTACCGACACGCTCGCTCCGGCCGACAAGCGGATCGGCGGCGTCGGCGCCCCGGTCGACGATCTCGAATGGGACGTGAAGCTGTATTTCAGCCTCAACGCCGGGATGCACGATGCCGCAGTCAGCGCCTGGGGGCTCAAGCGCGTCTACGACAGTACCCGACCGATCACGATGATTCGCTACCTGGCCGGGCTGGGCCAGTCGAGCGATCCGCAGCAGCCCTCGTACAACCCCGACGGCATCCCCCTGGAACCGGGACTGGTCGAGGTGATCACCTCGGACACGACGCAGCCCGGTGAACGGCATGCCCAGCTCGCGGGACACGAAGGCGAGATCGCAATCCACACCTATCAAGGTCCGCCCGACGACCCCGATGCCCCTCCGGCCGGCGTCGGCTGGATCCTCGCCGCCGATTGGCTCCCCTATCAGCGGCCAACTTTCGTGACGCCGCCGTTTGCAGGCTACGTGTCGGGCCACAGCACGTACAGTCGCAGCGGCGCCGAAATCATGACCGACTTTACCGGCAGCCCGTATTTCCCGGGCGGGCTGTTCGAGTATCACATGAACACGGACTTCTTGTCATTCGAGACGGGCCCTTCGCAACCGGTGACGTTGCAGTGGGCGTCGTACTACGATGCCTCGGACGAAGCGGGCATCTCGCGCATCTACGGTGGCATCCATATCCCGGCCGACGATTTCACGGGCCGCATCATCGGGTCGCAGGTCGGCAATTCGGTCTATGCGCTGGCCACGCAGTATTTCAGCGGCGCGCACGCCGCCGCGCCGGTCGCATTTCCCGAGGTCGACGGCACAACGCTGGCGGTGCAATCGGCGGCCAGCTCCTTGGTGGTTGCCGCGACCTTGACCCAAGGCACCAGCACGCCGCTCGAAGCGCAAGGCGGCGCGTCTGGCCAGACCGCATTGTCCGGCTCGGTCGTGGCCGACCTGTCGAACAGCTCCGTCGAACTCCTGGCCGGCAGCATCAGCGTCGCTGGACAGGCCGGGGCCTTCAGCCCGCTCGGCACGCCCGCGAACTATGCCTGGCAACTGCCCGTGGGGTTGCCGGTCAGTTTCACCGCGGCCGCGCGGGGCCTGCAGTTTCAACTGCTCGGTAACGTCGCGCTCGACGCCGAAGGCAACGCCTCGGCGGCCGGCTTCGATCTGCAGTTTGCCGCCGGCAGCGTGCTCGACTACGACCTTGACGGCCAGGCCGGCTCGATCGATCTGGCGGCCCTGCCACCCGTGTCGAATGCCTCGGCTGGCGATGCGTCGCTGCGCCTGATCAATGGCCAGTGGGTCGTGACCGTCCCTGTCGACACGACGATCGTGTTGGCCGGGCTGGCCGGCGGCGCCGATCTCGAACTACATCTGACCGGCGACGTCGTCGTCGTGTCGCCTCAACTGTTCACCAACATCAGCGCGGGCAGCGGCCTCGATACGCCGCAGCGCAGCGAGCCGGCCACGGTTACGGCACCGTACCTGCAAGCGGCGCACACCGGTGGCGTCGCGACGGGCGATTACGATGGCGACGGTCTGCCGGACCTCCTGCTGACGCGCGCCGACGGTCCGGCCGTGCTGTATCGAAACCTGGGCAATAGCACCTTTGCCGACGTCACCTCGGCAACCGGCCTGGCGGCGCTGTTGCCGGCATCGTCCAATGGCGCTGCGTTTGGCGATATCGACAACGACGGCGACCTCGACCTGTATGTGACCGGGATCGGCAACGCTCGGTTCCACCTGTTCGTCCAGAACCATGGCACGTTCACCGAAGAGGCCCTGACGCGCGGCGCGGCCCTCGACGGCGCGACCGTTTACGGGCAAAGCGCGGCCTGGGGCGATTACGACCGCGACGGCTACCTCGACCTCTACGTTACCGAGTGGCGCATCGACGATGCCGTGCAGAATCCGGGCCAGGTGCCGACGCGCTCGCGACTGCTGCGCAATCTGGGCGTCATGCAGCCCGGCCACTTTGTCGACGTCACCTCGGCCGCGGGAGTCGCCCTGGACGGCGTGACCGGTACGGCCGAACCGGGTGAGTTCGCGCGTAGCGCGCGCTTCAGCGATCTCGATCACGATGGCTGGCAGGACCTGTTGGTGATCGGCGACTACGGCGAGTCGAAGCTGTTCTGGAACAATCACGACGGCACCTTCGCCGACGGTACTGTCGCGGCCGGGCTGAGCAGCGTGGCCCGCGCCGCCGGCTCGGCGATCGCCGATTTCAATGGCGACGGCTGGCTGGACGTGTTCATCACAGCCGCGTATTCGCCGGCCGACGGTTGGGACGGCAACCGCCTGCTGCTCAACGCCGGCAATCGGCTGTTTACCGACGCGACCAGCGCGGCGGGCGTCCGCAACGCGGGCCGCGCCTGGGCCGCAGACGCTTGGGACTACGACAACGACGGCGATCCCGATTTGATCATCACCGCCGGCGATCACGCCGAGGGCGCGGGAGCGTTCGCCGGTGATGCCGTCCGCCTCTTCCGCAACAACGGGGGCGCATCGTTCACCGAAGTTTCCGCGGCGCTGGGGCTACCGACCGGAACGCTGTCCAAAGGCCTGGCCACGCTGGACTTCGACCGCGACGGCGACCGTGACCTGGTGTTCGTCAATTACGGAGGGCTGCCGACACTCGTGCGCAACGACGGCGGCAACCGCGTGGGCAGTTGGCTGCGGCTCAACTTGCAAGCCACGGCCTCGGACACGCTGGGCCTGGGGGCCCGGGTCACCGTGACCCCGGTGGCCGGCGGCCCCAGCTTTGTCACGGTGTTGTCCGGCGGTAGCAACTATCTGTCGACCAGCGAGCCTTCGTTGCTGCTCGGACTCGGGCCCGGCACGGCGCCGCTCGCGTCGGTCACGGTCGCCTGGCCCAGCGGCGCAGTCCAAACGCTGACCAACGTGGCCCGCAATACGACCTTGAAGGTCCAGGAATATCTGGGGCCGACCTTTACGAACGTCACGCAAGCCGCGGGCTTGAACCTCGCGCAGCTTCCGCCGCCCTATGATGCGTTTTCGTCGATCATCAACATGTCTGCCTCGGGAGCAGCGGGCGACTACGACGGCGATGGTTGGGTCGATTTGTTCGTCACGCGCCCGTACTACGGCGACAAGCTGTACCGCAACCTGGGCGATGGAACCTTTGCCGATGTGACGGACCAGGCGTTTCCCACGACCTCGGCCACGCAAGACTCTTCGGCCAGTTGGCTCGACGTCGACAACGATGGCGACCTCGACCTTGTGATCCTCACGTTCTTCTCCCTGCAGTTCAAACTCTACATCAACGACGGCACGGGCCATTTCGCCGAAGAAGGCGTGCCGCGCGGAGTCAACGTGCCGGGGCCGCTCGCGCGCTTCGGCATCAGCGTCGCCGTCGGCGATTACGACCTCGACGGCTACCTCGACATCTTCGTCGTCAGCCTGCAGGTGGCCGCCGGCCCGCTGTACACGCGCCTGTTGCACAATCGCGGGGCAGCCCAACCAGGCTATTTCGAAGACGTGACCGTGGCGTCCGGGATCGACATCGACACCCGGTCGCCCGATTTGCCCTTCTGGGATCCCGACCATCCCTTCCTGCCGTACACGGCGCGATTTGCCGACCTCGACGGCGACCGCTATCCGGACTTGTTCGTCACCATCGACACGGGGCTCAGCCGGTTGTTCTGGAACAACGGCGACGGCACCTTCACCGACGGCACCGACGCGAGCGGGACCGGCCGGGGCGATTCGGACATGGGCCTGGCGATCGGCGACTACAACAACGATGGCCGCTTCGACCTGTTTGTCTCCGGCGTATACCCCCGCACCGGAAACGTCGCCATTCTCGTCACGGGCAATCGCCTGTTCGAAAACCTCGGTAAACGCCAATTCCTCGACGTGACCGCCTCGCAGCACCTGGCCGACGCGGGCTGGGCCTGGGGGACGACGTTCCTCGATTACGACAACGACGGCGAACTCGACGTGGCGGTGACCAACGGTTCGCAAGCCGCGGTCAATCTCGGGAGCGACCAGACGGTATTGTACCAGCGCAACCACAACACCTATTTCGACGTCAGCACCCGGGCCGGCATCGTCGACTCGGACGCCGGGCGCGGCGTGATCGCGTTCGACTACGACAACGACGGCGACGAAGACATGTTCATTGTCAACTCGTTTACGGCACCCGTGCTCTATCGCAACGACGGCGGCAACGCCAAGAGCTGGCTAAGCCTGGAATTGAACGGCGTGACGTCGAACCGGCAAGGCATTGGCGCTCGCGTCGCCGTCACGCCCCAGCTGGGCGGCCCCACCTATTACCGCGAGATGAGCGCCAGCAGCAACTTCGCCTCGCAGAATCCCGACCAGGTGCACTTCGGACTTGGCGAGGGTACCGGCACCATCGACAAGGTCGAGATCATCTGGCCCAGCGGACTGGTCCAGGTGTTGACCCATGTCGCGCGCAACCAGCGTCTGCAAGTGACCGAACCGCAACCGCCAGAGATCGCCGTCCCCCCGCTCTACACGACGTCCGAAGGCACTGCCGTCACGCTCGTGGCGACGCTGGGGGGATTGGTCGATACGGTCACCTGGGACTTCGACAACGATGGCCAGTACGACGACGCGGCAGGCGCGTCGGTCAGTTATCTGCCGACCGATCAGGGCGACTTCCTGATCCGAGCCAAGGCCAGCGGTCCCGACGGCGAAGCCTTGGCCCAAACCCTGGTCCATGCCACGAGCGTCGCGCCGACGGCCGCGATCGCCGCGGCGATTGCGGCACAATTCCGCGGCGAAACCGTCGTCTACACGCTGTCGGCCAGCGATCCTGCGCCGGCCGATCAGGCAGCCGGATTCACCTGGGAAATCGACTGGGACAGCAACGGCGTGTGGGACCAGACCGTCAGTGGCGCCAGCGGCACGACCGTGTCCCATTCCTACCCGACGGACGGCCCCCGAACAATTATGGTCCGTGCGACCGATGACGACGGCAGCACCGGCGCCGTGGCCAGCACCGGCGTGACGGTCGAAAAATTCGTCACCCGGTTCAACGGGTCGAACACCGATCTGCTGTGGGGCGGCACATCAGGCTTCGACGGCGTGTACTTCATCGGATCCGGTACGAGCGTGACGGTGTTTACCCAGTTTGAAAACTCCGTGCTCGACTACGCGACTGAAACCGTGACCGGCGTGAACGGTCGCATCAAGGCCTACGGCTACGGCAGTCTGGACGTGCTCGATGCCGAGTTCGTCACCTCGCGCACTGTCGAGCTGTATGGCGGAGCTGGCGACGACGCGCTTTACGGCGGCAGCCGAGGCGACTCGCTCTACGGCGGCTTGGGCAACGACCTGATCGTCGGTGGCACGCAGGGCAGCGACCTGGGCGACCGCCTGTTTGGCGAAGAAGGAACCGACGTGCTGTTCGGCTACCGCGGCGCCGACACCCTCGACGGCGGCTCGGGGCAGGACCTGCTAGTCGCCGATCGATTCAATTTCGGCGACGATCTCTTCGGTTACCTTGGTGGCGCCCAGGGCGTTTGGTCCGATGGCAGCGACTACCAGGATCGAATCGCGGCCTTGCTCTACGACACGCTGCTACCGGCGGAAACCGTGTTCGCCGACGGTGCCGTCGATCGGCTTGTCGGAGGCAGCGATTTGGATTGGCTGTTCTACACCTTCGGACAGGACGTGGTATCGGACGCCGCGCCCGGCGAAGAGCACACCGACGCCGCGCCCTAGAAAATCGGGTGGGGCAAACCCTCGGCGCCTCCCGCGGTGCGAATTCGATCGGCGGCCGTTCAATCGCCGCCCGAACCGGAAGTCTCGGGACGACCGCCCGTGCGCACCAGCTCGCTGGCCGGCTGCCCTTCGATGGGTGACCAGGAACCAAACGCCCGGCGGTCGAACATCGTCAAGGCATGCAAGGCGTGGCCGAGCGGTCCGATCGCCCAGCTCTTGGTCGGCTGCTCCTCGAGAGTCCTCACCAAGAACTCGACGGTCTGCAGCGTCCGCGGTTCGCGAATCTGGGCCTCGTCGATCGCCAGGACATACCATTCGAAGATGTGGCCCGTCGTCTGCAGCTTGCGTTCGACGTCGGGCCGGTCGCCGCGCCGCGCGAACCATTCGGTGCTGAAGCTGCCGTCGGGATTTTGCAGGCTGCGGGCGTAGCGGATGTAGTCGCTGATGTATTGGCGGGCACGCTCGTATTGCCCGTCGATCGGGCGGCCTTCGCGCTGGCGTTTTTGATAGGCGTAGGTAATGCCGGTCAGCCGGTGCGTGCCGCCGCAAGGCGCGCCGCGGATGGGCGCGGCAATCTCCTCGCGAAGCAGCTTGGGCACCGACCAGTCTTCGCCGATATCGCTCTTCCAAGTCGTGTCGGTGTCGCAGTAGTGCGAGATGGCGATCAGCTTGAACGTCAGTTCGGTGTGCGTTCGGCAGCCCAGTTTTTCCGTCTCGAGCAGGTCGCTCAACTGGAAGGTCTGCTGGTTGACTTGCAGCGGATAGCTCAGCGGCACGCGCGACTGCGCCAAGATCGCCAGAAACTGGCCGAAATGCCCCTGCACGCGCGGCCCCTGCCGGGCATCGACGCGCCCGTTGTTGATGTACAGCAGCCGGTCGCCCGCGCAGTCGCCGTTCCAGCAGGCATAGGCGATGGCGTTGACTCGGCCGTCGGTGCCGTGGGCGATCAATTGCGAGTCGCAGCCGAAGGCGATGATGCCGTGCATCACTTCCCAGGGATTGTGCAACCGGCTATCGAGCGGCCTGCCGTAATAGTGCTTCAGTACGCGACGCAGCCGGTCGCGCAGCGGCGCCAAGGGCTCGGTCGGCTTCGGAGTCTCGACCTCGTCGGCCAGCGACGGCGGATCGACGACCCGCTGTTGCTCTGCGCCGGGCGTCTCGGGCGCGGTCTCGTCGGCCGCGTCTCGGGCCGGTTCCTCGATCGAGCCGTCCTCGTCGATCGCCGGCAACGGCACCAGCGGCTCTTCGGCAGGCGTGAACTCGTCGGCGACCACGTCGTCCCAGTCGCTATCGCGAGTCGTCACTTCGAAATCGGGCAACTTCTCGACGGCAAGGGGATCGACCGGCGGCAGATGGTCAATCTGCGGCGCATGAAAGGTCAATTTCGGCAGCGCAAGCGCGCTCGTTTCGCCCGCTCGCACTCGGCGTGCGGCGCAAGGGCACATTGCACATGACAACAGGGCACTCAACACCAAGATCTTGGTGCAACGCATGCCAGGCACCTACAACGCAAAAGTGCTTGGCCCCAGGAGCCGCGATTGCCCACGCGGCTCCTCGAGCAACTTTGGGGGGAGGTCAGGGGTGCGCCGATTGGGTGGGGGGGTGTGCTGGCCTACCGACGCCTCCGGCGCGCGTTGACGTCGTAGCACTGATATCGGTCAGCCCTGCGCGTCAAATCCAAAGACTTCATCGCCGCGCGAACCGTATTTCTCGCGGCCGGTTTGGCTACCCGGCAGTATTAGCGCCGCTTGCCAGAAATAATGGCTTGCCAAGGGGTGGCTATTGGCAATTCCTGCGGCCTGGCCGGGTTTTCCGGCGCAAGAAGGACGCGGACGCCTAGAAGATCGAGCGCAGGCGCTCGGCGATGGTGGGTTGCGGCTCGGCCGGGTTGCCCCCTTGGACAAACTCGCGCCACGCTCCGACGTCGTTGCCGAAATCGCGATGGGTCACCGCACGCAGCGATTCCATCGCCCGATGCTGCAGCGCCGGATCGCCGTCTTGCAGGGCCACTCCCAGGCCTTGTACGGACTGAGGATCGTCGATGCGACCGAGGGCCCGTGCGGCGGCCAACCGGACGTGGCTCTCGCTGTCGGTCGAGATAATCTCTGAGAGCGCCGCCGCGGCTTCAGCGTCGCGGCGGCGGCCTAGCGATTCGCACACGCGGGCGCGGACATACTTGTCGGTGTCGCCCATGGCGTGCTTGAGCGCCGCGAGCGAGCCCGGCGATTTCATCGCGCCAAGGGTCCGCACGATCGCGTCGCGCATCACCGGGTTTGCTTCGTTCGAAAGTTCTTGCTGCAGCTCGGCCGCGATCCGATCCTGCTCGGCCGACGTCAGCTTTCCAGCCTGGTCTGCCAGTTGCGCAAGCTCCTCTTGGCGACTGGCGTAGACGTCGGCCCGCGACTTGACGTCTTGCTTGGCCGATTTGGTCCAGGGCGCGCGTAGCTTGGCACAGCCCACCAGGCTCATCACCAGTACCAGGCAAACCAACGTTCGGCATGCCGTAGTCGTCATGCAGAGACCCGCTGAGAGAAGACGGCGATCCTTGGCGCGCGAAGGGGGCGCCGGGAAAAGGAGGCCGATGTTAGCCGTCGCGGCCCCGCTGCGAAAGGCCGTTTTCGTTGCATCCGGCCAAGTGCCTGACCGCGGCTGCTATCACGAGGCTGGTAGCGGTACGTAAACTGCCCTGTATGCTGTTGCGTACCCCTGCAAAACTTGTCGGCGCCTGGCTGTTGGCCGGCCTCTGTGCCGGGCTGGCCGTGATGCTCGATCGGCAGGCCACCGGCCTGCTGGCCCAGTCTTTCTTGCTCGCGGCGCTGGTCGTCCTCGTGGCGTTGCCGATCGGCACGAGCCTGGCCGTACTCCTGGCGCGAACCCGGCTGCCCGGTCGGTCGCTGTTGGCCGGCGTCCTGGTCGCGCCGGTGCTCGTGCCCCTGGTGGTGCAGGCGGCCGCCTGGCAGTCGGGTTTCGGCCCCTGGGGTTGGTATTCGTTGGGCAGCGGTCGGGCGCCGTTGCTCGCCGGTTGGCACGGCGCAGTGCTTGTCCATGCGATGGCCGCGGTCCCCTGGGTCGTCCTGATCGTCGGGGCGGCGCTGCGGCTGTCGGAGCCGGAGTTGGAAGAACAGGCACTGCTCGACGCCACCGCGGGGCAGACGTTGTGGCGCGTGACGCTGCGCCGCACCTGGACCGCGGCCTTGCTGGCCGGCTTGACCGTCGCGGTGCAGGTCCTGGCCGAGATGACGGTGACCGATTTCTTCCAGATCCGCACTTTCGCCGAGGTCGTCTACGTTGAATTGAACGTCGAGCCCAGCGCCGTGCCCTTGCGCGCGCTCAACGGTGCCTTGATCGTCGGCTGCTTCATTCTCGTCGCGGCACTCTGGGCGGTGAGCAGCACGGCGGCCGCGCTACAGCCACCGCAGCAGCGGCTCGCCGCCTTGCCGCTCGGCGTACCGCCCGGGCTGTTGACCTTGCTCGTGGCCGCGGGCGCAGGCCTGGTCATTGGCGTGCCGCTCTTGAGCCTGTGCATCAAGGCGGGCGTGGTGATCGACCGCAGCGCCACCGGCATCGAGCGCCATTGGTCGCTCGCCAAGTGCCTGGCGATCGTCGCCACGAGCCCCTGGCGCTATCGCCGCGAACTCGGCGATACGCTGCGCATCGCGCTGGTTGCGACCTTGTGCACTCTACCCGTCGCGATCCTGCTGGCCGACGCGGCCCGGCGCCGCCCGTGGGCACGGCTGTTCGCCGCGCTGTTGATCGCGCTGTTGATCGGGCTGCCGGGGCCCGTCGTGGGGCTGGTCGTGATGCATGTCTGCAATCGGCCCGAGCTGCCCTGGATCACCTGGTGCTACGACCACACCGTCCTGGCGCCGGTCGTGGTGCAGTTTGCCCGCACGTTGCCGCTGGCCCTGGCGCTCGGCTGGCACGCGCTGGGGAGCTTGCCGCGCGCGCCGTTGGAAAGCGCCGCGGCCGACGGTGCAAGCAACTGGCGGACGCTGTGGACCGTGGCTGTGGGCCAGCGCCGTGGGCTGTTCGCGGCGATCGGGCTGGTCGTGTTTGCGCTGGCCGCCGGAGAATTGCCTGCGACCATTCTCGTCGCGCCGCCGGGCGTCGCCACCTTGCCAGTGCGCATCTTCGGCCTGCTGCATGCGGGGAACGAAGACGAGGTGGCCGGGATTTGCCTGGCCATCATCGTCGGCTGCGCCGGGTTGGCGCTGCTCATCGGGCGACTCGTGGCGCGCTGGTTGCGCCAGGCGGCCTGATTCGTATCGCTCTCTCCGGCGGCTCGTGCTACGGTTGAAAGATCGCCGTTCGATCGAGTTCTGCCGAGGATGCCGCCCTGGACATGAAGCGCGCGCTTTGCATCGCCTCGTTGCTCCTGCTCGCTGCGCAAAGCGCCGCGGCGCTCGACTACGTGCACTTTCGCTTTCATGGCGACGAGGTGCATCTGGTCGGCCGAGTGCTGACCACCGCGGCCGACGGCGAAACACTGCTACAAACCGCCGACGGTGTACTGTGGGCCATTTCCAAGGACGACCTGATCGACCAGCGCAGCGATGAAGAGGCGTTCAAACCGCTGACGCCCGAGGTCCAGGGCGAGCGCGTCCTGGCCGAGTTGCCTCCCGGTTTCGAGGTGCATCGCACGGCTCATTACGTCGTCTGCCACGACACGTCGGCGCCGTATGCCAACTGGTGCGGAAGCCTGCTCGAGCGATTGTACCTGGCCTTCACCAACTACTGGTCGCGCCAAGGGTTCAAGCTGAACGAGCCCGAGTTTCCGCTCGTGGCGATCGTGTTCCGAGACCGCCAGGCGTACGAGCAGTTTGCAAAACCTGAGCTGGGCGATGCGGCGGGCAAGATCATCGGTTACTACAGCTTGCGGACCAACCGTGTGACGATGTGCGACTTGACCGGCGTGGCCGGACTGCCGCCGGCGCAGGCGCGCCGCGCGGGGCTGTCCGCCATTAACGCGGCATTGCGCCGCGGTGAGGCTCAATGGACCGTGGCAACCGTGATCCACGAAGCGACGCACCAGATCGCCTTCAACACGGGGCTGCAGACCCGATATGCCGACGTGCCCCTGTGGGCCAGCGAAGGGCTGGCCGTTTACTTCGAGTCGCCCGACCTGGAAAGCAGCTCGGGCTGGCGCACGATGGGCGAGGTGAATCGACCCCGGCTCGACCAGTTCCGCCGGTTCCTGCCGCAGCGCGCCGCCGACAGCCTGCGCACGCTCATCCAGGACGACACGAGGTTGCGCGACACGGGCACGGCGGCCGATGCGTATGCCGAGGCCTGGGCCCTGACGTACTTTCTCATGCGCCAGCGCCGCGAGGCGTACCAGGGCTACCTGCGCAAACTGGCGGCCAAGGCTCAACTGGTCCGCGACGCCCCGGAGACTCGCGTGGCCGATTTCGTCGAGGCGTTCGGCGATTTGAGCACGCTCGAGGCCGATTTCCTGCGGCAGATGCGCAAGGTGAAATGAGCTCTCCCCGGGGGGCGGTCGGCCGCGGCGGGGCAGTTTTGCGCGGCTTCTGCTATGCTAAGGGCCCGACGGTTTCCGTCCCCCCCCGCCACGCCTTTCGATCCTCTGGGAGAGCACCATGGATCGCCCGCTATCCGACGCCAGCCCCCTGCCCTCGCGCCGCACGTTCCTCAAGCACACGGCCGTCACCGCGGCGACTACCGCGCTGGCCAGCCGCGTCGCGTTTCCGGGCGGGGCGCATGCCGCGAGCAGCGACGTGCTCAAGATAGGGCTGATCGGCTGCGGCGGGCGCGGCACCGGTGCCGCGGCCAACGCTCTGGCCGCCGACCAAAACGTCAAGCTCTGGGCGATGGGTGACACGTTCTCCGACCGGCTCGAAAGCAGCCTGGCCAACATCCGCAAAGAGGCTGCCGCCAAGGTCGATGTCTCACCCGAACGCTGCTTCGTGGGTTTCGACGCCTATCAACAGGTGATCGACTCCGGCGTCGACGTCGTCGTGCTGGCCACGCCGCCGCATTTTCGTCCGCAGCATCTCGCGGCCGCGGTCGCCGCGGGTAAGCACGTGTTCGCCGAAAAACCGGTCGCCGTCGACGGGCCCGGCGTGCGCAGCGTGTTGGCCACAGTCGAAGAAGCCAAGAAGAAGAATCTCTCGCTCGTCTCGGGCCTGTGCTGGCGCTATGACTCGGGCATGCGCGAGACGTTTGCCCGCGTGCACGACGGCGCCCTGGGCGACATCGTCGCAATGCAGGTCAACTACAACGTGGGCGGGTTGTGGATGCACCCGCGCAAAGAGGGCTGGAGCGACATGGAGTGGCAGATCCGCAACTGGCTCTACTTCACCTGGCTCTCGGGCGATCACAACGTCGAGCAGCACGTGCACAGCCTCGACAAGGCCGCCTGGACCATGAAAGACCAGCCGCCGCTGCGGGCGACGGGCCTCGGCGGGCGCCAGGTGCGCACCGGCAGCGAATACGGCCACATCTTCGACCACCATGCCGTGGTCTACGAATATCCAAACGACGTCAAGTTGTTCGCCTTCACCCGGCAGCAGAACGGCTGCTCGAGCGACGTGAACGACTACCTGATGGGCACCAAGGGCACCTGCGACGTGATGAAGCACGAGATCCGCGGCGAGACCAAGTGGCGCTACCGCGGCGAAAAGCCCAACATGTACCAGGTCGAGCACGACGAGCTGTTCGCCTCGATCCGCTCGGGCAATCCGCGCAACGACGGCCACTACATGAGCTACTCGACGATGCTGGCTATCCTGGGCCGGATGGCCACCTACACCGGCCAGACGATCACCTGGGAACAAGCGATGAATTCACAGGAAGACCTGTCGCCGGCCAAGTACGAGTGGGGCGATCTGCCCGTGGCCCCGGTCGCTATGCCGGGCGTGACGCGGTTTGTCTGATCGGGAACTTACGGTTGCGCGTCCGTCGGCTGGGCCGGAACGAACCGTAGCGTCGTGGGAATGTCGAGCATCCTGTTGCTTGCGTCTCCCTGCGCGCTACCGCCATCGTCGCGGCCGTTTTCGCCGACGCTATAAACGGTCCATTCTTCGTCGGTCGCCTTGAGCCGTAGCGGCGCGCCGGTGTACGGGTCGCTCGGCACCTCCGACAGGTACTCCGGAGCGAGTTCCTCGAGCGATTCGGGCATAGCGCCGCCGTGCTCGTTCATCCACTCGCAAGCGGCCAGGACGACGAACAAGCCGTCGCGTTCGGCCGTCGCACGAGCAAAGGCAGTCGTGTAAATGGCCATCTGGGGCGCCAGATAGCAGTGCATATGCGACATCCTGGTGATCGCCGGCATCTTGTCGTGCCGCACGTCGAATACCTCGACGAGTTGTTCGACGGCCAGCAATCGCCGCGGCCAGGGATGTTTCTCCGCTTGCAGGACTTGCTCGAAATGCTCGGCGAGGCAAAGTTTCCCGGGCAATGACAGCCGTTCGAACAAGTACGCTCTCGGGCCGCCGACACTGCGCAGCACACTCGAATCGAGACTTAGCCCCATTTCTCCCCGGATGGCGCAGGCCAGGGCGTCGTCGAAATCGATATCGGCATACGCCCGGGTAAGCTCCCGTAGCTGGGGTGATGACAGCGAGTGGTTTGCCAGAAGCGCGAGCGTCGAGTGCCGCGCTTGCGCGACGATCGCATGGCGAACGAACTGAGCCACGACGGTCCTCTCCTGCTGCAGGGTGCTCGACAGTTGCAACGTGGCCAGGACCGCCGCAATCGCGCCGTCGATGTTTCCGGCATCTGCCTGCAGGCCCGCTTCCGCCAGCAAGACGGGGGCCAGGCGCCGCAAGGACTGAATGAAGGACAACGTGGTGCTGATGCCTTGCCGATAGTCTCTCGGGTAGCGCACGGCGGTCCCCTGCGCCTGCGCGGCACGCACGGCATTGAGCACCGGCTGCATCGCAGATCGCAAATCGGCCATGTTCAACGGCGGATCGCCTGTCGGGCTCGCCTCCTCGACGGCTGGCTTCTCCTGCGGGAAGGCGAGCTCACTGAGCAATTGTTCCTGCGCGGGTGTAAAGCCGGCCGCTCGCCAGGCGTCGATCGCCGCCAGCCAGGCCGCCGTGGCCTCAGGATCGACCGGCCTTTGAGCGTCGAATGCGTTGAGCTCCGCGCCATTAGTCGGCACACCGGCCGTGCGCAGCCGCGCCAAGGCCGCCTGGTACCGGGCGTCGATCCTCCGCAGTTGGACCCAGAAAACGAGCATCAGGCCCGCGATCAACACGAGCGGCGCGAACCACCACGCGTGCCGGGCAAGCCAACGCCGCAGCGGTCGCCTCTGCGGCGCCTGCGGTACAGGTGTTGTGGCCGTCGATTGTGCTTCCATCGATTTGCCCGCCGAATCGATGGGCGGCCCGCCACCACGGGTCCAGGCCAGCCCCGACAATGCATTTCATCCCACATCGTCCATGATATCCGCCCGCACGACCGCTGCGCCGGGTCTATGGCGCCGGCGCAAGCTTCAATACAGTCGGAATGTCGCGCGGCAACAATTCCCCGTTCAACCGCTCCGCACGACCTCCGTCGTCACGGCCATCGGCGCTGATGCTATAGACGATCCATTCCGCGTCGGTCACCTTCAGCCGCAGCGGCGTACCGGTGAACGGATCGACCGGCACCTCGGCCAGGAACGCCGGCACCAACTGTTCGAGCGATTCCGGCGGCGTGCCGTGCTCGTCGATCCACTGCCGTGCAGCGATTGCCGCAAGCAAACCTTCGGTTCGGGCAAAGCCCTGCGCCATTCGGGCGGCATGGTTCGAAAAAACCCAGACCCCGGACACACAGGGCTCGTGAACAATCCTGGCGGGCGGAAACATCCGGTCGTGGCGACGCTCGAACTCTTCGTCGACCGCCTTGCCGCAAGCGAGCAGCTCGGGCCAAGGACGTTGGGCCACATGAATGGTCCGCTCCAGGTAGGTTGCCATGCACAGCCGATAGATGGGAGCCAAAGGCCGCGCCAGCTCGAACTCTTGACCCGCGAACGGTGCCACATCGATCGAATCAAGCATGTAGGCGACCTCGCCTTGCCAACCATGAACGAGACTCTCGTTCCAGGCGGCGTCACCAAACTTATCAGCAAGCCGATTCAGCGCGTCGGTTGACAGCGGGTGATGATTGATCAAGCGCAAAGCGGTCGCTTGCACCATCGAAGCCATCCCAACGTGCACAAGTTGCCCGATCTCGGTCGCCTCATGTCGAAAAGTCTGGGAAAGGGCCCAGCCACACGCAATGGCACGAATCGCGCCGTCCAGGTCACCGGCATCGGCCTGCAAATTCGCGTCAGCGTTCAACATCCGCTCCAAGTCTCGAGCAGAAATGAACGTGAGTGTCTGTTGCGACATTGAATTGAACGCTTCCCGATAGTCCACCGGATAGCGGACCTGTGTCCCGTGGTCTTGGGCCGCATAGGCCGCATCGAGCGCGGGTTGCAGGATAGCGCGCAGGTCGGCCTCGGTCACCGGCGGCTCGCCCAGAGCATCGGCCGGCGGTGGGTCCGGCGGGGAGTCAGGATCCGCCGTCTGCGCCAACAACCGCTGCAAAGCGGGACTCAAGCTACGGTCGGCCGTTTTCGCCGCCCCCAATGCCGCCAGCCAGGCCTGTGTTGCGTCTTGCTCGGCGGGCGGCCGGCGATAGAAATCGTTCAACTCGGCGCCATTCGTTGGCATGCCGGCGGCATGCAACCGTACCAAGACGGCCCGGTATTGCGCATCGATGCGGAGCAATTGAATCCATAAGACGAGCACCATCGCGGCCAGCAACACGAGCGGGGCGAACCACCACGCGTGCCTGGCAAGCCAGCGCCGTGGCCGCCGCCGCTGCGACGACTGCGGTACAGGTGTTGTGACTGTCGATTGTGCGTCCATCGATTGCCCCGCGATGGATTTGGCCAGCGGGCACTCGGTGCCGACGTGCGCGCCGGTCCGCCCTTTAGAACAAGGGCGGCTTGCCCAACTTGCGGCGGATGATGGCCCATTGGCCGGCGTGCATCACCCAGTGCGTGCCCTGCATCGCGAACAGCGCCCCGATCGACGACAAGAAGCTGCGAAACGCCTCGGGCGCCGGCTTGTCGAAGTCGGCATCGCTGGTTGCAGCCAACGCCTTGAGTGTGCCGGCCCGCTGGGCCTGCATCAGGCTCAGATACTCGCTCTTCTTGCAGAATTTCTGCGCGTCGTCGGAGCCGGCCGTCTCTTTGCTGTGCTGTTCGACGAACCCTGGGGGCAGCTTGGGCATCGAGCCCGGGTAGGCCCCGTCGACCATCATGTTTTCGGCGACGATCAAATGGCCCAACTGCCAGGCGATGTGGTTCGTGCCCGGCGCGGCGCGGACCAAGAGGTCGGCATCGGTCAAATCGCCCAAGTACCCCTGGACAATGAATTCGCCCTGATCAATCGCGGTGCGCAGCGCCGCCTTGGTATCCATCGCATGGCTCCTGAGTGTCTCGGCTCGATGCAATCAATCGACGATCGAAATACGCCGATGCGCAGACGGTCCCGCGCGCGGCGACCGCATTCTAGCCGGCCCGGAGCCGCGCTTCGACCCTGCGCACGAGTTCATCGACTGGCAGCGAGGCGCCGCCGAGCCGTACGATTTCGTTGGTCTCGCGCCACAGCGCCACCTTGTTGGTCGCCGAGATCACGGTGGTGTGTTTGCGCTGGCCAAAATAGGCCCCAATCTCGCTGAAAGCGGCCGTCGTGAGCTTGCGAGCCAGGTACATGGCCAGCATTCTTGGATAAGTGGCCTCTTTCGCGCGGCTGCTCGACTGCAAGTCGGCCGGACGCACGCCGCACACCTCGCAAATCGCCTGCTCGATCTCGGGGAGTTGCACCGGGCGCTGCGCGGCCACGAACAATTCGGCCAGCGTCGTACGGGCCATCTCGACGTCGATCGCGCGGCCCGTGGCCTCGACTTCGACCCGCAGCCGGTGGATCGCGCCGATCAGCTCGCGGCCATCGCCGCGCAGCCGGGCTGCGATAAAGGCCTCGACTTCGTCGCCCAACTCGAGCCCCTGCCGATCGGCCACCCGCCGCATGATGGCTCGACGCGTGGCTTCGTCCGCCGGATCGATCCGGCAGACCATGCTGCCCTGCAGCCGGCTCGCCAGCTCGGGTCCCAGGCACGTCAACTCGCTCGGCGAGCGGTCCGCCGCCAGCACCACTTGTCCGCCGCTGTCTTGAAGCTGGTCGATCGTGTAGAGCAACTCGTCGAGCGTGGCCCGCTTGTTGCTGAAGAACTGCAGGTCGTCGAGGATCAACAACTGGGCGTGCCGATATTTGCGGCGAAACGCCGGCATGCCCGAACCGCGCAAGGCCTCGACAAACTGGCTGGTGAACTGCTCAGCCCGCTGGTAGATCAAGTGCGCCTGCGGGCGGCTGATCCGCAATTCCGACCAGAGCGCCTCGAGCAGATGTGTCTTGCCGGTGCCCGGTGGGCCGTACAACACCAAGGGCGTAACACGCCCGGGTTCGCGGGCCACGATCTGCGCCGCGGTGTAGCCCACGCGGTTCGACTCGCCGACGACGAACGTGGCGAACTGGGCAAAGCGGCGACGTCCCGAGTTCGCTTCGGCGCGCGCCTTCGGTGGTTCGAGCACGGCCGTGCCCGAGGCGCTTTCGTCGGCGTCTGCCGGCGGTGTCACGACGGTGAGCGGCTGGGCGCACTCTTCGGCTGCCGGCGGCTTCACAACTTCGCAAAGCGCGAACTGCACCGCTACGTCTGCCAACCCGATCTGCTGACAAATCTCGGCGATCAATTCGCGATAGTTGGTCCGCAGCCAATCGACGTAGAACGCGTCCGGCGTGAGCACTTTGAGGGCGCTACCGTCAAATTGGAATTCGACGTTGCGTCCGAACCAGGCGGTGTACCGCTGGGCGCCCAGATGAGCCGACAATGCGGCCACAAGCGCCGAGACGATATCCTTATCGTTGAAACTCACGTCCTGTCTGCTCCAGCGCGCAGCGCGAGCGCCCGAAAACCCTACTGATTCGACGGCGAACGCGTAGCCGCCCACAGCGCAAGGCCGCGGGGGCGGACCATCCTAGAAAGACCCGGCACCACAGCCGCGACCCGATGGCCCCCAGCGGCGATGCGATTGACTGTCACCCGGAGCGGCGATTGTAGACCTGCTAGCTACCTTGTCAAAAGACGTCTGACCACCCTCGAGCAACGCCGCGCTTGGACGTGCCCGAACCGAGGCAATTCCAGGGCGATACGATGAGGATCGTGTTCGGAATCGGCGATCCTCGACACCGACTCGCCGCGTGGAAAACGTGTCGTCCAAATCCAGCACGAACCTGCAGCCCGGTTGGAAGACCGAAACTAAACCTATTGAGAACAACAACTAGCGACGATTCGTCGGGAACGGCGTCGCACCGCCGCCCCGGGCAAAAGATTTTCGAGCGGCGGCAAAAATCGGACTGGTTCATTCAGGAAAGATGCGCAAGTAAGTACTGCGCCGATCCCAAACCGTGAAGCCAGCCTCGCCATACACCCTGGTCGCCGGGAGATTGGCCGTATCGACGGCAACGAGCACCTGTCGGCGCGAAGCCTCACGGGCCAGCCACAGGCAATGCTCCACCACCTGCTTCCCCCAGCCGCGGCCACGGGCCTCGGGCACCAATCCCATGTAGACCAGCTCCAGGGCCTGTTGCGAGGGATGATCGGCACAGAGCAGGCAACCGACGTCCTGGCTGCCCTCGCGCACGAGCAGCCACCATTTTGGCGTGAACTGGCCCGTGGCCCGGTAGCCAGCCAAGACATCGCTCAGATCGCGCACGCCGTTCAACTGTGGACAGTCGAGTGTGTCTTCGTACGTGCGCTCGATGAGCCGTGCCAGCCGCGCATGATTCGTGGCCGAATAGGGCTCGAACACGAGCGTCGAGGTAGGCGGCCACAGGGGCAACCCAGACTCCCCAACCATCATGTACAGCAAGTCGGCCAGCCACTGGTAACCCGCACGGCGGAGAAACAAATCGTCCTCGCCGGGCTCGGCGTCGAGCTGCGCCTGTGCAATTCGGCAGCGTCCCTGGGCCATGAACGCCGTCGCCACACGGAGCAGGTCGTCGCGGATCTGGGTGTCGAGCTGCGCTTCGAGGCCCGGTTCGGCGCGCGGCGGCCAGAGCACGGCCGTCCTGCCGGGCTGCAACATGGCCAAGACAACGCCTTGCGTGGCGCCGTCCTGCCGGGCCTCGAACAAGCCAGCCAGGCTTCCCCGCCCGGCGGCGACATAATCCAGGATGGCCTGGACCTGCGCGGAACGTGCGGCCGAATTCAGCCCGTCGAACAGCCGGCCGAGGGCGTCCAGTTGCCTCGAGGGCGGAACGCGGTCGATCGCCAGCGTGTCGTCGAATCGCAGCATGATAGGCGTCAACATACTGCAAAATGCCATGCCGGGTCTGCGCGCGACATGCCGCGTGCCAGCACGCGTATAATGGAGCCGGCCTTGTCCCTGTGCCGATGGAGTACCGCGCCATGCATCCGCGTCTGCTCGGTCGTCTTTGCCTCGTCGTTTACCTGACCGCGCCAGCCGGCCCGTTGCTGGCGCAGGCCCCCGCCGCCAACGCCGAGCCCGGCTACCTGGGCCTGATCGCCGACGATCGGAACGAACAAGGCCAAGGCGTCCGGGTGCTCGAAATTGTCCCCTCGGGGCCCGCTGCGCTGGCCGGCATCGCCGTCAAAGACTTGATCACGGCGATGGGGGGCCAGACCGTTCGCGACATGACCGACCTGGCAAAAATCATCGGCGCATCGAGCGCCGGTCAGAAGCTCGAGGTCGCGCTGGTGCGCGGCAACGAAAAACTCATCAAGATGCTCACGCTCGGCAAGCGCCCGCCGCCCGGCGAACGCCGCTTCGAACAGTTCGGGCAGATCCCCGATGAGCAGGCGGGCACCGCGCCCAGTACCGCGCGGCGGCCGTGGCTGGGCATCCGCGCCAAACCGCTTTCGCCCGAGGCCCGAGATGCTCTGCGGGCACCTGTCGAAGCCGGCGCGCACGTGACCGAAGTCGTCGCCGATTCGCCCGCCGCGCGCGCGGGCATTCGCGTCGACTCGGTGATCGTCGCGCTGGGCGGCCAGGTGGTCGATGGCCCGGCCACGCTGAGCGCGCTGGTTCAAGCCGCCGATCTCAGCAAGCCCCAAACGATCGAGTATTACTACGACGGCGCCATGCAGCGCTCGCAGATCCAGCTCGTCGAGATCGAGCGCCCGGCAGCAAGCGCGCCGGCCGGAGCGATGCAAGAAACCCTGCCCGAGCCATCGATGCCGGAACAAGCTCCGGCTGATATGGCGGCGCTGCAACGCCGGGTGACCGAGCTCGAAGCCCGGCTAGCGCGGATTGAAGAGATGCTGCGCTCACTTTCGCCGCAGCAGCGGGAGACCGACCCCAGCGGCGGTCCCGCGCTGCCGTAAACACGGCTAGCGCTGCGGTGCGCCCGCTTGCGCCGCTGCTTCGGCCTCGGCGAAGATTGTTTCGAGCAACCGTCGGGGCGCGCCGATATCGAGCACGGCAATCTCGCCGGTGAAATCCGCGGCACCGGGCGCAACGAGCGCCGGCTTCAGCGCCACGAACGTGCACGTCAGTTGCGCGCGGATCGTCCGCGGCGAGACGAAGCCGGCGTCGCAATCCAGTCCACTGGGCAGATCGACCGCCACGACGGGCCGGCCAGCCGCATTTATCGCGGCAATGGCCTCCCCCGCCGGCGCACGCGGTTCGCCACGCGCGCCGGTGCCCAGCAAAGAATCGACAATCCAGCTCGCCCGGGCCAGACGTTCGGCCACCCCGGACATTTCGAACCCCTTCCCGAGCACGGCCGCCTGGATGCCGGCACGCTGGACGATCGCCCAATTGGCCGCCGCGTCGGGCGATAGCTGCGCTGGCTCGGCAAACAAGAGCACTTCGACCGGCCAGCCTCGCAGATCGAGGTGCCGGGCGATCACCAGCCCGTCGCCGCCGTTGTTGCCGCGGCCGCAACAAACCACCACGGGCTCCGCCGGCTGGGAGAGCAGTCGCGGCTCGAGCCGGTCGACCACGCCGCGTCCGGCGTTCTCCATGAGCACGAGCCCGGAAACGCCGAATTCGGCCACCGCGCGGCGGTCGATCTCGCCCGACCAATGCCGATTGAGCACTTGCATGACGGCGATATTCCTTTGCTACGGAACCGTTTAACGACGATTGCTAGAATACCGCCGGGCGGGGCCGCGCAGGAGCCGCCGGCGGCGGGGCAAGAATCGGGGCTGGCAGACGAATAGGTCTGCTGAGTCGAGTCTCCAGGCCGGGCCAACGAAGGAGCGATCGATGTGCCGTACCAAGCACCATGCCTGTTCGCGAAGCCGCCGGCACGGCGGTGGCCTGTTTCGCCTGCTCCTGTTCGTCGGACTCGCCGTGTGGGTCGTCAAGGGCTGCGCCCTGCGGCCCTTCCATAACGAGCGCTACGATACCATCGAGCTTTCGGCCAGCGGGCTGACCAACCTGGAGGTCAAGAGCCTGCACGGCGAGATTCGCATCGAGGGCGATACGGCGCCCCATGCGGCCGTCCGTGTGATGGCCACGGTCCATGCGCAAGCATCTTCGCAAGAGGCCGTCCAGGAAGCCCTCGACGCGGTCGAGGTGATTACGCCCATCTCGGACGACGGTCGCATGCTGCGTCTTGATTGGCGCTGGCGCGACGGCCATCAACGCTCGGTGAGCGTGTGGGTCGATTACCACGTCGAGCTGCCGGCACTGGTGGCCGTGCATCTGCAAACCGTCAACGGGCAGCTCGAAGTGAACGACATGCTGGCCCCGGCCAAGCTGTCTTCGCAGAACGGCGAGATCAATGTGCGCGGCGTCCGCCAGCGACTCGACGCCTCGACGCAAAACGGCCAGATTAACGTCGTTACCGCGGCGCCCGACGTCCATATCGAAAGCCAAAACGGCACGCTCGATGTGGTCCTTTTGGCCCCAGGGCCCGTGCAGGGAGAAATCAACACCCACAACGGGGCGGTTGAAGTCGGATTCGGGCCGCAGACCGCTTGCGACGTACAGTGCCAGACTCATAACGGCGCCATCGACGACGACCTCGAACTCGAAGGCAAGAAGCGCAAGAACCGATCGCTGACGGGTCGCGTCCATGGCGGCGGCAGCGAGCTATCGATCACCACGCACAACGGCTCGATCACGCTCGACGAATCGGACAAGGAGCTGGACGAGCCCGCGATCGACGATGCCTTGCCGAAACCAGCGACCGGCCAAGGCGCATCGGTTCCGGACGTGCAGAGCGTTGAAGACACGGTCGAAGCGGTCGTCGAACGTGTCGCCGAGCAAGTCGAACGCGCGGCCGACGCGGTCGAGGCCCGGGTCGAAGAGATCGAGCGCCACCTCGAGACTTCGATCGATACGATACAGCCAATCACACCGGCGCCGCCCGCAGCACCGTCTCCGCCGGCCAGTCCGACGGCCCCTGCCGAGCCTGCGGCGCCCACGCCGCCTGCGCCTCCACAAACGCCCGTTGCGCCGATGCCGCCCCAGGCACCCGAAGCGCCGCCAACGAGCGAACAAACCCAGCCGCCGTCGAGCTTCGAGGCATTTTGGCGGGCGGCGGGCCGACTTTTCGCTCGCGAGAAAGCGAACTAAAATAGCGCATCGTCATCCTGGCAGCGCCGCCGAGTGCCGCTGCCGTTCGGCTCAAGGGACGTTGCGATGCCGCTCTACGAATACGTCTGTCAGGACTGCCACAACGCCTGCGAACTCCTGGTGCGCGGCTCCGAACGGCCTCTCTGCCCGAATTGCCAGAGCCAGCGGCTCGAAAAGCTGTTGAGCGTCACCGCGGCGCCCGTGACGGGCAGCGCCTCGTTGCCGGTCTGCGGCACCTCGGGCGCCCCGCGCCCGGCCGGCGGCTGCGGCGCGCCGTGGTGTGGAACCGGCGGCTGCGGCGGAATGTAGCCTTGGTCGCGCGCCGCCCGGAGCCTGGCTGACATCGCCTGGTCGGCCGCCGCGATCACGGGGCTTTCGATCCCTTCCGCAGTAACGGCACGCGTTAGTGCAACTGGGCCTACGGCGCGCGAGATCTCAGCAACGCCGCGCAAACCAGCGATTGCGGGCCAGTTCAATCCCAACGAGCGCCGATGGCGGTTGGCAAGTCGTTTGCTATCGAGGTCGAGCCAAGTTCAGTCGCCAAAGCGCAAGCCACATGGGCGCCAGATTTCGTTGCGCGGGCGACTGCTTCGCGAGTTGGAGCAACCGCCGGCACATTAAAAAAAGCCCCGGGGTGAGAACACCTCCGGGGCTTGGATCGTTACGCTCGTTGCTCGTCGCCCGGGGTGGGGCGGCGGCGATCAGGGGATCAAGAACACCAGGCCCGTGGCCGTGGCACCCTCGACCAGCGCTCCTCGCAGGCTGAGCGGGAACGGATAGAGCAGGTGCGGCGCACAACTGCCCGGGCGGTAGTAGCCCAACGGGTAGATGCACTCGCAAGGCGTCTCGATGCCCATCTTGTAGGGCAGGATCGGCAGCGTACCGAAGAAGTGCGCACCCGAGATGAACGGCTGCAAGCACGGGTGGCAACTGTGGCCATAGCGCTCCAGCGCGACTTCCTCGAAGTACAGCGGCTTGTGGCACAGGCCCGAAGCCTTCCACGTATAGGTCGTCATCGACCAGCACCGGGGGATGAACGTCTCGTTGCCCAACGTGCATTCCGGCGGAAAGCGGTCGCCTTCAGCCGCGATGCTATTGGTGATCTGCGAGATCGGCTTCAAATCGCGCGGGCTGGGGCATTCGCCGTCGTTGGCTTGCGGCGCGCGGGCCAATTCACGGTCGAGGTCTTCGTCCTGGCCGCTCGGTTCGGGCAGCTCCGGCTCCAGCGGCGAAGGTTCGACCGGCGTGAAGCCGGGCTCCGGCACGTCGGTCGGGTTCTCCTCGGGCATCGCCGGCTCTTCGGTCGGTGTCTCTTCGAGCGGCGGCAGATCGGGCATCGCTTCCTCTTCCGGAAGATCGAGCGTCGATTCGCCCGGCAACTCGGCCGGCGGCTCGTCGTTCAACGTCGGCTGCTGGCGTGCCGCGGTCGTGGCTTGTGGGTCTTGCAAGGCCTGGGCGCGGATCACGCGCGAGACCGACTTCTTCTTGACCGAGACAGGTTCTTCGAAGGCCACGGGCACAATCTCGGCCTCGTGCTTCGCGGCGGCTTGCTTGGCGATGCTGGGCCGCTTCCAGCGCAGTGTCGATTTGCCGGACGACTTCTTCGCATGGCCGGCAGAATTCTGCCCGGAAGATTTCACGGCGGCGGCCGTCGGGCGATTGCCCGACCAGCCGGCCTCTCCGGCCCGAGCCGAGCTGCCGGCGAACCAGCAGGTGTGGGCGAAGATCAGTGTCCAAGCGACCGCGACGAGCGCCCCTGGGCGGCCACCCGAGGCGTTAGCCTCCGTCGCCGCTGGCGAACTCCATCGTGTAGTTGGGCGCTTCCTGCGTGATCGCAATGTCATGAGGGTGACTCTCCCGCATGCTGGCCGGTGAAACCTGGATGAACTGGGTCTTGGTCCGGAGCTCTTCGATGTTGCGACAGCCGCAATAGCCCATCCCGGCCCGCATCCCGCCCACCAGTTGATAGGCGAACGGTCCCAGCGGTCCTTTGAAGGGCACGCGGCCTTCGACCCCTTCGGGCACGAGCTTTCCGTTCCCCTGCGTCGTCTGTCGGTAGCGTTCGCTGGAGCCTTTGACCATGGCGCCGAGCGAACCCATGCCGCGATAGCGTTTGAACGTTCGTCCCTGGTAGAGGATCATCTCGCCGGGGCTTTCGGCCAGTCCGGCGAACAACCCTCCGATCATGACCGCGTGCGCCCCGGCGGCGATGGCCTTCGTCAGGTCGCCCGAGTAGCGGATCCCGCCATCGGCGATGATCGGCGTGTCGGTTGGCCCGGCGGCTTTCGCGGCCTGGAAGATCGCGGTAATCTGCGGAACGCCTACTCCTGAAATGACTCGGGTCGTACAGATCGACCCCGGCCCGATGCCTACTTTGACAGCATCGGCCCCGGCTTCGATCAGGTCTTTGCAGCCTTCGTAAGTCGCCACGTTGCCCGCGACGACGTCAATATCCCAGCGTTGCTTGATGGTGCGGACGGTCTCGATGACGTTGGCCGAGTGCCCGTGAGCACTGTCGACCACCAGCACGTCGACATCCTTGCTGATCAGGCTCTCCACGCGTTCGTAATCGTGCACACCGACGGCGGCTCCGACGCGCAGCCGTCCTTGCCGGTCTTTGCAGGCCAGCGGGTAGCGGCGCATCTTGTCGATGTCTTTGATCGTGATCAGTCCGATCAGTCTGTATTTTTCGTCCACCAGTAGCAGTTTCTCGACCTTATTTGCCATCAGAATCTTTTCAGCTTCCTCAAGCGTTACAGTCCCCGTTGCTGTCACGAGCTGCTGGCGCGTCATGACTTCACCGACGCGCAGGTCGTTGGTCTCGAGAAACCTCAGGTCGCGCCGCGTGAGAATGCCTTCGAGCCGCCCGTCGGCCGCAGTGATGGGAATGCCCGAGACGTTCTTCTGGTCCATCACTTCGCGGGCCTTACCAACGGTCGCGTCGGGCGGCAGCGAGACCGGATCGAAGATGATGCCGTTGGCGCTGCGTTTGACCTTGTCGACCTCGCCCGTCTGCTCGGCGATCGACATGTTCTTGTGGATCACGCCGAGACCTCCCTCTTGGGCCAAGGCGATGGCCATCTCGGCCTCGGTGACGGTGTCCATTGGCGAGCTCACCAAGGGAATGTTGAGCGTGATCCGCCGGGTGAACCGTGTGGCGACGTCGACCTCGGCCGGGACGACCGTGCTGTAGCGCGGCTGCAACAGCACGTCGTCGAACGTGATCGCGGAGCCTAGAAACTTTTCGCCGAGATGATCGTCCATGGTGGCAGCCTCGCTTTCCGGCCGGGGTGGCGATAATCCCGTATTATGCCGGCTTGGCGCGCAGGCTGTAAATGACCGCGACGCAGGCGGCCTAAGCTCCGTCTGCGAGGGGCGTTAGCGGCTTTGCATCAAGTGCCGTGCGACACGGCCCGGCGTCAACCGCGGTCTTCCCAGTCCATCACGGTCACGCCGTCGATGCCGCCGTCAAGCAGCTCGATGATGGCGGCTTTGGCCACTTCATGCGCCGGGTGCGGGAGATAGCGATCGCGCGCCGCGAGGTCGGCAAACGTGATCACGAAGGCATGCGTGTGGCCGCGCTCGAGGCCCTCGACGCTGCAGCCGGCGCCGCCGGAAAAATCCTCGATGCCAGGAATCTGGGCCTGGAGCCCGCGCAACACGGCGAACATCTGCTCGATCTTGGCCGGCGGCGTATCCGACTTGAGCCGCATGAACACGGCATGTTTGATCCGCGGCATGGGGAATTCCTGCAACGAGAGAATTGGAATGCGACGATGCTAGCCGGAATTCGAGCAACTCTCAATCGACTTCGAGCGGCACGACCGACCACGCGCTTAGGGCCGGTCGCGTTCGGCGCCGTTCGACGTCGCCGGAGCCAGGCCGCTGGCGACCGCCGCGGCCAGGGCCTCGTCTTGCGGCGGGAAGACCGTGCGAAGGTCGAGCAGCAATCGGCCCTGGTTGATGCGCCCCACGACGGCCGGAGTGCCCGTGCGCAGACGTTGGGCCAACGCATCGACGTGCCCGTCGCGCGGCACCACGGCCACGCAACAAGTAGGGACCTGCTGGCCCGGAATCGAACCCCCGCCGAGGTAGGTCGCCTCGTCCACCGTCGTGACTTCGCGGGCCAGGTCAGCTCGGCGCAGCGTGTCGGCAATCTGGGCGGCGCGGCAGCGGAGTTGATCCAGGGGCTCGCCGAGGAGCTGGAACAGCGGGATCTCGCTCAGGGCCCGCGCCGGATTGCGGTACAGCCGCAGGGTGGCTTCCAACGCGGCCAGCGTCAGCTTGTCGACGCGCACCGCTCGCGCCATTGGATGCCGCGCGATACGGGCGATCAGTTCGCCGCGTCCGGCGAGAACGCCGCTTTGCGGCCCGCCGAGCAGTTTGTCGCCGCTGAACAACACCAAATCGGCGCCTTCGCGCAGACTGCGCGTGACAAGCGGTTCGTCGTGCAGGCCAAATCGGGCAAAGTCGATCAGGGCCCCGGAACCGAGATCGTGCAGCAGCGGTAGCCGGCGCTCGCGCGCCAGCGCGGCCAGCTCGCGCAGCGGCACGCTCTCGGTGAAACCCACCACCGAATAGTTGCTCGTATGCACCGCCAACAACGCGGCAGTGCACTCGCCAATTGCGTCGCGATAGTCGGCCAGTCGCGTCTTGTTGGTGGTGCCAACCTCGCGCAGCACCGCGCCGCTCGCGGCCATCACGTCGGGCAGCCGGTAACTGCCCCCGATCTCGATCAACTCGCCGCGCGAGACGATCACCTCGCGCCCCGCGGCCAGGGCAGCCAGTGCGAGCATCGTGGCCGCGGCGTTGTTGTTGACGACCAGCGCCGCTTCGGCCCCCGTCAGCTCGGCCAGCAGCCCCGCGACGGCCGCGACGCGCTGCGAACGCTCGCCGCTGAACAGATCGAGCTCGACGCTGGAGTAGTCGCGGGCCGCCTGCACGAGCGCTTCCGCGGCAACTTCAGCCAAGGGCGCGCGTCCCAGGCCAGTATGCAGCAAAATGCCGGTCGCATTGATCACCGGCCGCAACCGGGGCAACTCGGCGTCCGCCAGTCGTGCGGCGACGAGCTGCGGCACGGCCGCCGGATCGAGGGTGCCGCCGGGCGCCGTAAGGATCGATCGGCGCAGTTCCTCGAGTACGCCCCGCGCGGCGGCGACCACGGCCGGATGCCCGAGCCGTGCAACGAGCGGCTGCAGCGCAGCGTTGGCCAGCAGTTCGCCGACGCTCGGTAGCGCCCGCAACTTTTCGGCACGACGCGGATCGAGTTCATGCTCGCGCTGCATGGCCAGTTCCGATTCGAGGCAGCATCACACGGCCGCGGGAGTCGCGGCCAGCCGCCGCAGGTCACCCTCGCGCCGCGTGAATCCCACGCGGTCGAAGTACTCACACAAGGGTACCGCATGCTTGCGGCTGATGCCCAAGCGATCCTTGATCTGGCTGACCGTCAACCCGGCGCCGGCCAGATCCGGCAGGAGCAGTTCGCGCGCCCGGGCCTCGTGTTCGGCATGCACGAACAGCTCTCCCCCCAGATCGACCAGGTGCCCCTGCCCTGCGGCCAATTGCAGCAGTTGCGGTACGGCGTCGCGATTGCGCTTGGCGCCAGCCTGCAGCTCGGCGACCGTCGGCGGTTGCAGTCCGGCCTGGCGTATCGCTGCGACCAACTCGGCGAGCAGCTTCTGCTCGTTGCTCGTCAACCGCGGACCATGCGAGGCCAGCGCAATCCCCTTGGGAAGCACACGGACACGATGTCGCGCGACGAGCAGGTCGACCAGCGCCTCGACGATCGCGCGATCGCCCAAGCCGGCAAACCGCGCCACCAGCCGGCTGCGCTCGACCGCCACGGCCAACGGCTCGGCGGCATGCAGGTGCATCAGCGCCCCCTCGATGCGCTGCAAATACGTCTCGACCACCTCGCGATGCACGCGCAGATTGCGCGTTGGCGACAGGGCGAGTATGAGCACCTCGCCCGACTCGATCAGGCGCGCGACGATTTCGCCGGGCCGCGCAATCCCGACCAGGCGGATCAGGTCCGCGTCGGCCCAGCAGCGCAAACCGCGAAAATAAATCGCCGCCGCCGCGCGTTTCAGGGGATCGCTGTCGCCCAGCGCGGCGAGCTGCGCACAAACCGCGGGGACATTACGCGGAATTCGCTCGGCCCCGGGGTCGAGCACGTGACCACCGCCGAGCGTCTCGGCCGGGCTTTCGCGCCGCAGCACCAGCGGCTGCCGCCAGGTCGCCACGACCGGTTCGGCAAGCAGCAGTTGGATCAACCCTCGCTCGCCTGGGGCCAACACACTGACCTGGGGCAAACTCACCGTGGCCGACACCTCGGCGGTTCCCACGTGCACCCGCAAACGTTCGCGATGTTGCAGCCCGCGTGCGGCGTGCCGCAACACTTGCGCCTCGACGCTCAGCAGCCGGCTGGGCACCAGGTGTCCCGGTGTGGCGAGCTCCTGCCCGCGCCGGATCTGATCGTGATGAACGCCAGCCAGGTTGACGGCGGCCCGCTGGCCGCGATGGACTTCGGCCACCGGCCGGTCGTGATTCTGCAAGCCGCGCACGCGCACGGCGACGCCGCCCGGTTCGATCACCAGCTCGTCGCCCAAACGGCAGACGCCGCTGGCTACGCTCCCGGTGACCACCGTGCCGTGTCCGGCCACGGTAAACGCGCGATCGATCGCCATCCGGAAGGGAGCGGTCGCGTCCGGCACAACGCTGCGCGCCGCCGACGCGGCTGCCTCGGCCAGCGCGATGCGCAGAGCATCGAGGCCCGCGCCGGTCGCGCTGCTAACGCGGACGATGGGAGCTGCGCGCAGGAAACTATTGGCGACCAACGCGCGCACCTCGGCTTCGACCAGCTCGATCCAAGCGGGCTCAACCAGATCGCACTTAGTCAGCGCGATCACCCCGGCCCGCGTGTCGAGCAGGCGCAGGATGTCGACATGCTCGCGCGTTTGTGCCTTGACCGATTCGTCGGCGCCGACGACCAACAGGGCCAGATCGATGCCCGTCGCGCCGGTGAGCATGTTGCGGATGAACCGCTCATGGCCCGGCACATCGACAACTCCCAGACAATACTCGCCGAGCTCGAGCCGCGCGAAACCGAGTTCGATCGTGATGCCGCGCCGCTTCTCTTCCGGCAGGCGATCGGTGTCGACGCCGGTCAACGCCCGGATGAGCGCCGTTTTGCCGTGATCGACGTGTCCGGCCGTGCCAAGAATGAGATCGATGCCCATGCCTCGATTCTACTGGACGGTCAGCAGCGGCGTGGACGAGGGGGCGTCCCCGGCCCGGGAAACGACGCGTCCGATCTCCGCGGCCCGCATGCCCGTCTGCGCGGTGAACGCGCGGACGACCTCGTCGACCCGAGTCTCGGGCACCCCCAGCAGCAATCCACCTGAGGTTTGTGGGTCGAATAATAAGGCATAGCGCGGCAGGGCAAGCCGGTCCGGGGAGACCTGCATTTCGGCCTCGACCGCACGGTTGGCAGGCAACAGCGTGCTGGCCACTCCGGCGGCCGAGAGCTCTTCTGCGCCCGGAAGCACGGGCACTTCGTCCAGGTAGATCTCGGCCGCCAGCCGACTGGACCGCAGCATCTCGAGCAAGTGCCCCGCGAGGCCGAACCCCGTTACATCGGTCATCCCGGCGACATCGCAGCGTTCGAAGATTCCGCTGGGGGGTTGGTTGCTGGCGACCAGCATCTCGACCAGCGCCGCATACCAGGCGGCCCGGCAGCGGGCCTGCATGTGCGCCGCGAGCAAGACGCCGGTCCCCAACGGTTTGGTCAACACCAGCCGATCACCGGCACGCAGGTGACCTTTCAACCGCGGATGGGACGCGGCGCGAGCGAGCACCGTAAAGCCGAGCGTGGTCTGCGGACCCTCGATGGTGTGTCCGCCGACAAGCGTGGCCCCCATGCCGCGCAGCTCAGCCAGCCCTCCGGCCAGCAGTTCGTAGAGCAATTGTTCCTGACGTGCTTCGGGGCCGGGCGGAATCGTGGCCAGCGCCAATGCTGCCAGCGGCTGTCCGCCCGAGGCGAACACGTCGCTGGCCGCATGTTGTGCCGCCACGCGGCCGACCAGGTAAGGATCGTCGACAAACGCGGCAAAGAAATCCGCCGTGACGAGCAACGGGCCCGGCTCGACCTGCAAGACGGCCGCATCGTCGGGGCGGTCCAGCCCCACCAAGACGTCGGGACGCACCGGTACTTCGAGCCGCGCAAGCGTGCGCGCCAGTACACGACCGGCAACCTTGCCCCCGCAACCGGTGCAACGTGGTTGCGCGCCGCGCGCGACCAAGGCTTCGTCTTGCATCGAGGGCGACTGGTAGTCCTGATGCATCGACATGAAGCGGCGATCGATCCGGTCCTTGAGCCGCCAACACCAGCGGCCCTCGGCCGACCAACCGCGGTAGTCGAGAATCGCCTCGCCGTCGCCGGTCGAGACCAGCTTCAGAAACCCGCGCTGCGGGCGATACGCCGCCAGGGGCAAGCCGCCGGACAGACGGCCCAGATTCTCCCACAGCACGGGACCTTGCCGCACGGCGTAAACCCCGGCCTTCGGCGCTGGCCCCGCGGCCAACGTGCCGCAATCGCCGACGGCGAAGATGGGGGCTTCGGCCACGGTTTGCAACGTAGGCCGTGTCAGCAAGAAACCGCGTTCGTCGGTCGGCAGGCTCAAACACTTCAACAATGGCGGAGCGGCCGCACTCGTGGCCCAGAGCACCACATCGGCCGGCACGCGCGTGCCGTCGTCGAGCCGCAGCGCGTCGGGATCGATCGCTACGACCTGGCGACCGAGGATTATTTGCGCCCCGCTGCGCTGCAGCCGGCGCGCGAGGCGGGCAGCGGCACCCGGCGAAAGATCGCGAACCGGTGCCGCGTGCCGGTCGATCACCGTCAACGTCGATTCGCGGCCGGCGAAGTGCCGCCGCAGGTAGGCGGGCATCCCCATTGCGATCTCGGCGCCCGCCACGCCGGCGCCAACCACGACGATCTTCACGGTTTGCCCCGGCAACGCCACGTCGTTGAGACGCGCGTGCAGCCGAGGCAGAAACGTCTGCATTGGCTTGATCGGCACGACCGCGGCCGGCGGTTCGTCGAACAGGCCCTCGGCGCGCGGAACCGAGCCGATGCCGATCGACAGCACGTCGAACGGCACATCGGGCCGATTGGCCAGTTGCAACCTCTGCCCCGCTACGTCGAGCCCGGTAACCTCGGCGCAAAGCAGCCGCGCACCGACCGAGGCGCACAGCCGAACCAGGTCGATCTCCATCGCTTCCGGCTCGTACAGGCCGGCGAGCGTGCCCGGCAGCATCCCCGAATAGGTGGCCGTTGGAAAACGGCTGATACAGGTCAGCCGGGCGTCGGCGAGCGGCGACATCCGCCAGCGGCGCAACACATGCGTGTGGGTGTGGCCGGCTCCCAGCAGGACGATCTCGCGTTGCGGCAGCCGCGCTTGCATTCAGTCGGCGACAATGAGGGGACAGCGGGGGCTTTTCCCATCATAGAAGCGCGCCGTGCACGTCGCCAAGAATGCCGTGAACCGAGCCGTGTCGTGCGGAACGCCGCGCTAGAACGTCTCGTCGCCGGGGCGCGGCTGGCCGATCCAATCCTTGAGGGTTTGCGGCTGCTGCGGCTCCGGTTCTTCTTGACCGAACATCGAGGAGAACCACGACCCCTGCGATTCCTGCTTCGACGACTTATGCGCTTTCTTGGTCGTCTTCTTCGTGTGGGTCTCGGGTGTCCAGCGAGGATACCGGCTCGTCGAAGTCTCCTTCTTCGAGAACGACAAGGCATTGCCGGTGCGAGTAAAGAAATTGCGCGTGCTCGTGCCCATCCGTGCAAACAGCGAGGGCTGCTTTTTCGCGGCCGGTCGCTTTGGCGCAGGCGTCTTGGGCGCCGACTCGGGCGCAGCATCGGGAATGTCGTCGCCGCTCGTGTCAGGGACTTCTTCCTCGGTAGCGCCGAATGGCCACCATCCGCCCCCTTCTGCGCGTGCCGGTTCGACGAACTGTCCCAACAGCAAAACGCCGAGCAGCAATAGGACCGTAGCCTTCACGGGTACGACCTCCGAAAGGTTCATGGGCGAATGCCCGGGGCCGAAAGGCTGCACGCGGCGGCCCACGCCGCCGATGCAGGCCGGAGAGAATGCCGAACCGCAGGCGGCCTGTCCAGAGCGGTTCGCGAGGCGCACCGCGCGCGAGCATGCAGCTAGCACGCAACGGGAATGCACCTGGACCGAAAAAAATAGCGCCGGGAAGAAATCCTGGCGCCTGATCACATGTTCGGAGAATCCGCCTTCGCGAAGGCGGCTTGCGAAACAGCAGCAGCCGCTATTGGGCGGCTGCGACCTTGCGCGAACGCTTCGGCTTGGCCGGCTTCTCGGCGTCGCCATTCTTGGCGGCGAAGATCCGGCGGATCTCATCCAGCTCGGTGCTCAAGCGATGACGCAACGGGCTCTCGGCCCGCAGTTCCTCGAGCAAGGCCTCGGCCCTTTCGAACTTCTCGAGTGACGCCGCACCACCTTGAAACAACTTATGCCAGCTACGCGAGACCTCTTGTTCGGTTAGCACAATTCACCTTCTTGCCCGCGGCCCGTGAAACTCTCGCAACTCGCTCCACTTCAATTCTAAATTGTAGCGCGCGGCACGCAAGAGCGAAACGTCGCACTTCGGCGCCACTTGGCAGGCGAATGACCGTCGAAGCGCGCAAAAATCCGCCAAGGTTCGCCCAGTTTACCTGTGGGGTCATCGAACGACGGCAACGCTCTGTGCTAGTTGCGCGACGCCTCGGCCGCCCGCAGATGCGACAAATTGGGCGCCGAGATCTCGGATTCAGGAGCCGTTTCGCCATCGCCGGTCAACCGCGCCAGCTCTTCCGCCACGGCCGCCACGGTCGCGCGAATCTGATGCTCGCGATGCAAGCTGGTGAGAAAGAACCGCAAACGCGCCGCGCTTTCTTCCACGGCCGGATAGACGATCGGCTGCACGTTGATCCCGCGTCCGCGCAACGCATGCGACAGGCGCAAGGCCAGCACCGAGTTGCCGACGATCACCGGTACGATCGGGGTCCCGTCGCTGAGGCCGGTGTTCAAGCCACGGGCCCGGGCCAGCTCCAGGAACAAGCGCGCGTTGTCGCGCAATGTCGCCACGCGCTGGGGTTCGCGCGCCAGAATTCGCAACGACTCCAACGCCGCCGCCGCATTGGGCGGGGTCATGCCGACGCTGAACACAAAGCCCGGCGCCGTGTACTTCAAGTACTCGACCACCGCGCGGCTGCCGGCGATGTAGCCGCCGCAACTGCCGTAGGACTTGCTCAGCGTGCCCATCCAGAAGTCGACGTTGCCGGGATCGACGCCGAAATGCTCGCCGGCGCCACGGCCCGTGGCGCCGAGCGTGCCGGCCGAATGCGCCTCGTCGACCAGCAGGTAGGCCTTGTGCCGGCGCTTCACCTCGACGAACTCAGGCAGCGGGGCGATGTCGCCGTCCATGCTGTAAGCACCTTCGATCGCCACCAGCACCCGGCGATACTCGCCGCGCACGTCGGCCAGCAGCTTGTCCAGGGCCCGCCAGTCGTTATGCGGGAAGCTGCGCCGCTTGGCGCCCGACAACTTGCAACCTTGCACGATGCTGTTGTGGGCCAAGGCGTCGTGCACGACCAGATCCGGCGCGCCGAACAGGTGGCCGATCACGGTTTCGTTCGTCGCGTGGCCGCCGACCAGCACGATCGCATCCTCGACGCCCACGAACTCGGCGATCGCCTGCTCGAGCTGGCGATGCAACGGCTTCTCGCCCGATACCAGCCGGCTGGCCGAGACCGAGGTGCCATAGCGGTCGATCGCCGCCTTGGCCGCCTGGGCCACGCGCGGGTCGCCCGACATGCCCAGGTAGTTGTAGCTGGAGAAATTGATCAACTCGCGGCCGCCAACCACGGTCGTGTCGTTCGTCACGCGCTCGTGTGGGTTGAAATAGGGATTCCCCATGCCGAGCGAATCGAGCAGACCCAGGTCCTCGCGCAGCGCCTGGTACTCGGGCGACAGCTCGAAGCGGTAGCAACTCTCCGGCAAATCGGCGACGCTCCGCGCAGCGCGGGCCGGCTGGGAGAGGAGGTGCTCGTGAACCGCGGTGATCACTTCGGACACGGTCTCGAGTTGCCCGGCGATATCCTCGGGAAACCGCCGCTCGAACCGCTCCTCGACCTTGGCCAGGAGCTGCACCCGCTCCAACGAATCGATACCCAGATCGGCCAATTGCATGCCGAGCGTCAGCTCGCGCGCGCGATCGCCGAGTAGCTCGCGCAAGACCACGAACACACGGTCGGAGATCTCTTCGTCGCTGGTGCCGGCCTTGGCCGCGTGAACTTCGCCGTTGAGTGCGTGACCGTTGGCGTGCGGTTTGTGCGCGTGGCCGTTGGTCGCGCGGCCATGGGCCGCATGTTGCGTCGTTTCTCCAGCTGCGCTCGGCGTCGCGGCCGCCTGCATAGGTTCGACCTGCGGACGCTTGATCGGCTCCGCGGCGCCGGCCTGTGCTTTGCGGGCCGCTGCCGCGCGTTCGGGCGTGGCGAGGGGCGATTCTTCCTCGTCGAGGCGTGACCACTGGTAAAACGCATCGAGCTCGCCCGCCAGGTAGGCCGCGCGGCATGCATGGCGCTGAATCTTGCCGCTCGAGGTCTTGGGAATGCTCCCCGGCTTGAGCAAGACGATCGCATCGAGCATCAACTCGTGCTCGCGCGCCACGGCATGACGCACCGCGTCAGCCGCGGCGGGGGCGTCCTGGCGCCGCGTGCGCTCGACCTCGATCGCCAGCACGAGCCGTTGCGAGCCGTTTTCCGGCACGTCGAACGCGGCGGCCGCACCCTGCCGCAGAGCCGCGTGGGCCAGCTCGGCCGATTGCTCGATGTCCTGCGGATAGTGATTCAAACCGCGAACGATGATCAAGTCCTTGAGACGCCCGGTGACGAACAATTCGCCCTGAGCGAAGAACCCCAGGTCGCCGGTCCGCAGGTAGGGCCCGGTGCCGTCGGCCAAGTAGTTGCCAAACGTGCGCCCCTGTTCGTCCGGGCGCTGCCAGTAGCCTTGGGCGATGCTTGGCCCGGCGGCCCAAATCTCGCCGATGTGGCCTTCGGCGACGGGCGTGAGCGTCTCCGGATCGACGATCAACACTGTCTGGTCAGGAATCGCTTCGCCCGAGCTAACGAGCTCGCGAATCGAGGCCGATTCCTCGTCGGCCAGTTGAGTCCGGCGGTGTTCGAGCGCGGCCGCGTCGAAACCGAGCACCAGCGGTCGGCGCTGCACGTATCCACCAGTCACGATCAGCGTGCCTTCGGCGAGGCCGTAACAAGGATAGAACGCCTCGGGCCGGAACCCGCAAGGCGCGAAGCGTTCGGCAAAGGCCCGCAAGGTTTCGGCGCGCACTGGTTCGGCGCCGTTGAACGCCACGCGCCAACTGCTCAGATCGAGCTCGCGCAGCTCTTCGTCCGTGGTCTTGCGCAGGCACAACTCGTAAGCAAAATTCGGCGCGCCGCTCGTAGTACCGCGATAGCGCGAGATCGCTTGCAGCCAGCGCACCGGCTTTTGCAAGAATGCCATCGGCGACATGAACACGTTCGGACGCCCGGCATACAGCGGCTGCAGGATGCCGCCGATCAGGCCCATGTCGTGATACGACGGCAACCAGTACACGCCCGAACCGCTGCGCGTGTGCTCGAACAGATGATGGATGGCCGCCGAGTTGTGCAGCAAATTGCCGTGCGTCAACACGACACCCTTGGGCCGCGCGGTCGATCCCGAGGTGTATTGCAGGAACGCTACCGTGTCGGTGTGAACCGTGGGCACATGCCACCCGGTCGCCAGATCCGGCGAAAGCTGATCGGTCAAATGCCAGCGCAGCCGCTTGAGCTGGGGCAATTCGTCGAGCATGGGACCAATGCGCTCGTAGATGGCCGTCGTCGTCAGTGCTGCCTGGGCCTCGCTGTCGGCCGCGATGGCCTGAATCCGCTCGAGCGATCGATTGCGTCGCGGAGGGAATGCGGTCACGGCGATCGTGGCCGCGTACAAGCAACCGAAAAAGCCCGCGATGAACTCCAGCCCGGGCGGATACAGGAGCAGCGCCCGTTCGCCGGCCATGCGCTCGGCCGCCAACAAGGCCCCGATGGCCCGGGCCTGGCGATCGAGCTCGCCCGCGGCCAGGTGTTGCTCCTGCGATTCGCCGTCGACCAGATAGGTGAAAACGCGCAAATCGGGCTGGTGGATGGCTCGATGGCGGACCAATTCGACAAAGGTCGCCGGTCCGAAAAACGAACCCGGCATACGATCGCGTTCCACGAGTCTTGCTTCCTCTACTTGGTGCAGTCGCCGCGCCTCCGGCGGACTCGTCGCGACGGCCCAAGCCCGTCGTCCGAGCAACCGCTGAGGGCTCTCGTCAAATGTCCAAGGACTGTTAGCCTTCCTGGCGGGATCGTCGTTTGAGCCTCGGGGGCGGGCTCACCGAATCGAGACCGGCAGCACCGATCACAGTCGGCAAGACCTGATTGCTCAAACGGCAACTTTTCGGTCGGGTAGGAGGACCGCAGGCTAGGTCATCGACGCTGTGTTCCGATTCGGGCCCCCGTGCAATGCAGGGGTGCCGGTCGGACCACGACGCACCGTCGACCTAGAAGAGATTCGGCAACCTCCCAAACTCCCAAGAACGCCTAACGTCGAGAACGGCAAGATTTACCCAGCCTGTCACACCCAACGGGCCTGCTAGCCCAGCAGGCTTACCCAGGCATTTTAGGCGACAGAATCGGCAAGCAAGAAGTCACTATCAAGGTGGGCAAGTCAATAAACCAACCAGTCATGCCGCCTCGCGGCGGTCCCATGCGAGCCCACCCTCTTGGGCCAATTGAGTTGCGCGCGTCGCGGTCTCCATAATCGGGGTTCGCCTGGGCCTCGCGCTGCGCACGATCGCACGCGGCCCGGCTTGGAAGTGCCAGCTTGCCTGGTGGCGGCCACGGTCTTCAAAACCGCTGTGCGTAGCGTTCAAACGCGGCGCAGGTGGGTTCGATTCCCATGCACTTCCGTCTGCTGCCGTCATCAGGCAGTCCACCTCTGCCGGAATCGGCGCGCGCGGGGCACGATCCCCTCTCGATTGGGCGACAAGAAGGCGGACTGATCGAAGCCCGGGGTCTCGTGAAGCATCGTCAAGCACTCGGGGCCGAACGCCACACCACGGGCGTGGGGTGCTTCCGTCGAGTGACAGGGGCCCTTAAAGAAGACAACACAACACCCCGTCGCATGCGAGGTGTTGTGTTGAGCACGAAAGCGCGAGCCGACCTGCCCCGGCCCGCACCGCGCGAGGTCTCAGGCCACGGTCTCGAAGCCAGCTTGCACGACGTGATTCAACGTATTGGTCGGCGCGTCGAACAACGAGTCGTCCCCGCGCCCGCCGGCCACAAAGAGCCAGTTGATCACGTTGTTGCCGCCCGAACCGTCGAGCACGTCGTCGCCATCGCCCAATTGAGCGAAGACGAAATCGAACCGCGTGTTCGACGCCGTTACGGTGTCGTTGCCGCCGTCGGTCGCCAGCGAGGCGATGCGCGCCGTCACCGAGTTGGTCCGGATCAAGTCGTCGCCGGCGCCGGTAAACAGCGACAAGAACCCGCCGATTTCGACGTCGAAGCCGCTGGCATCATCGACCAGCGCCGACGCCGATGGCCCGCCGAACAGCCCCAACGACAGCCGATCAGCGCCGGAACCCGCCTGCACGAGCAGGTCGCGGCGAATCTGCGTGCCGGTGACCGACAAGACGTTGGCCCCCTCGCCCAGCGCCAGCGACAGCGAGCCGAGCTGCACGTTTTCGGGGATCGCGGCCGCGCCGGTCGGCGATACCAGGGGGTTCGTGCCGATCGCGAGCGTGTCGTTGTCGGCGCCTGCGTTGATCGAGACGAAGCCGTCGATCGCCGATTGTGCGATCGACGCACTGTCGTCGCCTTTGCCCAAGCTGGCATTGAGATTGCCACGGAAGGCCAGCCCTTGCACTTCCAGTCGATCGGCACCTTCGCCCAATCGCACGTTGATCGATGCGATCCGCGCGGTGGTCGTAAATGCGGCCAGATCGCCGTTGATCGTCGTATCGCCCAGACCCTGTACCGACAGCGCGCCTTCGGCGGTGTTGCTCAGGATGATCTGGTTGTCGGCCTTGTCGCCTTCGATCACGAGCGCGCCGTGAATGACCTGCGCCGTGACATCACCGGCCATCAAGGCACGTCGTTCCAACGACTCCAACCCAAGGGGTTTGCGTAACACGTGAGACTCTCCTCTTGCTCAACGTTGCCGTAGAGATACGCCGCCTGGCCGCGGCGCCGGCAAAGAATGCTCCCTTGCGCGGATGGTAACGCAGTTTGCCGAGGCCAACAAGCGAATCTTGCTCGCGAACTGGTGAGCTATCGGCGACATGCCACTCGAGACGGAGATAGCGTGCGTGTCCGCTCTCGGCTCTCGCGGCACTCTGGCAGCGCCGCAGAGAGGGGGCAACAAGCCCCCCTGGCGCAGCGAACAGACATCGACGTGCCGCACACCTCCCCGTCGGGGTGTGCCTGCTGCGAAGCATGGCGAGTGGCGCACATGCTCCTCTTACCGCCGCTAACGCTACGGCGCTTCGTGCGATCCCGCGGGACGCTCCGCCCCAAACGTCCAAACCTGGCTCCACCCGATCTCCTGGTCTCGCGCGAGGTGCAACGAGTGTCCGTCGGAAGTAAACGCCAGCGACGCAGCCTTGCGCGCGTCGAGTGTGACGAGCACCTGCCCCGTCAATCGATCCCAGAGCTTAAGGGTGCCAGCGATATCGAGACTTGCAACGTTACGTCTGTTTGGATGCACGGCCAGGTGCATGACTTGCACATCATGTCCAGCCCACGCTGGCAGCGACGCGCCGTCGGGAAGCCGCCAGCGATAGATGGCACGGTCTGAGGCCGCTACAAGCAACTCATTTTGTCCATTGACCAGTGCGGCGCTGTGAAAATCGATGCCTGGCTTCGCGTAGTTAAGGAGCCGCCGGCCGGTATCGGCTTCAAACACGTCTACTTCATAGCCCACGACACACACAGCATAGCCGTCGTCCGCCAGCAGGTCGCTACAGTAGTTGGCCGCGGGGATCTGCACCTCCCAAAGTCCCTCTCCGGTCGACAGCCGCCAGGCCCTTAGTTCGCCGCGCCCGGCCGCAAGGAGTAGATCGTTGTGGACGGAGAGAGCTACTTCATGCACCGGCGAGTTGAGTGCGCCAAATCGCCGCCATGCGCGCTCGCTCGATCGGTCGCAAACAAGCACCTCGTGCGCTGACGATCGCGCCACCCAGCGGCCATTGGCTGATACATCGCAGCTGACCGTTTCCGAATGGTCGGCGGCGGTCCAGTGGTCGACTGCATTCCAACCGGCGGATTCCCAACGATACAAACGCAGGTCGAGGGGATCGGCGGCGCGGCCGCGTTTCTCCAACAGCCAGTCGCCGGCGACGGCAAAACGGTACCAGCCCGAGTGCTCGCTTTCGATCGTGATCTTGTAGTCCAAGCCGACGCTGCGTGTCGGCCAGATGCGAATGGCGCCGTCCTCCCCGGCCGTGGCGATTCGTTGGCCGTCAGGCGTGGAAGAGACGGAGTAAAGCCGCCCCCGATGGCCGGCCACGGCCCGCATGCCACGGTTTCCCCGGCGCCACTCGACGATCCGCAGCGACGAGTCGCGATCGGTGGCTGCGATGTAATGGCCCCCTCCGAAAAAGCGCACACAGCTAAGCTGTTCATCGCCATTGCCGATGCCGGCCTCGCGTTTGAGATTCCCCTGGCGGTAGATTTCCAGCTTGCCCCGAGCCACCGCGAGAAGATTGTCCTCCGCCGACACGTCCAGGTCGGCCACCGCGTCGGCCGGATCGGCGATCAATTCCTGTGGTGCCGCCGAGGGATCGTCCAGATTCCAGCTCAACAGTCGTCCGTCCTTGCCTCCGCTGAATAGCCGCCGCCCATCGGATTGAAACGCCAGTGCGAATACCGGCCCGGCGTGCGCTGCGAACTCTCGCGCGGCCGTGTCGCCGCGCAGCGCGAACAGGCGCACCATGCCATCCGCACCAGCCACGGCCAGCACATCGCCCGCTGGAGAGAACTTCACAGCGTACAACTCGTCGACGCTCACTGACCAGCGGCGGTCGACCTGGGGCTCACCGTCGACGTCCCAGACGATTACTTCCCCCTTGTCGCAACAAGTGGCTAGCCACCGCCCATCGGGCGACAAGGCCAAGGCGTTGACCTCCGCGGTATGCCCGCGCAACTCATGCACGATTGCTTGACTCTCGAGGTCCCACAGCCGCACGACGCCATCATCGCCCGCCGACCAGACGTGCCGGCCGTCGGGGGCAAATTGCAGCGCATACACGGCACCGGGATGACTGCGCAGCTCGTACGCTGCCTGGTGAGTTTGTTTCCAAAGGTATCCCCAGGCGAATTCTCGAAGGTCGGGGTCGGTCTTCCCGGGCTGCTGCCGGCGCAAGAGTTCAATGCATTGGGCGAGCCGGTGCGTGAGCCAGGCGTCTTGCGCAGAACGAAGATCACTTGCGTAGAGGTGCAGCCGCATGGTTTGGCGGCTCTGCTCCGATGCGCTCAGCGCCCCGCGGAGTTTGACGGTGTAAATGCTGATGGTCGAGAAGAGCACCGTCAGCGACACGCATACCACGACAATGAGGGCAGCAATCCAGGGGCGGCGCCGGGCCCACTTGATCGTTCGCTCCATGGTCGACGCGGGACGCGCGAGAGTCGGCTCGCCACGTAGATAACGCCTGATATCGGCCGCCAATTCAGCGGCCGACGGGTATCGTCGCGCCGGCTCCTTTTCCAGGCAGCATTGACAGATCGCCTCCAGATCGGGGGGCACGTCGTGCCGCAATTTCCGTGGCAAGACCGGCTCATCGTGAATCACCTTGCGCAGCGTATCGACCGGAGACACGCCACGAAACGGCGCTTCCCCCGTCAGCAGCTCGTACAGGATCGCCCCCAGCCCGTACACGTCCGAGGACGGGCCGACCGCCGCAGTGTTGCCAGTGGCCTGTTCTGGCGGCATGTAGGCCGGCGTCCCCAGCGGGATGCCCGTCACCGTCTGATGGGCGTCGGCTTCGAGCACCTTGGCCAGCCCGAAGTCGGTCAACTTGGGAGTAAACGGTGCGCCACCCGCAATTCTTGCCGGCTCCAGCAGAACGTTGCTGGGCTTCAGATCGCGATGCAAGACCCCATGCGCATGGGCATGGGCGATGCCATCGGCCAGGCCGGCGACCAGTTCGGCAGCGATGCGCGGCGCGACCAGACCGTGTTGGTCATGCAACCACTCGGCCAGCGTCGGCCCGCTGCAGAATGCCTGGGCCAAATAGCAGATTGGGCCGATCTCGCCTGCTTCATAGACCGTCAGTACGTTCTCGTGAGCGAGGGCTGCGGCCGCCCGCCCCTCGCGCAGAAACCGCTGCCGCAGGTCGAGAGTCGCCAGCCCCTCGGGGCGCGGCACCTTTAACGCTACGCTACGGCGCAGGAACGGATCGCGAGCCAGATAGACAATCCCGTGACCGCCACGGCCCAACTCGCGCAACAACTCGAAGCGGCCGATCGTCGAATGCTCCTCCGTACCATCGATCGCCGCATCCTGCAATTCCGGCTGCGACACCGGTACCTCGAATTGTGCTCGCCGGCGGACTCGTTCCAACCAGGCCACACAACGTTGAGCGCGCTCGATCAGCGCGACCTCGTCCGGAGGGAGTTCGGGTGGCGTGGTGGCAACTGCCTCTCCTAGCGATTCACCGGCCAAATGCTCGTCGTACGACTCGACCAAGAGCGCCAGCCGCTCTTCTGCGTCAGCCGCGCCGTCGCGAAAATTCCTGCCGTCGGGCGGGAGATTCGACGGCTGCATCAATCGTCTCCCTTGCTTCTGTCTCGTCGTCCACTGCTTGTGCCTTGGGCAGGCGCCGCTCCAACTCGGTCAAGGCCCTCAGCCAGAGTTTGCGGGCAGCGCTGGCCGAGCGCCCCAGCTCCTGCCCGATTTCCGTGAATCCGCGTCGCTCCCAGTTTCGCAGCAGAATGACCCGGCGATGTTCTTCGGACAGGGCATCAACAGCCGCGGCCAGAAGGCGAGTCTCTTCGTCGCGCTGCGCGCGCAAGCTGATCGGGGTATCGTCCGCTTCGACGGCGACTAGACGCGCGTCGGACGGATCCAGGATTAATTGCAGTTCGCGGCGCACATCGCGCTTGTTCGTCCCAAAGTAACGGCGGTTCGCCATGCCCGCCGCATTTTCGAGAATCTTGCAGAGCCAGGCCAAGAACTCCGATTCGTTCGTCCCGGAAAAACGTTCGAAGTGCGCGGACGCCGCCGCAAAAGTCTCCTGGACCAGGTCGCTGGCCGCAAGCTTGCCGTTGAGTTCGGGGCGCATCTTGTCGCCCGCGACCACCAACAGATAGCCCCGGCAATTCTGCAGCAATTCCCCCAAGGCGCCCGACGAGCCAATCCGTGCCGCTTCGAGCAAGCGTCGAAATGGCGTATCGCCCGCGGCGGGATCGCCGCCTTGGTGCCTCGATTCGTCGGGATGGGTTGCCGTCACTACGCAATCCCTTGGAATGCGTTTCAGGCCGGAATCGGCCGCAGCCCCCGGAGACTAATATGCTTAACCGCTGGGCGGATATCAACCTTACCACAAGTGCCAGGAGGACTTGGGGCTTGCCTGCGCGGCCCGTCAAATTCTTTTTCCTGGGCTGAGGCCGATTTTCGCATAGACCGCATTTGTGGGGGGGGGCGGCCGCGCTCACGCGTTCGGCCGGCCCATCCTGCGGCCGGACGTTTCGAGCGAATGGCAGATCGCCCGGGCACGCGATCCTTTCGCCGGCGAGCAGGGTCGATCGGGGTGACTGGCCGACGGTACTCGCGTCACGACCATGACCGATCCCAAAACTTCCTGGAGGAACGCTCGTGATTCAAAAGAGCCATTGGTTGGTAGTCGCATCGTTGCTGGTGGTCAACTGGATGGCGACGCCCGTACATGCCGTGCCGATCACTACCACCTTGACGTTGGACAGCAGTCAATCGTTTCTTACCCTGCACATATCGGCAGCCAATGGATTGATTACAGCGGCGCCAACCACATCTGTTTCTGGTGTGCAAGACGTGACGACTGAGGGACGGGTGTTTGGAACACATCAGGATTTTGACAGTCTCGATCTTGCTTTATCGGGTGGCGATTGGGCACTTGAAGATACCGAGACATTCATCGACTTCGGTAGTTTTTTGGGCGGGGTTGTTGTCGGAAATCTTGGCATCTCCATGCACGGCCTGACGACTTCCGGGTTTCTGGAGACGGACCCAGATGCGGTTGATTTTGGTCTGGGCTATTTCGCCGATTATTATCCCACCGACGTGGTAACGCCGTCTTCCTACGTCGACAGCGGACTTATGACTTACACGGGCACGGGTGCGATTGGTGGCCTAATAGGATCCGGCACGCTTGATTTTTCAGGGAGCCCATTCGATCTCCCACTGCTACCCGCCCACCACAGATACTCCGGCGTCGGCTTTTTCGGAGATCGTGTCAGTCAATCCGGCCAAAATCGAACGTACGCAGTTACCCTGGCATTGCCGGTCTCATTTGCGCCCGTGATGCTGATGACATCGCCCATTGATGTTTCAGCCACGCTTCAAGGCTACATCGTGGCAACGGGCCTGCTGATCTACAACGTACCAGAACCTTCGACGATTGTTCTGTTGGCGATTGCCCTGTGCGGATTGATCCCGTTATGGAGACGCCTCGGGAGGTAACGTCCTCGAAGGACGCGCCACCATGCACGATAGATGCTTGCCCAGCGGCGTATCAGCGGGTCGACAATCGTGATGTAGGTCATCGTCTCGCGCGTCTCGGGTTCGCGTTCGAAGTCTTTCGCGTGGCGGTCCCGCAATCGGCGAGGACGCACCGGCCTGAAGCATCGCTGGCGGGGACAACGACCTCTGCCGTCACGTCCGGGGGCCACCATTTCTTCAGGCGTATCGTGATCAGCAAGGCTGTCCAGAATACAGATCCATGCGGCGACGATAGTCGCGAAAGGGAGCTTCTTCGGTTCGACAGAATCCGCAGGAGGCGGCGTTGTGTCACTCGCTCCGGCCGGTTGGGGGCACCGGCTGGAGCGAAGTGGCACTGGCGATGGCGCTGAACCGACTTCCTCCGAGAGACCGGAGCCGGCATCATGCTGCTGATGCCGTAGCACGCACCGGAATCATGGCGTAGGCATGCTTCCCTGCGCGATCCGGCCTACTTGTCTCCAGCGAACCATGCGCTGCGACAGCCCTGTGCCGGGAGAGTTGGCCCATGACGAGCAGGTGGCCCCAGCCGACCTTGGCCGCGTGCCGGCAAGCGATCAGTCGCGAGACCAGTGATCGGCCACGCCGATCGGCTCGCTGGCACCGCGGCCAAAGCGCCAGGTCATACCCAAGCCCACCCAGTAGCTCTCGACCCGGGCGATCGTCGCGGCGAATTGGTCCGTGTTTTCGAACATCCCGCCGGCAAAGAAGTCCATGTCCAGGCCCGGCAGCGCGTCGCGCATGCCGAAGCCCGCCGTGAAGCGATGCTGACAGATGGCCGCAAACTGGCCCTGGATGTAGCGCAGCGCGGGCACGCCGTCGGGCAACGGGACGCCGCCGATCGAAGTGATCTGCGCGTCGGCCATGGGGTTTTCGTTGTAGGCGTAGCCGGTCCGCAATCGCAGGCGTTTCGTGGCGGAGTATTGCATCCCGAATTGATAGACCCATTGGTTGTCGTACAGCCGATCGAGGAAGTCGGCCTCGCCATAGAGCTTGTACAGCACGTCGACGGCCAGCAGCAGTCGCCCGCTGGCCAGGCTGTTGTTGGCCAGGCCCAGGCCGAAATTCTCGGGATGCTCGAACTCGACGTCGAAGGTCCGATTGAACGGCGCTCCTACCGACGCCGCGTCGTCGAACGTGAAGTGCTTGTCGGTCTGCCAATAGGCACCGGCCGTGGTGAACTCGCTGACGGCGTAATTTGCGCCCAGCGTTCCGCGCAAGCCATAGGCCGGCACCATGCCTCCGGTGTCGGTGAAGGGACCGTCGAGGAACGAATTGCCCAAGGTCAGTCCAGCGCCGAGCGAGAGCCGCTGGGTCACGTCGATGCCCATGCCCGTCACGACGTCGAGCGCCAGGTACTGGGCCGACGTGCCGTTCGACGCCGGCACTCCGCGAAAATCGACGCCGGCACCGGCGCTGGTCATCAGGCCCATGCCGAACGTCGCCGGCAGGCCCAAGGCCGACAAATCCTGCGTGACGCCGATGTTGGGGACCGTGCCGCCCGGTGTGCCCGAGCGATCGGAGTAAGGCGATACTCCAACCAGCGGCAAGGGCGCCAGTTGGGTGATGTTGTAGGTGGGCTCGGCCCACGCGCCGCCCATTCCGAACTGCGTGCCGCGGAACTGCGTCAGCGTGGCCGGGTTGCCGTTGATCGCCGATTGCACGTCCTGGGGACGCGAGAGGCTCGCGCCCGCCATCCCGCCCGAGGCCGGCATGAGCGTGTTATGCAACTCGATGCCGAACGACTGCGCCCGGGCCTGGCGAGAAGCTGCCAGCGCGAGCCACGCCACGAGCACCAGCAACCCGAGCCGCCGTATCGCGTCCATGCGACTGTCTCCGCCTGGGATTGCGCAGCTTCCTGCTGCGCCAGTCGATTGGATCGGTCGGCCAACGAGCATTCCTGCGCGGGGGGCATCAAAGTTCCGGTTGTACCGGAGCGATCGCAGACCATGCAGGCTGCTGTCGTCCCTGCGCCAGCACTATTTTGCGGTCGCGCCCGCCCGCTCGTCGAACCGCTGCATGATCTCTTTCCAGTTCGTGAAGACGATGCCCTCGGTCTTCAGGAACTCCTGCACGCGCGGGTCGGAGAACATCTGATACTCCCAGATGCGCTGCTGCCAGGAGCCGGTGATGTGCTTGAGGCCCTCGGACGGGGCACTGGGGTGAAAGATCAGTTCGGTGATGCCGGGCCGCAGGCTGCGCACCTCGGCAAAAAAGTTGCTCAGCTTCTCGTCGTACGTCTTACCCTCGTCGACCGCGTCGAAATCGTCGAGCTTGGGCAGCTTGTAGGCGTCGATCAATTTGCGGAGCTGATCGGTGATCGGGTAGCCCTGCCGCTTGAATTTCGCCATCACCTCGGGCGTGTTCTCGATCACCATCGCCGGGATGCGAAACTCCTCGGCCACTTTCATGTAGACCGCCGTGTAGTCGGGCCGGGCGTAGAGCGTGCCCATGTGCGTGTCGATATGGCTCGGCTTGATGCCCAGCTCCAAGGCGCGGGCGAGCTGCGCGCGGATCTCGCGCTCGATTTCGGCCGGCGAGGCATTCATCGCCACCGGCAGCACGTCGGGCCAGAGATAGCGCTGCTGGGCCTTCTTGTCGAGCAGTCCGGGAACTTCGCTCGCCGGCGCGACGGGCCCCCAGCGATAGTACTTCCACTCGCTGGTGAGCGCCAGGTGCAGGCCCATGTCAAAATCGGGATGCTCGAGATACCAGGCAGCGATTTCCGGAAACCAGGGACACGGCACCATCATCGCGGCCGATTGAATGACCCCGGCGGGGAGCAGTTCCTTGGCCGCCTGGTTGGCCTCGTAGCACATGCCGATGTCGTCGGCGTGCAGGATGAGCACCTTTTTGCCGGCCGGGTAGCCGAGCTTCTCGCCCCAGGTCTCGGCCGCGGCAGGCACGCTCGCACAGGCCAAGACAACGGCAACCAACGGCAGGAAGATCGAGGCAGGCCACCTGGTCACAGCAATTTCTCCAAGCATCGTGTATCGAACAACCCTGCGAGCAAAGCACGCTTCGTCACGGCCGGACCCGGCAATCGCAGATCCCCCGCAGTGCTCGCTCGGCACTACTTTAGACACAGCAAGAGCACGGGGAAAGGCGACGGTCCGCGCCGCGGCCGGACTCAAGGCCTCACGCGCCGAACGCAGCCTGCCGCCGGTTGCCGACGGCCTTAACGGCGGCTCAGTCGCGCGTCGCGGCGTCGATACCGGCCTCGGCGGCGGCCACGATCGCGTCGAGCTCGTTCAACTCGATGCTCAACGGCGGCATGATCACCACGACGTTGCCCAGTGGCCGCAACAACACGCCCTGCGACCGGGCCACGTCGCAAACCCGGTAGCCGCGCTTCTCAGGCCACGGAAACGGCTCGGCCGTCGCGCGATCGCGCACCAACTCGATGCCGGCGATCAGGCCCACCTGCCGGACGTCGCCCACGTGCGGGTGCCGCGCGATCCGCTCCAGATGCCGGGCAAGCCGTTCGATCTTGGCCGGCAGACGGGCGAGCGTGCGTTCTTCAGCGAACACGTCGAGATTCGCCAAGGCCACGGCGGCGCCCAGCGGGTTGCCGCCGTAGGTGTGCCCGTGATAAAAGGTCTTCGAGTCGGCAAACGTGCCGAGAAACGCCTGAAAGATTTCGTCGGTCGCCAGCGTGGCCGCGAGCGGCAGATAGCCCCCGGTCAGGCCCTTGGCCAGGCAGAGCAAGTCGGGCGCTACGCCTTCGTGCTCGCAGGCGAACATCCGCCCGGTGCGGCCGAAGCCGACGGCCACTTCATCGGCGATCAACAACACGTCGTGGCGCCGCGTGAGCCTGTGCACCCCGGCGAGAAAGCCCGGCGGGTGGACGATCATGCCGGCCGCGCACTGGACCAGGGGCTCGAGCACTACCGCGGCGATCCGCGCCGCGTCGCGCTCGAGCACTGCCTCTAATTGCCCCAGGAAATACGCGCAGGCCGTCTGGCGGCTGACGCCCTCGGGCAGCCGATACAGCCGCGGCGTGGGCAGGCGCAGCGTCTCGAACAACAGCGGCGCGAACAACGCGTGAAACCGCTCGACGCCGCCGACGCTCACGCTGCCGATCGTGTCGCCGTGATAGCCGTCGCCCAGCGTGACGTACAAGCTTTTCTCCGGGCGGGGATCGGGGCGCTGGCGCCAATACTGAAACGCCATCTTCAGCGCCACCTCAACCGCCGTGGCCCCGTCGTCGGAGTAGAACACGTGCTCGAGCCCCGGCGGCGCCAACTCGACGAGCCGCTGCGCCAGCCGAATCGCCGGCACGTTCGACGAGCCCAAGAGCGTGACGTGAGCCACGCGATCGAGTTGCTCGCGCAAGGCCGCGTCCAAGCGCGGATGGCGATGGCCGTGCACGTTGCACCACAAGCTGCTGACGCCGTCGAGGAATTCGCGGCCGTCGAGGTCGACCAGCGTGTGCCGCCGCGCCTCGCGAATCACCAGCGGCTCGTACTCGGCCATCTGCGTAAACGCGTGCCAGACGTAGCGCCGGTCCCAATCGAGAAGTTGTTCGCGGGTCGGTTCGGACATGCCAGGCTCGAGAGGCGGAGACGGAAACGGCCCGCGAAGCGATCGACCTTTACCAGGTCAACAAGACGGGCGCACCCACGCCCAAAGAATAGCGCCGCGCCGCGTTGCCGTCGACGACCGCCATTTCGAGGCAGCCGCTCGAACCGATCAGCGCGACGACGTGGCCCGCCGGACGCTCGCCGTAGGTGCGCTGCAGGCCCACGGCCGTCACGGGGCCACAGCGAATCCGCAGCTCGGGCTCGGCCGCGATCGCCGCGAGGTGCTCGTGCTCGATATTGGTCACCAGGTTGCCGAACGAGTCGACCAACTGCACTTCGCCGCTCAGTGCTCGATCCCCCGGGATTGGCTCGGGCCAGGACAATTCAACGAGGCGTTCGGCCTCGGGGCCCAGCGCGGCCGGATCGAGCCCCCGGCTCAGATGCGCGGCCGCCGGCGCCAGAATATCGCGTCCGTGAAACGTGTGTGACTGTTCGGGCAGCCAGTGCTCGCGGTTGCGCAGATAGCGCAGCATGGTCGGCCGCGCGCGGCGCGTCAGCGCGCTGAGCAGCCCATTGTCCGGCGCGAGGTAGGCACGGCCTTCGATTTCGGCATAGATCAGTTCGCGCGCGGTGCCCACGCCCGGGTCGACCACGGCCACGTGCAGCGACCCGGCCGGGAACCAGGGACAAGCCATGGCCAGGACCAGCGCGCCTTGCCGCACGTCTTGCGGCCCAATGGCATGCGTCAGGTCGATCAACCGGGCATCGTTGTGAATCGACAAGATCACGCCCTTCAGCGCCGCGACGTAGGCGCTCTGCGGCCCGAAATCGGTGGTCAGCGTGATGATATGGCGAGACATGCAGGCGCGACGCGCAACGAGTGCCGGACAACGACTATTTGCGGCGGGTGTCGTCGGGAGCCGATGCGACGCGAATCCCGGCTGCGCCGAGATCGAGCGTGGCCCACGACGTGATCCGCCGACCGTCGTCATCATACCCGACCACGTTCACCGCGAGAGGCCCTCGCGGTGCTCGCGCCAAATCGCCGGGGACACCGGTCAGCACTTCGCCTGGCGCCAAGGTCGTCGTCCCGAAGCATTGCGCCAGGGCCGCACGATGCAGACAGGTCGTCTGCGGCCCGGGCTGAGCGTTGACCGTGCCGGACAAGGGCTCCCAGGCCACTCGATCGACGCGCAGCCGATGGCCGCCGTTTTCGCGCAGCTCGAGCTGGCACTCGCCGTCCGGCGTCATGCGCGCGGCCAGCGACAGCCGCGGCAAGGGGTCCCGCAAGCGGACCACGGAAACCTGCAGCGACGCCCCGCGCTCGGCGGTGATTCGCAGCCGGCGCACCCCTTTTTCCGGCGCCGTCACTACGAAGTATTTGCTGCCCGTTCCCGTCACCTGGGCGGCGCGGTGCAACGATTCCCCGGCCGCCAGATCCCAGAATTCGAACCGCGGGCCCGCCAGGCCGCGCGTGCCCAGTTCGCCACCCAAATCGACCCGCGGCAGCACGCCGGTGGCTTGCTTGCCGTCTGCAGTCAGCGCCTGCAGAAACAGGTCGGCCGCGTAACGACGGTACAGTTCGGAGAACGGTTCGCCGGTGGCCGCCTCGAGATTGGCGACGCCACTGCGGCCCGAGTAGATCAGCTTGGGTAACAGCCCCGGCCCATACTGTTCGACGCACCACCGCAGGAACAAATAGGTGCTGCCGCGCGGGGCCGCGGCCCGAAACAAGCCGGCCGCCTGATAGTCGGGCACGACCAGCGGCGTCGACTCGGGCTGGGCCAGGAATTGCGACACGCGGTGGTCGAGATTCGACCAGTTGTCACTGTGCAGATTCTCGACGACGTGGGCAATCGCCTCGTTCAGCCACGACTCTTCGTGCCGGGACGAAAACAACAGCGACTGATGCTCGAGCCGCCCGCTGCCGCAGACGGCATGGGCGAATTCGTGCGCCAGCACCGTCTGCAGGTGCGGCCCCCGCGCCAACTCCGCGCTCAGATACAGCACATCGGCGCGGTTGGCATCGGTCTCCGTGGCGCTGGCATCGTAATCGTCGGATTGGACCATACCGCCCAGGGCAATCCGGCCACCTGCCAAGCGATGCAGCCAACTGGTGACGACGATACCGAAGCAGCCGTCGCCATCGACGTCGGCGGGCAGGCCGACATAGCGCGCCGCCGTGGGGCGGACCTGCGATTCAAACCCGTTGATCACCTCGCGGACCCAGGCGGAGTCAACCTGGTCGTTCACGTCGAGCCAGATCCGCACGTGGGCCCCTTCGCCGGCCAGCCGCGTGACGACTTGCTGGCGCCGCGCCGATGCGGCCTGCGGTTCACCGGCTACCTCGAGCCAGAAGACCCTCTGCTCGGGCGCGGGCGCAGGCTGTTTGACTTGTGGCATGGCAGGAATCGTCGCCACCAACTGTTGCCGCGCCAGGGGAGCAATCTTCCGCAGCGGAGCGATTTGTGCCGCTGCGACCGGCTCGGCCGCGAGCTCGAAGTGCCGGCCTGTACACTCGGCTGCCTGGTTCGTGGCAACCAGCAAATATTGCGTGTCGCCGTCGGCAAACGGGAGATCGAACTCGGCCGTGTTCGAAAGCGTGGCCACGGCGTAGACCTGGCCCGGCTCGAGCGGAAACTGCACATGGCTCCGCGTGGCCAGATGCACCAGGACAGCCAGGAACAATCCCAGCGCAACCCGGCTCAGTGTGCGGTACATGTGCGTCCCTCCCGGTGTCGCTCATCGACTTTGCCGAGAGGGGAACTTGTGGCGGTCGCAACGGCGCCGCTAAGACTTGCGCAGCTTCGCACAGCGCCGCTGGCGCGGCGGCGCCAGCACGCTGAAGCTGGCTCAGGATGGCGGAGGGTTCGCTGCCGGCGCGGGCTCGGAAGGAGGAGATTCTGTCGGCGGGGATTCACCGGGCGGCGATTCCGCAGGCGGCGCAGTGCCGCCTTCCGGCGCGGCAGGTGCCCCACCATCCGGACCCGCGGGCGATTCGGGAGCCGAGGGCGCTGCAGCCGGATCTCCGGCCGGCGGCGCGGAGCCATCGGCCGGCGCTTCGGTTGGGCTGCCAGCCGCCGGAGTAGCGTCGGCGCTCGGTTCGCCGCCCTGGGCATCGCCGGCCAGCGCAGGGTCAAAGCCGATCGGGGTAACCTCTTCCAGCGTACGATCGTGCTGCTTGAGCCATCCGGCAAACTCCGGCGACCGGAAGAAGTCCGGGACTTGCGCGACCACTTCGCCGATCTCCGCGAAGTCGGTCTGGAATTTCGCCACCAACGCGTCGAGCCACTCGAGGGCCACCGGCGCGTTCATCTCTTGCGCTGCCACGACCACCATGTTGATGTACGCATCACGCGTCGCCAGGCCGCCGTCGATGGCCTTCTGAATCGCTGCCCGCGCCTGGGTAAAGTCTTTCATCAGCACATATTGCCGGGCCATCAGCAATTGCAGATACAAATCGCCGCCGATCAATTTGTCGAGCTTTCCCAGGGCATCGAGCGCCTCTTGTGGCCGCGTCTGCAGGTAATAGAGGTGCGCGGTCACGTAGATCGTCGCGGGATCATTGGGGTACGCGGCGCGCAGCCTGGCCAGCACCTGCTCGCACTCGTCCGGGCCAACCTGCATGGCCAGTTCCATTTCCTTGAGCAATAGCGTGCGATTCTTGCGCTGGCTCTCGGGCAGCGTACGGAGCGTGGCCAGGGCGTCCTTGGGCTGCTGGCTGCGGCTTTGCCGCAACATCCGGTCCAGGGTTCGCGCACGGTCGCGCATCTGCATCTTGACCGTCTTGTTCTGGATCGTGGCGATCGCTTCTTGCGAATTGATCAATGACTCGCGCTGCGCCGATACGAAACTTTGCCCCGTGGCGAAGTCGTAGACGTTGGAGATCATCGGCCGACCGGCGTGAGTGCGGACCATCGTCAACAGGTGATAGTCAACCCACAGATCTCGGCGGATAAGGCGCATCAGCGCGTGCCACTTGCCTTGATGCTGGTAGCAGCGCACCGTCTCGTAGCGCCCGCCCTCGCGGGTTGCGGCCGTCACCATCGGGGCAAAACCGCCACGGCCGCCGCGCTGCGCAGCCTTCACGACGTCGCGCCGCAGGCCGTCGGGCAATTTCAACCCGCTGACGGCTTGCGCCGCGACCCGGGCCCAGTCGACCTGGCCGTTGAGCTTGGCCGAGTCGAGGACCACGGCGGCCTTCTCCAAGGCCGCGGTGACTCGCTGCACTTCGATCTCGGTGAGCGGCGTGGGTGACTCGATCAGGGATTTCGCGATCACATCCGGCGGCGGGTGCTTGGCCCGCCACTGGACGAACTGGTTCGATTTGACGAGTGCCGTGTATTGCCGGTCGGTCTCGAGCCCGGCGGGTTCCTCCTGGAACTGCTTCTGCATCGCCTCGAGCCAGCGAATGGCCTCGGGGATTTGATTTTGCTCGACGGCAATCTGGAAGGCAGTGAGATAGAGCTCGAGCATGTTCGGGTCGAGCTTCAACGCCGCCGCGATTACGGCCTTGGCTTCGGCCACCTTGTCGGCGCGAATCAGGAAGTTTGCCGCGAGCGATTTCAGGTACGCATCACCGCCGATCGCCTGGTCCATGCGCAAGGCGCAATGCGAGGCCTCGACGTATTCCTTGCGGCTCACGTGAAAGTCGAGCCCATGAATGTCGCCGGCCATGTCGCGCGGATACGCCTTGCGAAATTGTTCGAGCGCTAGGTTGAACTCCGCAGGTCGCGACGCGCGCAAGGACGCCAGTCGGAGCAGCATCAACGTCTTGTCGCTGCGCACGACCTCGGGCAACTGGTCATATTTGTCGAGGACCGCGGCATGATCCTGCGCGCCGAAATCGGCGATCAGCGCCATGATCGCATCGTCGGCCTTGGCCAGGGCCACCTCGCTGGCTTTGAGCGCGATCTCGAGATTGGGATTCGCTTCGATCACGCGCGGCATGAAGCGCCGTCGCCATTCGGTCGACATCCAGTTGCCCGAGGCCGAGTCCCAGATATCGACCGCCTGCACGTGTCCGTCGGCCGCACGGCCCAATTCGTAGTTGTAGTAGTTCAACCGAACGTCGGAGAGCTTATGGCGAAAGATGGCATAGGTGCGAACCTTGCTCGGATCTGCGTTCGTCAACTGCTGCAGACGCAACAAGCCGTAGTCCGTGCCGGCACTCGCCTCGCTCACCAGGCCATGCCCCCAACTGGCCAGCGACTGTTGCTCTTCGAGCATCTCCTTGAGGAAGCGCTCCCGATAGCTATCGCCAATGCGAATGCCGCCCATCGCCTTGCGCGCCACGGCTTCGAAGTTGACCAGCGCGCCAACTTGCGCGGGATCGCCCGCTTCGATCGCGGCCTGCATCGCACCGACAAACTGCAGCGCCTCGGCCTTGCTCACCGGGTCCGCCGACGGGGCCTCGGGGGCGGCCGGCGTGGCGGCTTGCGGTGCCTGGTCAGCCGGCGCGGGGTCGGAAGCCTGGGAATCGTCTCCTGCTTGTGGCGACGCTTCCTGAGGCGGCCCTTCTTGGGTTGGCCCTGCCTGGGTTGGCCCTGCCTGGGTTGGCCCTGCCTGGGTTGGCGCAGAATCGGGCGGCGCTGATTCGGAGGGCGCAGAGACGGATGGCGCAGGTTCAACGCCGGCCGAGGGCTCTGCCGCCAGCAGGGGCTCGCAGCCCAGCAACAACCCCGCCACGGCAACGACACCGGCCAAGGACCACATTCGACTGCCTGCGCCGAACCTCATGGCGGCAACCTCATTCGGCCGAAATCGCCGGGGCTCGACACCACCGCGGCGGACACCCCCTGACAAGCGATCCTACCCTGCCGGGCGGCGCGATAGAAGCGCGCCTAGAACTCGGCCGCCAGCTCCAAGCACAGTTCGCGAACGCGACCGGGGTTCACGTTGGGATTGCGCTTCTTGGCCTGGCCGACCAAGGCGCCGGCGGCTTGCTGCTTCCCCTCTTTCAGGTCGGCCACGATTTTCGGATTGGCTGCCAGCAGTTCGCGGCACATGGCCACTAACTCCGACTCGTCGATTCGCTCGATGCCCAAGGCCTGCATCGCCTCGGCGGCAGACTCCGAACGCTCGACCATCCGGGCAAACACGTCGCGCGCCCGGCTCGTGGCCACTTCGCCGGCCGAGACGCGCCGTAGCAGATCGGCCAACGTCGCGGGCGTGAGATTGAACTGGCCGATCGTCCGGCTGGTTTCGTTCAACGTGCGGAGCACGTCTTGTTGCATCCAGTTGCTGGCCTGTTTGCCGTCGCCGCAGGCCGTCGCCAGGGCCAGGTAATAGTCGACCAGCTCGCGCCCCTGGTTGACGAGCACGTCGGCGTCGTAGGTGGTGATCCCCTGCTCGCGCTCCAGGCGTTCGCGCAACTGCGAGGGCAACTCGCCCAGACTGGCGCGCACGTGTTCGACCTCGGCCTCGCTGACCCGCACCGGCACCAGGTCGGGGTCGGGGAAGTAGCGGTAGTCGCTAGACTCCTCCTTGTGGCGCTGCTCGTAGGTGACGTTGTTCACGTCGTCCCAGCCGCGCGTCGTCTTGGGGACATCGCCCAGGCGTTTGCCCGTCTCTTGCCACGCGTCGTATTGGCGCTGCGCCTCGTATGCCATGGCCCGTTCGACCGCGCGGAAACTGTTGACGTTCTTGACCTCGACGATCGGGGTCGGCACCTTGCCCGCGGGCGTGTGCACATGCAGGTTGATATTCGCGTCGACGCGCAGGCTGCCTTCCTGCATGTTGCAGTCGGACACGCCCAGATAGGTCAGCAGCAACTTCAGCTCGGTCAGATAGGCCTTGGCCTCGGCCGGCGAGCGCATGTCGGGCTCGGAGACGATTTCCACGAGCGGCGTGCCGGCGCGGTTCAGGTCGATCTTGCTATCGGCCTTGCCGGCATGCTCGTCGTGCATGCTTTTGCCGGCGTCTTCTTCCAGGTGCGCCCGGGTGATGCCTACGCGCTTGTGTTCGACCTTGCCTTTGGGATCATAGATCTCCAGCCAGCCGTGTTGCGAAAATGGCAAATCGTACTGGCTGATTTGATAGCCCTTCGGCAGGTCGGGGTAGTAGTAGTTCTTGCGATCCCACTTGGTGAACGGGGCAATCTCGCAATTCAGCGCGACGGCCGCGCGCAACGCGAGTTGAAACGCCCGATGGTTCATCACCGGCAGCGTGCCGGGCATGCCGATGCAGATCGGGCAGGTTTGCGTGTTCGGCGGCGCGGCGAATTTCGTGCTGCAGCCGCAGAACAGCTTGCTCTGCGTCTGCAACTGCACGTGGACTTCCAGCCCGATGATGATGTCGTACGGCGCGTCGCTCATAGCGCAGGCCTCCGCCGATGCCAATCGGTGGCCTGCTGGAACATATGGGCGGCCCGCAACAGCCGCTCTTCTTCGAACGGCGGCGCCTGCAATTGCAGGCCGATCGGCAGGCCCTGGGCGTTGTAGCCGCAGGGCAGCGCCAGCCCGCCGATGCCGGCCAGATTCGCACTGACCGTGTACAGGTCGACCAGGTACATGGCCAACGGGTCGTCGACCTTTTCTCCGATCTTGAATGCGCAGCTCGTCGTCACGGGACCGGCGATCAGATCGACCTGCTCGAAGGCTCGGTCGAAATCTTGGCGAATCAGCCGGCGGACCTTGAGGGCCTTGAGGTAATAAGCGTCGTAGTAACCGGCGCTCAAAGCGTAGGTGCCGAGCATGATCCGCCGCTTGACCTCGGGTCCCAGCGCCTCGGCCCGGCTACGCCGATACATGGCTACGAGCGCCCCTTCGTCGTCGGTCGCTTCGGCCGTGACGTCGGTCGCCGTGCGATAGCCGTAATGCACGCCGTCGTATCGCGCGAGGTTACTCGACGCCTCGCACGGGGCGATGATGTAGTAGGTGGCCACGCAGTACTTGCTATGCGGCAGAGACACCTCGTGGACCTTGGCGCCCAGCGATTCGTAGACCCGCACCGCGTCGCGCACGGCCCGTTCGACGTCGGCGTCGAGGCCTGCGGCAAAATGCTCGCGGACCAGACCCACGCGCAACCCGGCCAAGGGCTGGCGGACCGTCTGCGAATAGGCCGGAACGGGACGATCGACGCTGGTCGAATCGAGCGGATCGTGCCCGGCGATCACCTCCAACAGCAACGCCGCGTCTTCGGCCGTGTGTGCCAGTGGACCAATCTGGTCGAGGCTGCTGGCAAACGCCACGAGCCCAAACCGGCTGACGCGGCCGTACGTCGGTTTCAGCCCGGTGACACCGCACAATCCGGCCGGCTGGCGGATCGAACCGCCCGTGTCGGTACCGATCGACAAGGGCGCCATCGATGCCGCCACACAAGCGGCCGCGCCGCCGCTGGAACCGCCGGGCGTGCGCTCGACGTCCCAAGGGTTGCGCGTCTTTTGAAACGCCGAATTCTCGGTCGATCCGCCCATGGCGAATTCGTCGAGATTCGTCTTGCCGACGATCACGGCATCGGCCGCGTGCAAACGGTCGATAACCGTGGCATTGTAAGGCGGGACAAAACCCTCGAGCATCCGCGAGGCGCACGTGGTCGTCACGCCGCGCGTGCAGAGCAAGTCCTTCACGGCGACTGGCACGCCCCCCAAGCGACCGACCGGGCCCCCGCGGCGGCGACGGGCGTCGATCTCGGCAGCGCGTTCGAGGGCCGCGTCGCCCAAGACCTTCAAGAATGCGCCGATGCGCCCGTCGTGCTGTTGAATCTGCGCCAGGCAGGCCTGGGTCAACTCGACCGAGGTGAACTGTCCCGCTTCGAGGCCGGCAAGCATCTCGGTGGCAGTCAGTTCGACAAGCGACATCGCAGCTCAGCCCAACACGGCCGGTACGAGATAGAACTCTCCGTCCTGCTGCGGGGCGTTGGCCAGCGCCGCTTCGCGCGGCAAACTCGGCCGCAGCTCGTCTGCGCGAAACACTCCCGACAGCTCGACGGCGTGCGCCATCGGTTCGACAGCGCTGGTGTCGACCTCGCCGAGTTGCTCGACATAGGTGACGATCGACGCCAGTTGGGCCGTCATTCGGTCGAGCTCGGCTGCGGTGAGGCTCAACCGGGCCAGCAGCGAAACCATTTCGACTTGCTCACGCGACAGCGACATGCGAGTGGCCAGAGTGCCCAAGGCGACCGCCCGGCTCCGCGGGCGGCCCAATCTTCAACGGCAAACGCGAAGCTACCGAGCCCTCGGCAGCGGGGCGGTTACTTCTTGTCGGCGGCCTTTTCGGCGCCGGCCGGCAAGCGGAAAGGCTGATTGCGAACCGCCTTGACCACGGCGCCGCTGCGGAGACAGGTCACGCAGACGAGCTTGGTCTTGTTCGTCTTACCTTCGGTCACGTGAACCCGCTGCAGGTTGGGCTTGAATTGGCGGCGCGAAATGCCGGTCACCTTGGTACCGACGCCACCCAAGTACTTGGCCTTACCGCGCGTGGTGACGCGGTTGCCCAAGATGGGGCGCTTGCCACAAACTTCACAAACCCTGGCCATGACACGACTCCGGCGATTGCACGTCCCTGGGACGCTCGAGCTGATTGGAAGGAAACCACCAGTATACCGGTACCGGACAATCGCTCAAGGCGAGCGCGCGGGCGAGCTTTTTCGCCCAGCCTCGGCCGCAGGCAGGCTACAATCTCGGTCGTAAACCGCCGCCGCCCAACGAGAAACTCACATGTCCCCGGCACTGCTCACCTGCTTGCTTGCGGCCGCGTTCGGAGCCGATCCCGCGCTTGAGCCAGGTACCCTGCTCGTCTACCGCGGGTCGATCGCCGAAATGGGGCGCGACGGGGTGCCCGGCGAGGCTCAGAAAAACTTCGACCTGTCGGTCTTGGTTGCCGAGCACAACCAGGGCGGGACGCGACTCGATTGGTTGCTCGACGAGCAAGGACGCGGCCAGTGGCCCTGGATCGAACGCTTCGGCGTCTGGGAACTGAACGAGCGGGGCGAGCCGGCCGGCGCAGCGAGCGGACCCGCACTGCTCTACGACCGGGGAGACGGTACGAGCATCGTGCCGATCGCGCCGCTCATGGCTGACCTGCCCGATGGCATCGAGCCGGGCCACACCTGGGGACCGGCGACCGCACCTTCCACCTACCGGGGCGAAGTCGAACTGCTGGGCGGCCGTGCGCGGGAAGTCGCGCTCGACAATCCTTATGGCCGACAGCGCACCACGTGGATCGAGACCTCCGGGCCGCTGGTTTTGGCCATCAAGGAACGCGTGTTCATGGGTATGGGGGTCGAATACGAGTTGGCCCTGCAACTGGCCGGCCGTGAGACTCTGAATTCTGCCACGCGTGACACCACCCTGGCCACGTTCAAGTCACTGGCCGAACTGAAGCAGCAGCTCCAGCTCGAACCTCGCCAGGAATCCGTGCAATGGAACGCCGCTCAGGTGAGTTTGCTGGCCGACAATCTGCCCAAGCTGCGCGAGGCACATGGCGCCGGCCCATTGGCCAACTTGCTGCGCGCGGCGGAAAACGATCTGGCCAACCAGACTGAGCGTGTTGACGACGTGGCCAAACTCGTCCGCGAATTCACCGGCACGGAGGTGGCGCCCTTCGACATCCCCGGCTTGGGCCACGGTGGGCTCACGCAAGCCGACCTGCGCGGCAAAGTCACCGTGCTGCACTTCTGGGACTACCGCGATGAGCCGCTCAAGGAGCCGTACGGCCAGATCGGTTATCTCGATTTTCTTTACGGTCAGCGCCGCGCGCAGGGTGTGGCCGTGTATGGCGTGGCGGTCGACACTCGACTGGGCGATGAGCAACTGCGCGGCGCGGCGACCCGCAGCGTGCGAAAACTGCAGGAATTCATGAACCTGAGCTATCCGCTCCTGCTCGACGCCGGCGCGCTACTCAAGCAATTCGGCGATCCGCGCCGCGCGGGCGCAGGGTTACCGTTGTTCGTGGTCGTCGGGCGCGACGGTCGCGTGGCGCACTACCACGTCGGCCATTACGAAGTGAACCGCGATCAGGGCCTGACCGAACTCGACACGGCCGTCGGTGCGGCGTTGGCGGCGGGCGCTGCGCCCTGACCGATCACCCGCTCGCGGTCGCGAACCGGCCCGCGTGAGGGCGCGTATGGGCGAGCACCGCCTCGAGCAGCCTGCCGTTGGTGGCCAGGCCCTCGCGATGGTGAATCGTCGGCTCGCCGGCCCAATCGGTAAATGTGCCGCCGGCCTCTTCGAGAATCGGCTGCACCGCCGCGGCGTCCCAGACGTTCATCACCGGGTCGACCATCACTTCCGCGCGTCCGGTGGCGACGAGCAAGTAGCCATAACAGTCGCCCCAGGTGCGCGTGACGCGGCATGCCGCTTCGAGCGCCGGGTAAGCAGGGCCTTTGCCAAAGCGGGCAAAATCCCCCACGCACGTGGTGACGAAGACGGCCTCGTTCAGGTTCGCAACTTGCGAGACCCGCGCAGGGCTTGGCGCTTGGCCGGAGCGCACGTGATGGGCCCCCTGCCCCGAGGCGGCATAGACCATCTCATCGAGGCCAGGGAAATAGAGCACCCCGACGTGGCAGCGCCCTTGCCATTCGACGCCTACCATGGTGCCGTAGAGCGGAACACCCTGGACGAACGATTTGGTCCCGTCGATCGGGTCGACAACCCAGCGATAGCCCGACGTTCCCGCGGCCTCGGAGAATTCCTCGCCAAGAAAACCGTCGTCCGGAAACAATTCGGCCACTCGGCGGCGGAGAAACTGTTCGGCCTCGCGATCGGCGACCGTCACCGGCGACGCATCGCTCTTGAACTCGACCGCGTAGTTGTCGCGGCAGAAGTACTGCAGCGTGATCTGCCCGGCTTCGCGCGCTGCCTTGGTGGCGACATCTAGCCGGGCAGACAACTCCTGTTCGTCGGGCGGCCGCATCACGAAACTCTCCGGTCCTCGCTGGCCGGAGCGGTCACGCGAACACTTGCCGGCGCGCCGCCAGACTACCCCTCCCCGTGGCGATTGCCAAGGAGGACGCGCGGGCAGCCGCCTGCGCTCAGCAAATTGCCGGCGCGGCACAACGCTGCTCGGAGGCAACCTTGCCGCCCGATACGCCTGGCCCGGCAAACAGACCGAAGTGCAGCTTGCGCAATTCCTCACGCACTCGCTCCGTGGCGTCTTCCACGGCGCTGGTTAGCATGGGATTCACGGTTCCGCTACCCGCCAGTTCCAGCGTGACATCGCCGTCGATCGCCTCGATGACGTCGAGCAGCGTGATCTGCGTGGCCGGGCGAGCCAGGGTGTAGCCACCCTCGACACCCCGGGTCGAAACCAGCAGCCCATGATTGACCAGGCTGCGTAGGATTTGCAGCAGAAAGCGCTCCGGCAGATCCGCCATCCGGGCCAACTCTCGGCATGGTACGGGATTCGAGTCCCCGGCAGCGGCCAGCGCCGTCAACGCACGCACTCCGTAACTCACTGTGTGCGAAAGTCTCATGATGTCCCTCCCCCTGCCTCGACGATAGCCGGTTGCTCTTGCTAACCACCCATCAAATTGGCAAGTGGCATGCCATCACCGAGTTGGCCGCGTGGATTGCAACGAATTGCCAAGAAATGTCCGCAATGGCCGCCACACCCCCCCGATCGGCTGCAAGAAACGGCGTTCAGCCCCCGCATTGGTATACCCCGAAAGACTTAGTTGAATTGTGCCGTATTCGGGAAGCGGCCCGAATCGCACAGAGATCCAGTGCACAATCGCACACTCGGTCAGCGCACGGCACAGCGCGTTCGCACGAAGCGGCGCGACCGCCAGAAGTCGAAAGAGGCGCCTCGGTGCGGGCGCTGCCAGACGCAAGCAGCCACCTCGTTACGAGGTGGCGTTCGTCTGCTGAGAGTTGATCGCCGAGGGCACGTCGACGACCGGCGAGTCGCCCTGGTCGGGAAGCAGGTCAGACAACTTGACGGCAGCCAATCCTGCACGCGCCTGGTCGGAAATTGCCCGGAGCGTGCTTTCGAGCAAATCGCGGCTTCCGGGTGGAAGTTGATCGCCCAGGGGCATCCCGCTGGCGATAGGTCCGTCAACCGCCTCGATCAAATCCAACAAAGAGATTTCCGTGGGCTTGCGCTCCAGCGTGTAGCCCCCTTCGACGCCGCGCGACGACTGCAGGATGCCGTGCGTGACGAGATTGCGGAGAATTTGCAGCAGAAATCGCTCGGGCATCTGCCCCTGCGCTGCCATGCGGCTGCACGGGACCGGCGAACCCGTCTTGTCCTGGGCTAGCTGCAGGGTCGCCTGGATTGCGTAGGCGACTGTGCGAGACAGTTTCATCGATGCCCCCTCTGTTCACGTGCACTCGAGGACCAGCCCGCGCATCGAGACTGGTCAGCGCCACCAGCTTTAAGTACGCCAGATCTGTCCCAAACATCTGTGAGCCGGCAAGTCAACATGGTTATCGGCATGCACATCCAGGATCCTGCTACCAACTGCGAATAGACCAACACAACGTGACCAGTCGCGAACGAGCGAATGGTGTGTGAAGTGTGTGAGGTTTGCCAGCTCGCCCCGAATTGCTTCCCAGGCCTAGGTTATACACCGGCAAGCTGCCTTGGCCACTGCAGCATTTAAAGTTTTAAGCGTGGGCAAATTGCGCACGCTGGGAGTGCCTGACACGCAACATTGAAGAGCGCGCGAAGCACTCTGCGCGCGATTGCACACCCAAACGCCCCCTCTACGGCGGGCGTCAATGTGCCGCAGTTGCGGGGCCAATCGCCGACTGCGGCACGCGTTCGCTACGGAAAGCAAACAGCATCAACAGACACGCGCCACCTACCAATAGGCTGTCGGCAATATTGAACACTGGAAAATCGAACCACTGCGGCACTTCGAAGTGAATCCAATCGCGTACTGCATAAACGGGTTCGCCCACGCGCCGCGGGGGAAAATGCCACATCAGCCCTGGGAAACCGAGCCGGTCATAGAGGTTTCCTAGCACCCCGCCGCAAACTCCTCCCAAGGCGATCGTCGGCAGCCAATCGCGCGCGTTACCGGCCCAGAACAGCCAGCCAACAATGCCGGCGACGGCCACCATCGACAGACAACTGAACAACGCGGCGCGACCTTGGCCCATTCCCCATAGGGCGCCTTCGTTGAGGTTTGTTTCCAGCTTCAGAATGTCGCCCACAATGGGGATGGGGTGGTGTGTGCCGGGCATCCCCAACCGCTGAAAGATCCAGTGCTTCGTGGCCAAATCGAGCGTCAAGCCGCCGACGGCCAGGAACAGGAACACGAACCATCGATTTCGCGGCACCGCTGGCATGGCAGAAGACCCTCCCTGGGCACAGGCAGCTCGCGCGGCCACGGGTCATTAAACAGCGGCGCCACCCCTGGCTGCAACGGCGCTCGAACTGTGGCCGTTGAGCCGTGAGCTGCTCAAGCCCCCCCGCGAAAGCAACGGGCGGCTACGCTACTGCCGCTCGGCTTTCGACGCGCATTTCACGCACAGCGACGTGTACGGGATGGCCTCGAGCCGAGCCTTGGGGATCTTCACCCCGCACTCGTCGCACTCGCCGTAAACGCCGTCTTCGATCCGCTCGAGAGCCTGCTCGATCTGCTCGAGCGTGACCCCTTCGGATTCCATCAGGCTCAGCGTGAACTCCTGCTCGAAGTTGTCGCTCCCCAGATCGGCCATATGAATCGGCATGGTCGACAAGTCACCGCTGCCTTCGCCGCGATTCTTTTTCAGCGCTGCATCGGCCAACTGATTGACGTCGCCACGCAGCCGCGCCCGCAGCGCCAACAGTCGTTCCTTGTAAACCTTGCTCTCGGCCTTCTTCATAAGTGCTTCTCCGGTAAGGCTCTTCGCTGCACGCTCCGTCCACGATGTGCAGAGACTTGTGATTTTAGGTGCCGCCGAAACGGGTGTCAATTTACTGCAAGCGCAGCTTCTCGATTTGTCGCGCAAGTTCCTGGCGAATTGTGCCGGTGCCGCCCTGCATGCTGCGCCGCCGGGCGGCGAATCGGGCTTTCCCTTGAAGCCTTCGCCGGGCGAAACGTAGACTGTTCCCAAGCGTCCAAATGCAATCGGCAAGCCGCCTTGTGCGGGGAGCAAGCACCATTTCCGTCGCGACCAAGACCGACTACGCGTTTCAGCGGTGCATTGCCCCGGGCTGCGGTGCCACCTATGGCGTCGAGGAAGTCCGCACGGCCTGCGCGAGTTGCGGCAACCTGCTCGACGTGGCCTACGATTGGGACCGCGTCGGGCCGCCGCGCGCGCTGCGCCAATTCGAGGACAAGTGGTCGCACCGCCACGACCCATTGGCGTTCAGCGGCGTCTGGCGATTTCACGACCTGCTGCCGTTCGCGCCGCGCGATTGCGTCGTCACGATCGGCGAAGGGCAGACTTTGTTGCACGCGGCCGACCGCGTGGCCGAATATGTCGGCGTCTCCGCCGGCAACCTGTTCTTGCAGTACGAGGGCATGAACCCCTCGGGCAGCTTCAAAGACAACGGCATGTCCGCCGCGTTTACCCACGCGCGGTTAATCGGCGCAAATCGCGCTGCCTGTGCCTCGACCGGCAACACTAGCGCGTCGCTTGCCTTGTATTGCTCGGTGACCCGGCTGCTGCGGGCCTTGATCTTCGTGGGCACGGGCAAGATCGCTTACGGCAAGCTCTCGCAGGCGCTCGACTACGGCGCCCTGACCGTTCAGATCGCCGGCGATTTCGACGACGCCATGAACCGCGTGCAAGAAGTCTCGCGCGAGCTGGGCATCTACCTGGTCAACAGCGTCAACCCGTTCCGGCTCGAGGGACAGAAGACGATCATGTACCGGGTGCTCGAGGCGCTGCGCTGGGAAGTGCCCGATTGGATCGTCGTGCCCGGCGGAAATCTCGGCAACTCGAGCGCGTTCGGCAAAGCGTTCGCCGAGCTCAAAGAACTGGGACTCATCGATCGCATTCCGCGGCTGGCGATCATCAACGCGGCCGGGGCCAACACGCTCTACGAGCTGTACGAGGCGCGCAAGCTGCGCTGGAACGGCGGCGCGCCCGACATGTCGATCGCCTGCAACTACTACGACGAACTCGACCGGCAGAAGCGCCGCGCCGACACGATCGCCAGCGCCATCGAAATCAATCGGCCCGTCAACCTCAACAAGGCCCTGCGCGCGCTCGAAGTCTGCGACGGCGTGGTCCGGATGGCGACCGATCAAGAAATCATGGACGCCAAGGCCCAGGTCGGCGCCGGCGGGCTGGGCTGCGAGCCGGCCAGCGCGGCGAGCGTGGCGGGGGCCCGGGCGCTGCGCCAAGAGGGCGTGATCGGCGCGAACGAGCGCGTCGTTTGCATCCTGACCGGCCATCAGCTCAAGGACCCCACCGCGACCGTCGCCTACCATACGACCGACCAGGCCAAGTTCAACGAAGTGCTCGGCAGCCGAGGCGTCAAACGGGCAGCTTTCGCCAATCGCGCCGTGGCCGTATCGAACGACCTCGACGAAATCATCAAGGCCATCAAGCTCTACAGCTGACCGCGCATACGGATCGCGCGCGGGCAATTCGCTCGCGCTTTGCTCCCTCCGGTCGCTGCCATTGTTCGTTGTCAGGAGAGTTTGCTTTGAACGTTGCCAATCCTTCGCGCGTAGTCATTCATGGAGCCGGTGGACGGATGGGACTCCGGCTGGTGGCGCTGGGGGCCGCCGACCCCGGCCTGCGGATCGTCGCCGCCTTGGAACATGCGGCGCATCCGAAGCTCGGCACGGACGCCGGCACGTTGGCCGGCGCCGGCAACCTGCAGCTCCCGCTCAGCGCCGCAACCACGGCCGAGGCCGACGTGATGATCGACTTTTCCACGCCCGAGGGCGCCGAGCGCGCGCTCGAACTGGCCCGCCGGCATCGCTGGCCGTTGGTGCTGGCGACCACAGGGCTCGAGCCGGCAACGGTCGAGCAGCTCAAGCTGACGGCGCGCGAAATTCCGCTGCTCTGGTCGCCCAACACCAGCCTGGCGGTCAACGTCGCGATGCTGCTCACCTCGACCGCGGCGCGCGCGCTGCGCGGCAACCCCGCCGGCGTCGACGTCGAAATCATCGAAAGGCATCACCGCTTCAAGGAAGACTCACCCAGCGGCACTGCGCTGCGGTTCGGGCAGCTCGTGGCCGCCGAGATGGGACAATCGCACAGCCAGCACGGACGCGAAGGCCGCCCGGGAGCACGGCCCCGCAACGAGATCGGCTATCACGCCGTGCGAATCGGCGACAACCCCGGCGAACACACGATCGTGTTTGGCCTGCTCGGCGAGACGCTGGAAGTGACCGTCAAGGCGACGAGCCGCGACTGCTATGCCCACGGCGCGCTGGCGGCCGCCAAATGGCTGGTCGGTCGTCCACCCGGACAGTACACAATGAACGACGTCCTCGGCCTGACCGCCGGTTGACTCGACGCGCGCAATCATGGCCAAGTGCGAGACCGGCTATCTCTGTGATGTCTGCGGCGAAGACGTCGGTCGGATCACCGAGAGCGATTTGTATCTTCGCTACGTGATCGGCCTCGTCGATCCCGAGACCCTGCACACGTCGGCCGAGCGACACATTCGCTGCAACCCGACGCTCGCGCAGTTTATCGTGCACGACAAGTTCGCGCCTGTCACGATCGACGGCCCGCTCGACAAGCGCACCCTCGATCCGGAGTTCGTGCGACAACGCGAGGAACTGGTCACCCGCGGCTGGGTGCGGTTGGCCGAGCTGGCCCGCCAGCGACCGCCGATCATCGAATACCCGCTGCCTGAAGTGCGCCAGCGCTGGAACCAGCGACTGGTCTGACGCGCCGCCGTTGCGCGTCAGCCGGTAGAGTCGGGCTCGACGGCCGAGTGTGCCGCCAGCGCCAGCGCGCCGAAGACCACCATTTCCTCGCCCAGGGCGGCCGGGCAGATCTCGTAGCTGTCGGCCAACGGCGGAAAGACATACCGCGCCACCTGCGCGCGAAGCGGTTCGAACAACAGCGTTTCGCCGGCCAACGACACTCCTCCGCCGATCACGATCTTTTCGGGCGAAACAAGCGTGATGACCTGGGCAATCGCCCAGCCCAACGCCTGCCAGGCCCGCTGGAGAACCTCGAGGGCCAGTTCGTTGCCCTCGGCCGCCGCAGCCACCACGTGCCGCGCGGTGAGCTGTTCGAGCCGCCCGTCGCAGCGTTCCCACAAGTCGGCCGCGTGTTCCTCGGCCGCGGCCTCGGTTTCGATCAACCGCTGTCGCATGTGCTCCGGGCCTAACCGGCCGCCGCCGAGATGCGGGCTGAGCAGCCGGGTGGCCTCGGGCACCATGCGCTCGCGCGCAGCGGCGGCAATTCCCAGCCCGCTGGCCATCGACTCGACCGTTTCCTCGGGCCGATCCGCGAGCAATCCGGGACGCAGATGACCGATTTCGGCCGCCGCTCGGCCGTGTCCCTGGAACACGCGGCGGTCGACGATTAGCCCGCCGCCGATGCCGGTGCCGATCGTCACATAGAACACGGGATTCGCCCCCTGCCCCGCGCCGAGCGACGCTTCGGCCAGGCCCGCCAGGTCGGCATCATTCCCGATCCATGCGGGCAACCCGAACGTCTTGCCGCACCACTCGACCAGCGGAAACTCGTCCCAGCCTTCGATGTGATGGCTCGTAATCACGCGCCCAGAGCGTGCGTCGACCGGTCCACCAAAGCCGATGCCAATCCCGCGAACCGGATACCGCGCCAGCAGCGGCTCTGCGGCGGCGGCGATTTCGCGCAAGATGCCTGTGGCACCGGCGGCGGGCGAGACGTCGCGGCGCTCAAGCGCGAGCAATTCTGCCGACCGGCCCGAGCCGATTCCGAGCTGCAGCTTCGTGCCGCCGATCTCAATGCCCAGAAACATGCCCGGTTCCGCACTCGTGGCCGCAAAACGTCAGCGAGCGACGGCCGCGTGGCCGTTCTTGGCGTGCCGACCTTCGTGATTGATGCGGGCAAAGACGTCGTTGAGCACCCAGTGGAAAATGCACAGGTGGATGCTCTCGACCATCCCCATGTCGTCCAACTCGACGTGGAGCCCGTCGTGCTGCATCTGCTTGAGCTTGCCGCCACCGAAGCCGGTCAACCCGAATGTCTTCAGCCCGTGGCGGTTGGCCCAATCGACCGCGGCCAGCACGTTGGGGCTATTGCCCGAACCGCTGATAGCGATGACCAGGTCGCCGGCGCGACCGTAGTTCATCAACTGCTGCACGAATATCTGGTCGTAACCGACGTCGTTGCCGACGGCCAGGATCCAGCCCAGGTTGTCGGTCAGGCTCATCACCTTGAGCCGCTTCTTCGATTCGTCTTTCAGATCGCATTCGCGCAGCGAGCTCTTGCCCAGGTCCTCGCTCATGTGCGTGGCCGTCGTGCCCGAGCCGCCGTTGCCGAAGATGTAGACGAAGCGGTCTTGTTCCCAGGCCTCGTACAGCCGGTCGGCCATGCGAGCGATGGCCCCCTGATCGACCCGGGCGATTTCCTGGTTCAGACGATCGAGATACGCGGGCAATTCGAGCTTTGCGCCAAGCATGGACCGAGCGAAGCCTCCTCGTGCGGACGAGTCACCGGGCCCACGGCACATCGCGCGCGGGCCCCTTGCCGTCAGTGTACAAGCCCGGCCGGATTCCGGCCATCGGCGTGCCACCCGGCGCGGAGTATGGCTTCGGCGCAGCCCAGGCGTGGCCGCGCGGAAGTCTGCAAAGCTGGGCCACGTGGCACCTGCATGGACTGGCAAGTTGCGACTTAATCATCCGTCGCGCGCCACGGCATTGTCCGTAGCTGCCCGCTGGTTGAAACGAATCGGACCCTGCGGGCCGTGGAAACACGGAGCCTCGCATCACCCCCCGAGCACCCTATCTTCCTAATCCTTGGAGGGGGCTTGAGCGTAGCGTTTCATCAATTCCTGGATTGCCTCGCCGCACGCCGAGAGGCCGGAACTCTCGCCGGTGTTGGTGCAGGCGACGGCCGCGAAATCCCTTTCCGGGAGCAGCCAGATCAAGGCCTGCGAATTCGTGTTACTGCCGCCATGAAACAGCGCGCGCCCCAGCGCACTGTCGAGCACAATCCACCCGCAACCGTACTTTCCACGCTCCGCCGGAGCGTCGACTTTCCCGACGTGCAGGTGCTCAACGTTCTCTTGTTGGGACAACAGCGGGGCAGGCTCGTGCTTCAAATGCCATTGGGCATAGCGCGCGTAATCGGCAATCGAAAGATGAACCGTTCCGCAGGCAGCGTATACCGATGGGTTCTCTGCGCCCGCGATCCGGGGATCGATCGGACTTCCATCAGCAACATGCCCCCACAGCAACGGTGGTTTCAATTCCTTCGCAAGAGCCAGCGTACGAAAATCGGCCGTGTCCATTGTAAGCGGCTGGAACACGTGTCGGCGCATCAGGTTCTCAAAGCTGTCGCCGCCTTTGGTTTCCAACATCGCAGCCGCGACAACGTAGCCGAGGTTGGAGTAGTGGTAACTGCCGCGAGGGTGTTGCGGCTTGATCGCGAGAATCAATCCCAGCATTCTGCGACGTTCAAGCTGTGGGCTGGCCTGCTCCTCAAAGAACGAAAGCCACTCGTCTGCCTTGATGGTCTGGAAGTCTTTCAGGTCGGAAGCCAGACCGCTTTGGTGCGACAGCAATTCATCGAGCGTTACGTCGCGGAGAGCAGCATGAAGATGCTTCTCTCCGGCGCGCGACCACACCTGGCCGATCGTCGTGTCCCAGCCGATCTTGCCAGCCTCGACAAGCACTGCCGCCAGAGTGGCCGTCATGGACTTCGTGCACGAGCCGAGCGGGTGGCGATCCGACAGCTCGACGCTCTCGTCCGTCCTACGCTTGCGAACACCGCTGCATTGCATTGTGACCGTGCCTGCAGAGCGAACGACCGCGATGGTGAGCGAAGGAACCTTATGCTTGCGGCAGACGTCCGCCAGCATTTCCTGGAGCCCAGCATCCTGGGACGCCGGCTCCACGGCAAAGCCGCAGCTCGGCAATAAGAGGATCGCGAGGACAGCCAGGACCATCGCGACCGTTCGTGCAACTACTGCGCATCGATCCACAAGGACATTGCCCACGAAAGAAGGCAAACAGATGTTACAAACCAGGCTCATCTGCGCGGCCGTCGCAGCCGAGCCGCCGTTGCCGCAGATGCAAACACAGCGGTCTTGTTCCCAGGCCCCGAACAGCCGCTCGGCCATGCGGGCAATGACCCCCAGATCGAGTCGGGCGATTTCCTGGTTCCGGCGATCGAGACCCGCGGGCAATTCGAGCGTTGCGCCAAGCATGGACCGAGCGAAGCCTCTTCGTGCGGTTGAACCATCGGCCCACGGCACGTCGCGCGCGGCCCCGTTGCTTGCAGCGTACCTGTTCCGCCGGACCGCAGCCATTCGCGGGCTGGTTTCACCTCGGCTACAATTGCTGGGCGAACGGACCGAGTAATGAGGGGAACAAGGGCATGCCCTCCGGCTTGTCGGTCGAGATTCAGCTCTACCTCGCTGGACTGGCGATCGCGTTCGCGGCGCCGCTGTTCGTGTTCTGGCTGCTCGCCCCGTCGCTCGCGCATTTTCTCCGCGCGATATTTGCCCAGCCCGAGGTGGAACGGTTTTGGAAGCGGTTGACGATCATCGTCTTCGTCGCCGCGTCGGTGTCGTCGGGCATCGCCTACCATCCCGACGCTTCGGCGAATAGTGACCTGGCCGTGCTGACGTGGAGTTTTGCCGACCAGGTCAAGCAGACCCTCGACAACTTGCTCTGGGCCATGTTGGCCATTTTCTTGCCGCTCCTGCTCGCCTACATGGTCCTGTACGCGGGCCGCCGAGCGGTCGCGCCGACGCAGGGAACGCTCGAAGGCGAACGCTAATGCCGACGTTTCTGGGATTCTATTTGTTCGCCTTGCTCGGCACGTGTGTCGTTGCCGCGGTCCTCTACTTCTCGATCGGCGAACAAGCGGGGCAGTTTGCTCGTTCTCTGTTCGGCACCGAACGCGGCACGGCCCTGGCGCGTTCGTTTCGCCTCATGCTCGTGATCAGTTGCCTGATCGGCGGCCTGTCGACCCAATGGTACGGATGCCGCGGCTACTCCGATTACGAAGCCGTGGCGCAAGACCGTCGCTTGATGCTACAAAAGACCACGGAGCAGATCGCCAGCGCCGTCACCTATGGCGTCAAGTATCTGTTGGGTGCCGGGGCCGTGGGCACGCTGATGTTTGCCGTCTTACGACGTCGTCACGCAGCAGCATCCGCGGCAACGTCCAGTGACTGCTCCTCTCGCGCCCACACGACAGCCGCGCCTCGCCAGCCCGATCGAATCGAGTGAGGCAACAAACGCCCAGGCGAGTTTGTGAGACTCGTCAAGGGCCCGCTTCCTAACGTCGCCGGCATTGCGTCGCAGCGTGGATCGCACGCGGGTGTGGAGAGCAGCGAACCCAACCTACCGCACCGCGGCGGCCGCCAGGCCCCGAATCAACCCTCCACCCCTACGTCCGATCGAAAAAGTCGCCATTTGGTTTCTGGCAACTTTTTCTCTGTGGCCCCCGTACGACGATCTGACCACCGGCACGCGGAACACATCGGGCAATTGCTGAACGCAGGCGGCGTGTGTCGGTTCTTCAATCGCCAGCAGCGAGGCTGCACGATCAGCCTAATGGCGAGGCAGCCGCTTGCTTGAACGTCCCCCGATTGCCTCGTCCCAAGTGTCCATTGACGGACACCTGCACTCTGGAGCGATTTGGACAGCGACTCCGCGCAACCCGGGTCCATTTCGTGGCCCAGTTTGTCCCGCTTAGTGCGCTGGGGCGCAACAACTATCGGTACCGTAGTTTCGGACACGTCTGTTGGCGTTATCGGGACAATTTGCGATGCCTGAAATTCTCTCGGCGACGCCGCAGGTATAATAAAGAAGATTCCCCTACCGCTTGTGATCCCCCTATAGCCCCATTCGGGGACGCCGATCCAAGGGTTGGGCCCGCCTGCCGGAAACCCGGAACGCCTGTCGCGGCAATTCGTTGCGCGATAGGTCCCTGTCCACAGGTCCGGCCGCTCATCAACTGAGTTAGAGCGCCCTGGAGCGCTGCGCAATGAGGAAATGGGGCCAGGCCGGAGTTGTCGCGAGGGATTCAGCTCAGGAGCTCCGCACATGTCATCCGTCAGTACCAGTGCCGGCTACAAATTCGCACTGTCGGCGCAAATGGTTCCGCTTCCGGCTGTCGAAACGGACAGCGAACGCAATGCGGCCCTCCAACGTGGCCGTCAATTGCGCGAGGCGATCTGGAAGGCCCTCTTGGCCGAGCGCGAGAGGAGCGAAGTTTCAGACGGTGACTCGTTCTGGAAAGAAAACGTCAAGGACGTCTGGAAGCCGTTGCTCCAGCCGGGGGCGTCGATCCGGTATGTCGGCGATAACGGCCCCGATCTGGTGTTGAAGAATACGGCTGGCTTGCTGAGTCTGACGGGTGCAGATCTTGGCTACCGGTTTGCGGAAGTTCGCGGGCTGCTGTACGCCACCGTAACGACCGTGTTGCTCCACTGCGACCCGGGTCGGCCGGAGATTTCAGGCAGCAGCAACTCGCTGGGTTACCACAAGACAGAGGCTCTCCCGCGAACCATGTGGGCCCAGCGGGGGCCAAACCATGCCAAGGCGTTTGGGACACTCCTGTTGGCGTGGGCCAAACGAAACCAGGCCCTTCGGCAGGAGCTCGACCGAAACGTTTTGGATGGCACAGCATCATATGCGGATCATGCGGAAGCACTCGGCATGATCTTCGTTTGGGAGCTTGTGGAGCGCGACCCGGACGAAGTCGCCGGCAAGCTACAGACCCTGATGATTCGACAAGGCGAGTACATCGGGGTGCTGCGCGATTCGACTACCGCTGCGCGTTGGGTCTGGGAAGCGGCGCAGTACCTGGCAAGGTAAAAAGGCCACGGCCAGGGCCTATTTCGCCTTCCGCCGCGCTCGCGGGACCACATACACCTGGGGTCCACCCGCAATTGCGATGTTCTTCAAGATGGCCGTGACGGCCTTCTCCGTGGCCTGCTGTGCCGTGGGGATGATCTCACCGGCCAGATTCCGGACCGGTTCGCCTTCCGCCAAGTCCTGTTTCAAGCAGGCAATAATTTCGGGGTCTTCCGAGGCGGCTTCCAAGTCGCGGATGCGGATCGGACTGCCCTGGTGGACACTCGGGTCCAACACGAGTTGCCAACGGGGACTGTAGATGGTGGCCAGGATTTCCGTCATGGGTTGTGCTCCCACGCCGTCGGGGCGCTGCAGGGTGGAATGCGAATCCAACGACGTAAGCAGCGTGCGGCAGCGTTGTTGAAGGTCCACCAGCAGGCGGTCCATGTCGCTGGCCTGGAGGGACAGTATTGCTTCGGCGATTTCGCGTGCCTCGTTGAGCTGCGAATCGGTTTTGCCGGTTGTAGGGCAGGGGTAAAGCAAGGTCACCGCAGGCGAAAGTGAAACAGTCCCGAGTCTGGTCATATTGTACACAGCTCCGGTGAACGACATGTAAATCCCAGATGGGGATCGAAGACTGACGGTCAGTCTCGTCCTCGGATGCAAGATCGTCAAGCTCGTTGCTGGTCGCTGCCCTGGCACAGCGACCGACCGACACTCGATGGGACCGGAAGAGAAGCGTTGATTAGCTGGCGAAGGAGTCGTAACCCATCAGCAAATCGACATATTTTGGTGGGCGCAGTCGCAAAAAACGTCGGTGCTCCCAAGCACTACGCGAATGGCGTGCCGCAGGTTCAATCGGAGCCGCTACGCATCTGCAGCAGGCGCCGGCTACATCTCCTTGTCGCAGCGCATTAGCCACTCGGGTGTGCGCAAAGTATAGGAACTCACTTGCCACTTGGGACACAAGAACCGGCGAGGTCGTTCGCACGCTGCGCGGACTCGACGAAGCTCACGGTTTGGGCGGGGCCTGCTAGGACGTTGAGCCGCGCAAAGGCCAAAAAAATCTATGGCCGTGTTCTTCTTGACCCACGCCACGAACTACCCAGGGTGGACCCATCGTAAGGGTGCGTCAGGATTGCCGGCAGGTCCGACCAGCCCACAGCCATGACACCGCCGGGCAGCGTGCGGACCTGCACCGGCGGGCCGTCGTCGTAGGACTCCGCGGCGACCTGGGCATAGAGGACAGAAAAGGTGTCAGGGCGCAGAAAGATCCAGAATCCACTCGCTGCCGCGCATAGCGCGGCTGGCTTCGCATCGACAGGCTGCACCTGGCACTTATTTGACCTGTCTGCCAGGGTTCGCTCAAGCGATTGCAATTGCCCGGGAAGGGAGCCGGTAAAGCCGGGGGCCCGCGGGTCGGTTTTCGATGCCGCGCGCGCTCGCCGACGGGAGGCTATGCCACTTGCGGCGCCTATCCCGCTGCGGCCGCTTCGCGCTTGCCGCGCTCGACGTTGACGAACAGCGACAGGCTCAGGCCGATGAAGAAGAAGACCAGCAGGCTCAAAATGGCCAGCCGCGCGCTGTGCGTCGCCAGCACGATGCCGCCGTAGACCAGGTTGCCCATCCAACTCGTGGCCTTGCCCGAGAGGTTGAAGAAACCGAAGAACTCGGCCGTGTGCTGGGGCGGGGTCATCACGCCCATCATGGCCCGCGCCACGCTTTGTGTGCCGCCCATCACGGCCGAGAGCACGGCTGCCATGATCCAGAAGTGCAGCTTGGTCGTGACGAACCACGCCGCGACGAGCAGGCCGACCCAGATCAACAGCGTGCCGATCAGCGCGCGTTTTTGGCCGATCTTGTCGCTCAACCAGCCAACGACCAGCGCCCCCGGCAGCGCCAACACCTGCACCATCAGCACCAGCAGAATCAGGTCGAACAGGCCGAAGCCCAATTCGCTCGTGGCAAATGCCGACGCCTGGTTGATGACGGTGACCATGCCGTCGTTGTAGAAGAGAAAGCCGATCAGGAAGATGGCCAGCGTGCGATAGACCATCACGCTGCGCAGGGTCTGGCCGACCTTGCTCACCGCGCCCCGCGCGGCCGAGAGAAACCCGACGCGCTGCCCGGGCACGCCCGCGTCGCGGAGAAACAGCAGCGTTGGAATGCTGAACAAGGCCCACCACGCACCGAGAATGAACAGTCCCACGCGCAGCCTCGGCGGCACCACGGCGTCGTCGCCGCTCACCTCGCCGGCGGTCCAACCGAAGCTGACCTGATTGGGATGCGAGGCCAGGCCTTCCTTGGAAGGCGTCATGCGTCCGTCGGCCTTCAAATCCCAGGCGCGAAACGCATCGACCCGGCTGGCCCAGATGTAGCCGCCCATGGCCGGCGAGCCGTAGGTGCCGAAATCGAACAGCAGCTCGACCGCACGGGCCCCTTCGCTGCCGCGCGTTTGCGAGCGAATCTCCAGCGCGTTGATGGTCGCCAGCGGATCGCTGCCGCCGAGATCTTTGAGCCCGACGTTCAAACGCCCGTCGCGCACGCCGATCGAATAGTCGACTTCGGCAAACTTGTCGGCCGTGCTGTCCAGCGGGCCAAAGGCCTGGTCTTCGAGCGTGATTTGCATCTGATCGCGGCTGCGGGCCGCATCACCCAGCACAACGTGGACGTCGTACGTATCGGGCGGCAAAGCGACCTCAAAGGTCGCGTCGGCCGAGGCGTTGTAGTCCTCGCGCAGCACGTCGGCCTTGGGCAGCGGCAGCACGCTGCGGTCGAGCATTACGCCCAGGGCCAGCACCAGCGCCAAGGCACCACCGATGTAGCCCAGCCCGAACCCCTGTGCCGACACGCGGTTGATCGTCTCGTCGGTCGTGATTTCGGGCAGGAAACCGTTGTAGGGTCCCAGCGACAGCTCGAACATCAAGCTGGAGAGGAAAAACAGGATCGTAAAGGTCCAGGCAAAACTGTGCGGCAGCAGGCCGGGCAGCGCGATGGCCGCGGCCCCCAACATGGCCGTCCAGATCAACCATCGCCGCTTGGCCGCTCGGGCATCGGCCACGGCCCCGACCAAGGGGGACAAGAACGCCGCCAACAGCATCGAACCGCCGATCACCCAGGCATAGGCCGTCTCGCCCAGGTCGGTCGGCGAGATCTCGCCCCCCAGGCGCCCATTGAGCCAGGCGGCCGTATCGACCGCGGCGGGGCTATCGGCGCACCAGACGACGCGCGTCGTGTAGAGCATGACGATCGTGATGAGCAGCGTCGAAAACGCGCTGCTCGACCAGTCGTACATGCTCCATGCCCAGACCTCGCGGCGCGTCCCCTCGCGGCGGACGTTCGACGTCGTGTCAGCAGTGGCCATGCGACGCTCGCGAGTTCGCAGAGGGTGGCTCGTGGGAGGGGGCGCCGACGGCGCGACCGCCATCCATCACGACGCTTTCCTGCGTCCGCGCGATTATTGCGCAACGTGGCCGCGCAAACAAGCTCGATCGCCGAGCTGGTGGACCGGCCGTGTCAGCCGGCGGGCAACTCGACCAACGGCCGCTCGGCATGCATCTTGCGGATATCTTCGGAAATCCGCATCGAACAGAACTTTGGCCCGCACATGCTGCAGAAATGCGCGCTCTTGAACGTGTCCTGGGGCAATGTTTCGTCATGCATCGACCGTGCCCGTTCGGGATCGAGCGCCAGGCGGAACTGTTCGTTCCAGTCGAACTCGAACCGGGCCTTGCTCAGGGCATCGTCGCGCTGGCGCGCTCCGGCGCGACCGCGCGCCACGTCAGCCGCGTGGGCCGCGATCTTGTAGGCGATCACCCCTTCGCGCACGTCGTTCGCGTCGGGCAGGCCCAGGTGCTCCTTGGGGGTGACATAGCACAACATGGCCGCGCCGGCCCAGCCGGCCAGGGCGCCACCGATGGCGCTGGTGATGTGGTCGTATCCTGGGGCAATATCGGTAACCAACGGGCCGAGCACATAGAAGGGAGCGCCGTGGCAGACCTCAATCTGGCGCTCGACGTTCATGGCGATCTGATTCATCGGCACGTGGCCGGGCCCCTCGACCATCACCTGGCAGCCGCGCGCCCAGCCCCGTTCGACCAGCTCGCCCAGCGTTTCGAGCTCGGCGAACTGAGCCTTGTCGCTGGCATCCGCCAGGCAGCCGGGGCGCAATCCGTCGCCCAAGCTCCAGGTGACGTCGTATTGGCGCATGATGTCGCACAAGTCTTCGAAATGCGTATAGAGCGGGTTCTGCTGGCGATGGGCCATCATCCATTTGGCCATCAGCGAGCCGCCGCGGCTGACGATGCCGGTGATCCGGCCAAGCGTCAGGGGCAGATGCTCGAGCAGCACGCCACAGTGGATCGTCATATAGTCGACGCCCTGCTGCGCCTGGTGCTCGACCATGTCCAGGAACATCTGCGGCGTCATGTCCTCGATGTCGCGAAGCTGCTGCACGACCTGGTAGATGGGCACCGTACCGATCGGCACCGGCGAGGCGTCGATGATCGCCTGGCGAATCGCGTCGATGTCCTTGCCCGTCGACAGGTCCATCACCGTGTCAGCGCCGAAGTGCACCGCGACGTGCAGCTTTTCGAGTTCGCCTTCGCGATTGCTCGTCACGGCCGAATTGCCGATGTTGGCGTTGATCTTCGTCTTCGCCGCGACGCCGATGCACATCGGCTCGAGCCGCTTGCCGAGGTGCCGGACGTTGGCCGGAATCACCATCCGGCCCGCCGCGACTTCGGCGCGAATCGTTTCGGCCGGCAAGTCCTCGCGACTCGCGACATATTCCATCTGGGACGTGATCGTGCCCGCTCGGGCGGCTTCAAACTGCGTCATGGAGAGATCGATCTTCCGTGCAAGGAGAGGCGGCAAGACGTCTGCCAGCAACAAGTTGGGAGCGACGTGCACAAGGCCCGGTGCCCTGTGCGATCAATCCTATCGGTGAGCCCGGGGCTGTCAAACCGCGGAAGTTGAGCGGCCGTGGCGATCGCACCTCAACTCTCGGCGATCGAAGTGCTCCTGTCGGCCGACCTCGTGGCCACGGGCCAGGTGCGCATCGTGCCCGAGCCGAGCAGCATGACGCTCGCCTTGTTGGGCTTCGGAGCGCTCGGCGGCTGGCTGCTGGCGCGTGCGCGCCGCACCGGCCGCGCCGAGCCGTAAAAAAACCCACGGGCCTGGACGACCCGTGGGTTCGAAGGATCACGTTTTGGCGCTCGAAGGCCGCTTACAGCGTCTTCAAGTATTCCAGTACGGCGCGTTTTTCTTCCTCGTTGAGCTTATCGGGGAAGGTGTGGCCGCCGGCGCTCTTGGCGAACATACCGGTGTCGAAGTAGGTCCGCTTCTTGACCGGCGTGTTGGCCTCGGACGGCATCTCGGTGAACTCGGTCACCTCGAGCCCGACGCGCTCACGGTCGTAGCCATCTTCGGTGCGCTGCCAGACCTTGGGCCGCTGGTCGGGGTGCATCAGGTGCCACAAGGTCGGCACCGAGCCGTTGTGGAAATACGGCGCCGAAGCCCAGATGCCGTCGAGCGGCTGAGCCACGTATCCACCCGGATCGTGGATCGACTTCTTCTCGCCGTAGTTCGAGAACCAGCTCAGCTCGTACGAGGCCCGCATCTCGGGCGTGAGCGAATCGAGCCGCGCACGATCGGTCCCGACGACGTCAAGCGGCACGATTTCGCCGGGCCATTGGCCGTCCTTGCCGTAGGTGCCGTGGCAATCGGCGCACGTCTTGTTGAATAACATTTCGCCTTGCTTGGCCAGGGCCTCGTCGATCTCGAACGGATACTTGGGAGCCTCGATGTGCTGCACCCAATCGTAGATTTCCTTGAACGCGGCTTCCGACTTGTGGAACATCTCGGGCCCGTTCGAGGGCACCATCATGAACTGCATCAGGGCCCGGTGCCCCTTGCCGGCAAAGCCGTCGGCGTAGAGGAATTCCTTGCGCTTCACGTGCCACCACGGGGGCGCGTCGTGGTCGTTGTGCACCAGCTTGGGCATCGGATTCTCAGGATGGAAGTTCAAATCCGGGTCCCGAAACGCAGCCAGGGCCACGCCGAAGATAATCGCATTGGTCGTGCCGTTCGACTTGCCGAGGGGCACCATGAGCCCCGTCACCTCGACCGGCGAAACCTCGCGGCCGAGCAGTTTCTTGGTCTTGTACGTTTCGTGCGAGAGCGTCTCGAGCGCGATGTGCGTGTTCGGAACGCCGGCGATCACCTTGCCGGCCACCTTGCCGCCGTGGCACAGCAAGCAATTGCTCGACCAACCACCTTGGCCGTCGTCGGCATATTGCATCGGAATGCCACCTTCGCGACCCGGCGCGTCCATCAGGCCGTAGCGCGAGAGCGTCATGCGTCGACGCTCGGCAGCCGTGGCCTTTTCGGCCTCGGTACGCGCGGGCTCTTCCCACACCTTCCACATGTTGTCGAAGAGTTCTTGATCGAGGCTTGCCGGCACGAATGCCTGCTCGATCAAGATGCGGTAGCCGCGCTGTTGTTCGAGCGGCATCCCAGGATCGAGGTCTGCTGCGACCACCGTCGCGCCACAACCAAAAAGCACAATGAAGAGCGCACACTTGCGGACGCTTACCATCGGTGAGGTCTCCGTTTAGGTGCGATTAACACAGCCTGGCGCTGCGCGATTTATTAGCTGGCTAATCTTCGGTCAGTATACCCTGGTCAACCTCCCGCTCAACAGAGATATCTGTCTGCCCGGTTTGGGGTCCCAGCGCCGGCGCGACCCCGATCCGGGCGGAGAATAACCGTCGCTGGCCGTCGAAATGCTCGGCAATTTCGAACCGCCGGGCGGCGAGCCATTGCCGGAGCCGGCGAGCACAATCGCCCCCCTGGGGCCCGCTGCCGTGCACCTCGATCAGCAACCGCGGCGGCGCGGGTCCGGTCAATAGGCGTTCGGCCCCGGTAAGCACCTCGAGTTCGGCCCCTTCCACATCGAGCTTGATCCAGTCGACGTGCGCGATGCCCAACTCCTCGAGCAGGGCATCGAGCGCGCGCACGCACACCGGCTCTCCCCGGCCGGAGGCGTCGTTCGCTGCGGCCAACTGCGCCGTCGAAGTCTCGCGCTCGGAGCGCAGCAGCCCGAGCCCATCGGCGGCCCCCAGGGCAACCGGCACGCAGGTAATCCCCGGAGCGCCGTTGAGACGCACGTTGGTTTCCAGCAGCGCGAAGTTCTCGGGGTGCGGCTCGATCGCCACCACGCGCCCCCGAGGCCCCACGGCCCGCGCCAGCTCGAGCGTGTGCCGCCCGATGAATGCACCGGCGTCGATGGCCGTCGCGCCCCGCGGCGGCAATTGTGCGCGCACCACCGGTTCATAATCGGGCGAGGCCGTGAGCAGATCGTCGTACGAGAACACGCGGACGCGCATGCGCAGGCCATCGACCGCCAGCGTCCAGCGCATGCGGTTCAGGCCCGGCACCAGGCGCGCCGCTTTCCAGGTCGACAACAGCACGCGCAGCGCGCCGCGCAACAGCCACCCGTTGCGGGCGCGCGATTTGACAGCCGCCAGGAGACTCGCCGCGCCGCGCGTCCGTGCGCCCATCGGATGTTCCTTGAACTGGAGCGAGTGGCCGCTCAGCCGGTGCCGGGCTCGTAGCCCAGGTTCGGAGCGAGCCAGCGTTCGACTTCGGCGAGGCTCATACCCTTACGCCGCGCGTAGGCCTCGACCTGGTCGCGCGTCACGCGATCGACGGCAAAGTAGCGCGCCTCGGGATGACCGAAGTAGAGCCCGCTGACGCTGGCCGCCGGGTACATGGCGAAATTCTCGGTCAGCACGATACCGGTCGCGTCTTCGGCACCGAGCAGATCGAACAGCGTCCGCTTTTCCGTGTGGTCGGGACAGGCGGGGTAGCCGGGCGCCGGGCGGATGCCGCGATATTCCTCGGCAATCAACTGGTCGTTGGTCAGGCGTTCGTCGCGGCCATATCCCCAGTCGCCGCGGGCAATCTGGTGCAGACGTTCGGCAAACGCCTCGGCCAGGCGATCGGCCAGCGCCTTGACGAGAATGGCGTGGTAGTCGTCGTGATCGGCCTCGAAGCGCCGCACGAGCTCGTCGCAGCCGATCCCCGCGGTGACGGCGAATGCCCCGAGGTAATCTTGCCGCCCGCTGTCGAACGGCGCGATGAAATCGGCCAGCGCGTAGAACGTCTCCTGCCCCTTGCGCTGCCACTGCTGCCGGAGCGTGTGAAACCGCTTCAGCTCGTGCCGCCGGGCCTCGTCCTGGTAGACGACGATATCGTCGCCGTCGGAGGCCGCCGGCCAGAAGCCGTAGACGCCCCGCGCGCGAAGCAGCCGTTCGCGGACGATCTGGTCGAGCAGCGCCAAGGCATCCTGGTGCAGCCGCGTCGCTTCGGCGCCATAGGTCGCGTCGCTCAGGATCGCCGGATACTTGCCCTTGAGCTCCCAGGCCATGAAGAAGGGTGACCAATCGATGTAGTCGACCAATTCGGCCAACGGGAAGTCGTCGAGCACCCGGCGGCCGATCGACGCCGGGCGGTCGATGCGCACCTCGGACCAGTCGGTTTGGAAGCGGCCCGCTACGGCCGTCGCATAGGGCACCAGGTTGGTCGTCTGCCGGGCGCGGTACGACTCGACGAGCTGCGACTGTTCGGTGCGAACCAGGTTGAGGTAGTGGTCGCGGGCGTGGGGATTGAGCAACTGCTCCACGACGCCGACGCTGCGCGAAGCGTCGAGCACGTGAACCGTCGCGTGGTGATATGCCGGCGCGATCTTGACGGCCGTGTGCTTGGCGCTGGTCGTGGCTCCGCCGATCAACAAGGGCACCTGAAAGCCCTGCCGCTGCATCTCGCGCGCCACGTGCACCATCTCGTCCAGGCTGGGCGTGATCAGGCCGGACAGGCCGATAATGTCGGCGCCATGCTGGACGGCCGCTTCCAGGATCTTTTCGCACGAGACCATCACGCCCAGGTCGACGATCTGGTAGTTGTTGCAGGCCAGCACCACGCCGACGATGTTCTTGCCGATGTCGTGGACGTCGCCTTTGACCGTGGCCAACAGGATCGTCCCCCGCACCTGGGCGGCCGCGCCCGAGGCCTGCTTTTCAGCCTCCATGAAAGGCAACAAATAGGCCACGGCCTTCTTCATCACCCGGGCGCTCTTGACCACCTGGGGCAGGAACATCTTGCCGGCGCCGAACAAATCGCCGACGACGCTCATGCCGTCCATCAGCGGTCCTTCGATCACGTCGAGGCAGCGTGTCGACTTCTGCCGGGCCTCTTCGACGTCGCTCTCGATGTAGTTCGTGATGCCTTTGATCAGCGCGTGTGCCAGGCGCTTCTCGACCGGCTCGCTGCGCCAGGCGTCTTCGGTCGTGGCGGCCGTCTTGCCTTGCGACTTGACCGACTCGGCCAACTCGATCAGCCGCTCGGTCGCGTCGTCGCGGCGATTGAGCAGCACGTCCTCGACGCGCTCGCGCAGCTCGGCCGGGATCTCCTCGTACACGGCCAGCTGTCCCGCGTTGACGATGCCCATGTCGAGCCCGGCGGCAATGGCGTGATAGAGGAACACCGAGTGCATCGCCTCGCGGACGGCGTCGTTGCCGCGGAACGAGAACGAGATGTTGCTTACGCCGCCGGAGACCCGGGCACCCGGGCAGACTTGCTTGATCCGCCGCGTGGCCTCGAGAAAGGCGATGCAATAGTCGTTGTGTTCTTCGATGCCCGTGGCGACCGTCAGGATGTTGGGGTCGAAGATGATGTCTTCCGGGGGCATGCCCACCTGCTCGGTCAACAGGCGGTAGGCCCGCTGGCAAATGGCGACCTTGTGCTCGGCCGTGACCGCCTGGCCGGTTTCGTCGAAGGCCATTACGACGACCGCCGCGCCGTAGCGCCGTACCAGTCGGGCGACGCGCAAGAACGCCGCCTCGCCTTCCTTGAGGCTGATCGAGTTGACCACCGACTTGCCGGGCACGCATTTCAGCCCCGCCTCGATGACCGACCATTTCGAGCTGTCGATCATGATCGGCACGCGGGCGATGTCGGGCTCGGCGACGATCAGGTTCAAGAACCTCGACATGGCCTGTTCGCCGTCGAGCATGGCTTCGTCCATGTTGACGTCGAGCATGTTCGCGCCGCCCTCGACCTGCTGCCGCGCCACCTCGACCGCAGCGTCGTAATCGCCGGACAGCACCAGCCGGGCGAACTTGCGCGAACCCGTCACGTTGGTCCGTTCGCCGATCATGATGAAGTTCGTGTCGGGGCGCAGCGTCAACGTGTCGGTGCCGCAATAGCGCGTCATCGGCTTAAGCTTGGGCCGGCGTCGCGGCGTCTTGTCGTGCATCGTCCGCGCGATCGCCTCGATGAACGCCGGGGTCGTGCCGCAGCAACCGCCGACGATGTTCAACCAGCCGTTGTCGGCATACTCGCCCAAGATCCGGGCCATGTGCTCGGGCGTTTCGTCGTAGCCGCCAAAGCCGTTGGGCAGGCCCGCGTTCGGATGACAGCTCACATAGACCGGCGCGATGGCCGACAACTCCTCGAGGAACGGCCGCATCTTGTCGGCACCCAACGCGCAATTGAGCCCGACGCTCAACAAATCCATGTGCGAGATGCTGGTCCAGAACGCTTCGAGCGTCTGGCCGGCCATCGTCCGGCCGCTGCCTTCCTGAATGATGGTCACCGAGACCATGACCGGCACATGCACCTGGCGATCTTCGAAGAACTTTTCGATCGCGAACAGGCACGCCTTCATGTTGAGCGTGTCGAAACTGGTCTCGGGGAAGAGGATGTCGACGCCCCCTTCGACGAGCCCGTCGACCTGCTCGTAGTACGAATCGACCAGCTCGTCGAAGGTCACCCCGCGATGTGCCGGATCGTCGGTCTTCTGCGAGAGCGACGCCGTCTTGGTCGTAGGGCCGATCGACCCGGCGACAAACAGCGAGCGCGTGGGATCGATGGCCATCATCGCGTCGGCCGCACGCCGTGCGCAGGCCGCCGCTGCGACGTTCACCCGCCGCGCATGCCGCTCGAGCCCGAACTCTGCCATCGCGACCCGCGTGGCGCCGAAGCTGTTGGTCTCGACGATGTCGGCCCCCGCCGCGAAGTAGCGACGATGAATCTCCTCGATCGCCTCGGGCTGCGTCAGGCAGAGAATGTCGGGAAAGTTCTTGAAATCGGTGGGGTGGTTGGCGAACTCGGGCCCGCGAATGTCGGCGGGCGACAAATTCAGGGCCTGAATCATCGTGCCCATCCCGCCGTCGAGCACCAGAATCCGCTCGGCCAGCAGGCGTTCAAGCAGCAGTCGCGTATCGGGTCGGGCAACGATCGACATCGCCAGGAACTCCTCCATCTCCCTAAGGCTCGAGCGGGTACCACCCCCTCGACGCCCGACGGCCGCCGGGCGTTCGCTAGTATCTCAAAACGGCTCCCCGGAGACAAGAACCGAAAGTCAAACACGACATTGAGTTACGGCGATTTGCATTCGCGCCGCCCGGTTCTAGAGCCGGCTGCCGCACAATCCGCACATCCGCCTCAGGGCTCAAGACCGTCAACTTCGGCAGCCGATAATCCCGAGTGAGGGACCGTCCTGACTTGATGCGAGGTGCGATCGCGCATGGCTGCCAATCAACGCACCGCTCGAAACAACGCCGTGGCGAGCGAGCCGATCGATCGTCTTCCGGCCACGGCACTCGAGCAGGTGAAAATCGTGCTGCGGCTGCCGGACCTGGCCCCAGCGCCGCTGGCTGCGGCCTTGGCGGCGGCAGACCACGTCGCGCCGGCCACGGTCCAACCGCAATCGGCGCTTGCGGCCATGCCGCTCTCGGCAGACCCGTTCGCCAGCGCTGCGATCGACTCCTGGACGATCGATTTGCATGCCGTCGACCAGGCCCTGGCAACCACCTCCCTGCGCACGCTTGAACGTGCAGCGCACATCGAGCGGCCGCCCGCGGAAATCAGTTACCAGGCCCGGCCGGCGACAAGCGCGTCGCTGCCTCCTGCCCGTCGATCCCCGGTGCTTCCCGTCGATGCAGCCGCCACAGACGCCGTGTTCGAAGCCACGGCCGCGTCGGACCAGGCGTTGGCGATCGAAGTCGCCCAACAGGCGGCGCAAGTCGTTCGCCACTCGTTGCATCCCACGCGGGTCGCGCGGTTGCTGGCGTTGTTCGGCGGGTTTTCGTCGCTGCTGGTTCGTCCAGAGATCAAATTGGTCTTGGCCGTGGTCGGACTGGTGCGCGCGGCACGGCTGGCGCGCGCTAACGCCTCGGCCGGTTCCGCTACGATCGCTTCGACGTCTGCGCAGCCGGGGCTGCCGCGTATGATGCAGGCACTGGCGCAGCCCAACGCCCTGCTGGCCGCTGTCTTGGCGCTGGCGTGTGTCTTGCTCCTCGTCTTGCTCAACGGCGGCTCGGGCGAACCGGCTGCGGCGCCGGCAACGTCGCAGGTTGCAACCAAGCAGCCCGCGAAGGATGCGGCCGCTTGGAATTCACCGCTCACGGCGGCCGTGGTCGAACCGAACAAGCCAGACGCGCCGCCGTTTAAACCCGCCAATTCGGCGCTGTCTGCTCCGGCGCTGGCACAACCGTCTGCTGCCGGCAGCGACGTCGCTCCGCAAGCCACGCCGGACAGCCCGCCGCCACCGGCGCCCACGTCCACCGCGACAGCCGCATCCGCCCCGGCCCCCGTGAGCGCGTCGCCGATGCCGCCGCCGAACCAAGTGCGCCGATCGCCCACTGTGGGAACGAACCAGCCACTCAGCTTGGCCACCGTGGCCGACGCCCCACCGGCCGGGACTCAAGCGGCCGGCAATGCGCCGGCCGTCACCAATCGCGTCAAGGTGCACCCGCCGCGGCGCGTCACCGACTCGTTCGGCATGCCTGTCGAGCATTTGCCTCCGACCGAACCGAACGGGAAGCCGGCGCCTCCGCACATCGAACCGCCGCCCGGCGGGTTCGACCACCTCGGACCACAGACCGTTTATCCGGCCACGCAATCCCGGTCTCCCGAGTTGATGGCCCGCCGCTTGCCGCCGACGACAACGATCGTGCGCACGCCCCCGGTGGCGGCACCGGGTGCAAAACTTCAAGGCGTCATCCAGGCGGTGAATCCATGAGCACGGCCCGACGTTCGAGCCCGACCCCCGGCGCGACGCCTGGGGCAACTGCCGGCGAATCAACCGTGCCGCGTCGCGGGCCAGCACGGCCGCGAGCGACGCGCTATGCCCCGCCGCCCGATGCGGAATCGGCCCCGCCCAAAGCCCCCGAGAGCGGCCTAAGGCACGATACGGCCCACGCAAGCGTGCTCAAGCCCGCGGCGGCCTTCGTGGCCAGTTCCAGCCGGCCGACGCTGCCGAGCAACTTGTTCCAACAGTCCGGCTCGACCGTCGACACCTCGGACGCGTTGCCCGACGAACCCTGGACGACCACGGCGCTCGATACGGCCCGCGTCGAAGATCTCGGCTGGTTGCAAGACCTGAACCGCGCGGCGGCCGGCCTGGTGAAACAAACCGCTCTTTGGGAACCGGCGCTCGAAGTGCCTGCGTTCGCCTGGCCCAGCGCGGTCATCGAATTGCTCGCGATGGTCCAGCGGGACATGTCCGACCAACTTGCGGCGAGCGACGCACTGGCGGACACGCGGCGGGCCATCTTCGTCGCCGGCGGCGGGCAGGGCGCCGGCGCGACGACCGTCGCCTTGTGTCTGGCACGCACGGCAATCGCTGCCGGCGAGCGGGTCGTGCTCGTCGATGCCGACCTTTCCGATCCGAGCCTGGCGATCCGGTTGGGCCTGCAAGCCTCGACCAGTTGGACGGCGACGCTGGTTGCGGAACTGCCGCCGGGCGAGGCGTTGGTCGAATCGCTCGGCGATCGCGCCGTGCTCGCACCGCTGGCTGGCGCCGTGGCCCGCACGGAACAAATCCTGGGGCACGCGGCGCTCCCCCGTTTCTGGCGCGAGCTGGTCGATCGATTCGACCGCGTGATTGTCGATGTCGGATCGCTGTCGCGTGGCGCGCAAGTGGCTGGTCTGATCGGTCTGCAACCCGCCGAACTGCTGTTCGTACAGGACACGCGCCGGCCGGCGGCCCCCGAGCTGAACCAGGCGTTGCGCTGCTTCCCGAATCTCCAGGCCTGTCGTTGCGGTGTCGTGCAGAACTTCGTGCGCGGCTGACGCGACCTTAGAATCAGGGGCGTGAACTCCCCTGCCTCTCATCCCTGGCCGCCGCTGCGGCTCTGCGCCGCGCTCGGCCTGGCGATGGCCTGCGGCTGCGCCCTGCGCTGGCGCGACGTGACGCACAGCCTTTGGCTCGATGAGTTGCACACCAGTTGGACGGTCTGGGGAGACCTGGCTCAGGTCGCTTCGCGAGCCGAACAGGGCAATCAGCCGCCGCTTTACTCTTGGCTCGTGTGGCTCGTGATGCAGGCCGGCGGCCGCAGCGAGCTGGGCCTGCGCCTCGTTTCTTTGGTCGCCGGCTCGCTCCTCGTGCCGGCCACGGGCTGGGTCGCCTGGCGCTGGACCGGTTCGGCGAGCGCGGCCCTGGTGGCGGGTCTGTACGTCGCCGGCGACCGGTACTCGATCTTCTACGCGCAGGATGCACGTCCTTACGCCTGCGTGCAGTGCGTCGCGCTCGCGCAACTGGTCGTCTTCGATCGGGTCTTGGCCACCGGATCGCGCGCGGTACGGCTCGTGGCCGTGGCCTTGGCATCGGTGAACTATTGGCTGCACTACACGGCCGTGCTGCCGACGGTCGGCCTGTGGCTCTACGCCGCCTGGCTCGCGCGCGACCCGGCGGCGGCTCGACGCTACGGCATCGTCAAACTGGCGCAAGACATCGCCGTCACGCTGATGCTCATGGCACCGTCGATCGGCGCCTTGCAGGCCATCGCCGGCCACCGGGAGCTCTGGCAGCAATTCGTGCCCGCGCTGACGCCGGCAAACTTTGCGTTCCAGCTGTTGACGCTGTTTCCCGTGCTGCCTGTCGTCGTGCTGCCGTGGGCCAGCATGTTGCCGGTCGTACGGCGTGCGCCGGCCGAAGATCCAACGCGGGTGCGGCTGCTCTGGTGCTGGTTGTTGGCCCCCCTGCTGCTGACCGCGATCGCGACGCTGGGCGACTTCGCGCGGCTGTTTCTGCCGCGGTATCTGGTGGGGGTCGCGGTCGTACCGGGCCTGTTGGCGGCGTGGGTCGCGGCGCGCGTCGGACGCGGTGCGCAAACGCCCGCGCAGCGGACCTGGCTGCCAGTCGTCGTGACGGTGCTGACGCTTTGGTACCCTTGGCTGGGCACGCGCGGATCGTTGCGCGCGGCGCTCGCCGCACCGCAGGCTTCGCCGCACGCGCGCGAGGATTGGCGCGCGGCCGCGGCGTGGGCGCGCCGCTTCGCTGGGCCAGCGGCCGTGGTTGTGAATTCCGGCCTGATCGAGGCCGCGCTGCCGCCCTCGGCCGCGCAGGACGACTACCTGCTGCTGCCCGTCAACAACCTTTATGACCTGCGTTCGCCGCAACGGCTGCTGCTTCCCGGTCGCGGCGACGATCTGCACGCCGTCGCGCGCGAACTGACCGGAAGGCATCCTTTCCCGGGCCCGATCTTGGTCCTGCAACGAGGGTCGCTCGCGCGTGCTCTGGCTGCGGCACACCGCTTGATCGAATCACTCGATCGTACAGGCATGAAGTACACAATCGCCGATTCGGCCGCTTGGCCCGGGGCTCCCGGCGTAGCGGCCGTGGCCCTTCAGCCCGCGCGCTGAACAGGGCATCGATCGTGACGGTTGTGCGGCACCTGCCGGCGTATCGCGTCGTCGATTCGCTGCAAAGGGCGAACAATGAGCTAGCGTTTTCCGATGTAACTTTGCCTGACTGCGGCCCGTGTCGCAGTAACTTCGGTCCCTCCGACTGCGAGTGCTTCCATGGCCTTGAAACCGATCCGCGTTTTGGTCGTCGATGATTCCGTGTTGATGCGGGAAATGATTGCCGAGAACCTTGAGGCCGCGGGACTCGAGATCGTCGGCAAGGCGCGCGACGGCAACCAAGCGCTCGAGATCGCCAAGGCTGAGCGGCCCGACGTGATCACGCTCGATATTCAAATGCCCGGCATGGATGGCTTGCAGACGCTCGATCAGTTGCTGCTGGTTCACCCGGTGCCGGTGATTATGGTCAGCTCGCTGACGCAGCGCGGCGCGCAGATCACGCTCGATGCTCTCGACCGGGGTGCGCTCGACTACGTGGCCAAGCCCGAGGGCACGGCCGCGGCGCGCCAAGTGCTGGGCGACGAGCTGGTCCGCAAGGTGCGTTCGATGGCCGGCACCGACGTGGCCCGGATCATGCAAATCCGCCGCGACCGGGTCAACCGTCGCGCGGTGGCCCCCACCAAGCCGGCATTGCACGCCGGCGGCGCATCGAAACCGGGTGACACCCCCGTCGAATATGCGGACAGATGCATCGCCATCGGCATCTCGACCGGCGGCCCGCCGGCGTTGTCCTATCTGTTCGAAAATTTGCAGCCGCCGCTGCCGCCGATCGTGGTGGTGCAGCACATGCCGCCCCACTTCACCGGACCATTCGCCTGGCGGCTCAATTCGAATTCCAGACTGAACATCAAAGAGGCCGAAACGGGCGACGTGCTTGTGCCCAACCAGGTGCTGATTGCCCGCGGCGGCGTGCACCTGCAGTTGCGTCGCGATGGCAACGTGGTCAAGGCCCTGTTGCGCGACGGCGATCCGGTGAGCGGCCACAGGCCCAGCATCGACGTGATGATGAAGTGCGCGGCCGAGATTTACGGTAACCGCGTGCTCGGCGTGATCATGACCGGCATGGGCCGTGACGGCGCAGACGGTTGCGGCCTGATCCGCGCCGCCGGTGGCTACGTGCTCGGCCAGGACGAAGCTACGAGCGACGTCTACGGCATGAACAAGGCGGCCTTCAACGAAGGCCACGTCGACGCCCAATTCGCCCTGCGCGAGGGCCCCGCGGTCCTGGCGCGGCAGGTCAAGCGGCTCTGGCTCCGCGCGGCCGTCGGCGTCTGATTTCGGCCGACCGCCCCTGCGAGCGGCCCATCGGTCCTACAGCGGCCCGAACGGCTCCAAGTCGACCTCCGGTCGCTCGCCCAGCATCAACTGCGCCAGGACCACGGCCGTGGCCGGCGAAAGCTGCAACCCGCTACGGAAATGGCCCGCGGCTGCAAAGAAATTTTCGTAGCCGGGCAGCAGGCCCAGGTAGGGCGTGCCGTCAGGGCTCGATGGGCGCAAGCCCGACCAGCACTTCTCCAGCGTGGCGGCGGCCAAGGGGGGTACCAGTCCTGCGGCCAGTTCCAAGAGCCCGGCGATCCCTGCGGCCGTGTTGCGTTTTTCGAACCCGGCATCTTCCTCGGTCGAGCCGACGAGCACTCGGCCGTCCTCGCGCGGCACCAGATAGCGTGAACCTTCGTTGATCACGCGCGAGAATAGCCGTTCGCCAGTATTCAACAAGGCAATCTGTCCGCGAATCGGCTTCAACCGCAGCTCGACGTTCAATTGCGCCGCCAGCTCGCGGCTCCAAGCCCCGGTGGCCAGGCAGTACGTTGCCGCGACGCGAGGGCCATCGGGCGTGTTGACCGCCGTTACCCGGCGGCCTGCTCGCTCGAACCCCAAGACCGGCCGGTCGAGCTCGATCAGGACCCCGCGGCGGCGGCACGCCGTTTCCAACGCGCGCAGATGCCAGGGGTTGCGCACCTGGCACTCGTCGGGCAGATGCAAGACCGCATCGGCGACGACGGACGATCCAGCGAACAGCGCCGGCTCGAGCCGCCGCGCCTCGGCGCACGCCAGGCGTTCGACGCGAATGGCCCGGCGGCCAAACTCATGCTCGGCCAGCTCCAATAGAGCGGCCGCTTGAGCGTCGCGAGCCACATACAACCCGCCGCAACGACGAAACCCCGTGTCGATGCCCGTCTCGGCGCGCAAGCGCTCGGCCCATTGGGGATGCAGCTCGGCGCTGAGTCCCTGGAGCATGGCGAACGGATCGGTGGCCGTGCTGCGGTTGCCCGGCGGCAGAATTCCCGCGCCCGCCCAGGAAGCCTCTTGTCCGACGGCTCCGCGTTCGAGCAATCGCACGCGCCTCCCGCGCGTCGCCAGTTCATAGGCCAGCGACAAGCCGATCACGCCGCCGCCGATGATCAACACGTCGTCCAAAATGGCTCAACTCCGCAACCGCAACGCCAGGTGGGTTCACTGCCTGCCAGTGTAGATCGACTAACCACGGTCGGTTAGCCGCGAGCGCCCAGGATTTCGTCCAGACGCTGGGCAAGTCGGACCAGGTGCGGGTCGCGCGACTGCGACAGCTCGCCGCGCAGGCGAGCAAGGTCGTCCGCAACATCCACATCGAATTGCCGCGCCAGCAGCGCCGGCTCGATGCCCGCCGTCCGCAGCCGATCGAGTGTCAAGGCCAGCACGTCGGTCGTACTCCAGGGCATGTCCAGGAACAAATCGGGCGTCTCGCCCGACAACCCTATCAGGTAGTAGCCGCCGTCTTCGGCAGGCCCTAGCACGACGCGCTTCGATCGGAGCAACTCGAACGCCTCTTCCACGGCCTGCGGTGAAAGCTGCGGACAATCGGAGCCGACCAGAACCCGGCGCTGCGAGGCGCCGTCGTCCTGGGCAAAGAAGCGTGCCATTCGCGCGCCCAGATCGCCGGCTCCCTGGGGAACGACCTGCCACGGCGATGCCGGAATCTGTCGTGAGAAATGGGCAACCGCCTCGTCGGGGGAAACTGCCAACAGGCGTTGCTGGCCGGCCGACGCCAACCGGGCGAGCAGCGTCTCGACAAATGCTTCATAGACGCGCGCCGCAGCCACCGGACCGATGCTCGCCGCCAACCGGGTCTTCACCTGCCCCGGCGCTGCCCGTTTGACGAACATTCCCAACACGTTCATCGGGCCAGGCCTCGCAGCAGCCGGCTCAACAGCCGGGGATCGACCCGCCCGCGAAACCGCAGCCGGCCATCGACGAACACCACAGGCACGCAATCGGTGTAGCGTGCCCGCAACACCGGATCGGTATCGATATCGACGCGCCGCGGCTCGAGTCCCAGGCTCAAGAACAACTCGGCCGCCTCTTCGCACAGACCGCAGCTGGCGCGGGTCAAAATGAGGATCTCGGGCCGATCGGACGGGCTCGGTGGAATCATCTGCGTCTTCCCACCACTCGGAAGCAGGGTCCTGCGACCGGAACGAAAGAACCTGTCCAATGCGACCGTCCCCCGCGATCCGGCGGTAGGACAGCCATTTTATTGTGGTATCTTTTCGCAATCGTTGGTAGCCTCGATACTTAGGAGCAGGCAACAACGTAGTGCGAGCGTGGGTCGGACCGTCTCGTTCGAGGCTTGTGTTGGCCCTGCGCGCGCTAGAACCCCGCGCAACGATCTTGCGGTGCGGACTGCAAGAACGTTCGCCGTAATTCACCCGCGCACAACGTCGCAATCCAACGCAGGCGACGTGGGCATGGCCAAACAAACCCTTGACAATTTCGCCGACCTGGTGCGTCGCAGCGGCCTGCTCGACAGCGAGCAGTTGGACCGTGTCATCGACGAGGTCCAATCGTCGGGTGACGAAGGCGGCAGCCGCATCCTGAGCCGCAAGCTTGTCGAGGGTGGTCACCTCACCCAGTGGCAATGCGACAAGCTGCTCGAGGGCCGGCACAAGGGATTCTTTCTCGGCAAGTACAAGCTGCTGGGCCTGATCGGCCACGGCGGTATGAGCAGCGTGTACCTGGGCGAGCATACGCTGATGCACAGCCGGCGCGCCATCAAGGTGCTGCCGCAAAACCGGGTCAACGACTCGTCGTACCTGGGCCGCTTCTATCGCGAGGCCCGAGCCGCGGGCCAGCTCGAACACGCGAACATCGTGCGGGCCTTCGACGTCGACAGCGACGGCAAGACGCACTTCCTGGTCATGGAATTCGTCGAAGGGCGAGACCTGCAACAGGTCGTCCGCGACGAGGGTCCGCTGAGCTATGCCGCGGCGGCCGACTACATCGCCCAGGCGGCCGAGGGCCTGGCCTATGCACATGAGCGCGGCTTGGTGCATCGCGATATCAAACCGGCCAACTTGCTGCTCGCCAAAACGGGCGTCGTCAAAATCCTCGACATGGGACTGGCCCGGTTCTCGGACGACGAACATTGCTCGCTGACGATCACGCACGATGAGAACGTGCTGGGAACGGCCGATTACCTCGCTCCTGAGCAGGCCCTGAACAGCCACACGGTCGATCGTCGGGCCGACATCTACAGCCTGGGCGGTACGCTCTATTTTCTGCTCACCGGCCACCCACCTTTTCCCGAAGGGACGCTGGCCCAGCGGCTGATGATGCATCAGACGCAGGAACCGGCGCCCATCACGAAAGATCGCCCGGACGCTCCCGCAGAACTCGTCGCCATTTGCCAGCGGATGATGGCGAAAGCCCCGGAACGTCGCTACGAATCGGCCCACCAGGTGGTCGAGGCCCTGCGCGGCTGGCTCGAACGTTCGCTGCGGACTCGTCCGGGATTCAACCCCCTTTCGTCGCGCGGCAGCGGTTCGAGCATCATCGGGCGGATGCCCAGCGAATCGCGGTTCCAGGCGCCGTTGCCATCGGACACGGTCACCAACCGCTCGAGCGACACCGACAAGCGCCCGGTGACGACCAGTCCGCCGATCATGGCAAGCGACTCTTGCCTGAGCCTGGCCCCGGACGAGGACGAAAAGCCCAAGCAGGCGTCCCCGACCGCCAAGCAGCCCTCACCCTCGAGCGTTCAAAAGGGTGGCGCGCCACGTCAAGCACCACCCACAGGTTCGAGCCCACGCGCCGGCGGTTCGAACGTGCTCCGCCCGAAGCCGCCGGCCGGCGCCGCGCCAGGTGATTCGGCCAAGCGTGCTGCAGGCGGCTCCGCGGTTCGCAAGACAGCGTCTGCCGCGCCGCAGGCCCCTCCGGCAAAACTGCCGCCGTTGCCTCCGGTCAGTTCTCCGTTGGATGACTTGCTGGCCGATCTCCCCGTCGCCGCGGGACCGGCCGATGCTGGCCCAGCGCTGGGTCCGTCGAAGCTGCGGAAGCCCGAGAAGCCCGTGAGCGTAATTGTCTCGGTAGCAATCGGACTCGGCATCGGCACAGGTCTGATCATCGCCGCAGTCGCTGCCTGGCAAGTCTGGCAACACTTCCAAGGCTGAGCTGAGCAGTCGCTCGCGTGCCTCGCTGCGCAGCAGCGTGTCGCGCACTTCTATAGCGATGAGCATCGCGCTTCATCGCACGCCCCCATCTGCTATCGAGCGACTGGCTCGCGCGCCTCAACGGCGTTCGTTTTCCGCACTCGGAAACGGTCCTCGGAACCATGCCGAAACCGCCCCCCGGGGCCACCTGTCCGGCCTTGCAACATGCACACAAGTCATTAAATCCCAACAACTTAATCCGTACACTTGTTCCACTGCCAAGGCCCGTCTTACCATGGATTTAGCTCATCGGCCCCGGCAAACGAGCATTTGGCAAGCCGGGGAATTTGGAGGGAACCGCTCGCGTGAGCAACGGGCGTCATCCGGCCGCAAGAGAGTGCCGGTTACGCGATCTCCCTTCAACCTCTTTGCCTACTTCCATGGCTCGGCGTTTCGCAGAAAACCGTGGCGGTCGTTCGCCCAAGCTCTACCACGCGCAGACACTCGGCCAGCGTGCCCGCTCGGCCCAGCGGCGCCTGGGACTGAGCCATCGGGCGCGCGCGCAACGCAACGAGCGCCTTCCATTTGCCCCGCCCGAGGATTGGCACGAGCCGGTCGAGGAAGCCGACGGCTATCGCATTGTCGTGCAGCCGCCGGGCAAGGGTTACCGGCACGTCGTCACTCCCGAGGACGTCCGAGCACGCCTGGCAGAGCTGCCCCCGCACTTTCTCAACGATTTGCAGGTCGTGCAGTTCAGCCGGATGACCCACAAGAAGGCGAGTTTCCCCTGTTACGGCATGCAATGGGGCCAGGCGCTGTACCTGTACCCGATTGAAGAGTCGTTGATCGAGTGCTACCCGGTCCCCCCGAAGCCGGCGCAATTGACGGAAGCCCGGATGTACGGCGGTCGGTGGCAGGTCGATCGGCGCGGCGGCTGGCGGCTGATCTGGACCGCCGCTGCGATCCGCGACTTCTATCTGAACAACATCCTGATCCACGAGTTGGGCCACCTGCTGGACGATCGCAACACGACCTATACCGATCGCGAGCGGTATGCCGAGGCCTTTGCCATGGATTGGGGCTATCTCCGGACCCGGCACAACGAGCGGCGCAATGTCACGCGCAGGCATCACGCCGTTTAAACGGCCCACGGACCGTTGCCCCTCTGGTCGCCCGACGATCCCCTGCCGCGAGTTTCTCGGGTAAACTGACGGCGCTTCGGCGTTCTCCATTTCTCAGGGCTGTTGCCAGGCGGATTGCATGTTCGGATGTCCTTCCTGCAGGCAGGTGGCGGGGTTGGTGCTGATCGTGATCCTGGGATTCAGCCCCGTGCGGGCCGCCGATGCGCCGGCCCGGGAAGCGGTGTCCGAGGCACGCACGCTGGCCGCTTCGATCGGCAAGCTCCTGCGCCAGAAAGATTACGCGGGCGCTGCCAAGCAGCTGCCAGAGCTGCAGCGGCAACTGGCCGAGCTGGCCAGCGGCGCCGATGACGACGCTCCTTTGGCGCGGTCGCTCGAATCGTTGCAAGCCCAGGCCAGCCGCTACGCCGAGCAATTGCGAGCAGCGGGGATCGAGCTGCCGAAGCAGGACGCCCCTGCGGCCGGCGACGCGCCCCAGACCGCGGCGACGGCCAAGGGCCCCTCGTACGCCCGCGACGTGGCTCCCGTGTTTGTCGAATCGTGCTACGGTTGCCACGGCACCGGTGCAGCGGGCGGCTTGTCGTTTGCCAACTTCGATCGATTCAGCCAAGGCGGCAACTCCGGTGCCGCGATCGAGCCCGGCAAGGCGGAAGACAGCCTGTTGATCCAGAAGCTGCGCGGCACGGCCGGCGCGCGGATGCCCTTGCGGCGCGATCCGCTCAGCGATGAGGTGATCGGCAAGATTGCCGCCTGGATCGACGCCGGGGCAAAATTCGACGGTGACAGCCCCGCGACCGCCACCGACGTGCTGGTGCGCACGACGACGGCAGCGCGGATGACCGACGACGAGCTATCGACCGCCCGCGCTGAGCGCGCGGCCGCCAACTGGAAGCTCGCCCTGCCCGGCCGCGACGTCCACACCCAACAAGGCGAACGCAGTCTGGTCGTCGGCCTGGCGGACGAAGGTCAGTTGACCAAGATTGCTGCCGCGGCCGATCGCGCACAGCGCGACGTGGCCAAACTCTTGCGCCAGCCGCCGTCGTCCCCGCTGGTGAAAGGCCGGTTGACCGTGTTCGCGTTCACGCGCCGCTACGACTACGGCGAGTTTGGGCGGATGGTCGAGAAACGCGAGTTGCCCGACACCTGGAACGGGCACGCCCGCTTCAATTCCATCGACGCGTATGTCTGCGTGGTCGCGTCGGGCGACGACGAAGACTCGCTCCTGTTCGAGCTTTCGCGGCAGGTGATGACCGTTTATTTGCTCAGCCGGGCGACGCTGCCGGGCTGGTTCGTCCTGGGCTCGGGCGACGCGGTGGCGATGCGCGTGAGCCCGAAATCCCCGGCGGCCGTCGAGCTGCAGGCTCGCATCAAGCAGGGGGCCGCCGAGCTGACCGATCCGAAGCCCTTGTTGACGGAAAAGCTGGCCGACGAACAGCTCGAGCCGCTGGCTGCCGGTCTGGCGGGTTTCCTGCTCAGCGACGTGGGCCGGTATCGCAAGCTGCTGGACGGAGTCGCGGCGGGTCAGCCGTTCGATGACGCGGTCAAGGCCGCCTATGGTTCGTCTCCCGCCGAACTGGTCCCGGCCTGGCAAGCGAAGGCAGCCAAGGGCCGCCGCTAGAGGCACAAATCTCGTCTTGTCTGCCCGCGGCGATCTGCGTTACTCTTCGCGCGAGCGCCTGTTCCGGCCCGACGTTTTCCTCCCCTGTCACCACGCGGAGGCTTCACGGCCGGCAGTGCTTTTCCGCTCGTACTCTGGCTTGTCGAGGGCTCCGACATGCGCAAGTTCGAAGTCGTTCAGCAGTTGTCTGCACGGTTTGGGTATCGCCGCTATTTGGAGATCTGCACTCCTACGACCGGGGCGACGTTTGCCGAGATCAAGGCCGAGCAGTTTCCGACCCGTGTGCGCTGCATGTATCGCTGCCCGGCCGATTACGACGACGGCCTGCAGCTCGACGTACGCACCGAGGCCGAATCGAGCGAACCGCTCTATGCCCGGCTGATGCAATCGGGCCGCCGCTTCGACGCCGTATTCGTCGATCCGTTCCACACGCACGCCTGTACGTTGCGCGACCTGGTCTACGGGCTGCAAGTGCTCAACCCGACGGGCGTCATGGTCGTCCACGATTGCAGCCCGCCGTGCGCGGAGTGGTCGACTCCGGAGTTCATCGCGGGCAATTGGTGCGGGATTACGTATGCCGCGTTTCTCGATGTCGTGCTCGGCGACCCTGCCCTGACGTACTTCACCGTCGACTGCGATTTCGGCTGCGGGGTGGTGCTGAAGTCGGACGGCCTGTTGCCGCTCGTCGGCACACGGCCCGATAGGGAGCTGGTGCGGGAATGGTTCGCGCTCGAGCTCGCGGACAAGTACCCGTTCTTCGATCGGCACCGTGCCGACTTGCTGCAATTGCGCTCGGTGGACGAGTTCCACCAGCTGGTCGATGGAACGGAGCTCACCGACTCGTGCCGTGAAGAACTTCGAGCGGCACCAGCGTGTTGAGGCTGCCCGAACGAAAGCCTTCCAGGTCGAGCGTGACGAAGCGGAACCCGGCCGCGCGGAGCGCGGCGATCACCTGCTCGCGCGTCGTGGCCTCGGCCAATCGCGCGACGGCATCGACCGGGACCTCGATGCGTGCCAGGTCGCCCTTGTGATAGCGCACGCGCAATTCGCGCAGGCCGAGCGACCGTAGCGCCTGCTCGGCCCGATCGATCATCGCCACACGTTCGGGCGTGACCTCTTCGCCATAGGCCACGCGGCTGCTCAGGCACGGCGAAGCGGGCTTGTCCCAGGTCGGCAGCTCCCAATACGCGGCTAGTTGCCGCAATTCGGCCTTGGAGATGTCGCATTCGACGAGCGGGCTGCGCACGGCATGTTCGCCGGCCGCTTGCATGCCGGGTCGATAGTCGCCTTTGTCGTCGGTGTTGGCCCCGTTGACGATCACGCCGCCGCCGAACCGCGGGGCGACCCCTTCGAGCTGCGTGTACAGCTCGGTCTTGCAGTGATAACAGCGGTCGGGGTTGTTGCGCCGGTAATCGGCGCTGGTGAACTCGTCGGTCGAGATGACTTCGTGACGGATACCGATCAGCCGGGCCAACGCGCGGGCCTCGTCCAATTCGCCGCTGGCCAGGCTGGCGCTGGCGCCGGTCACGGCGCAGGCATTGTCGCCCAGAGCCAACTGCGCCGCCTTGGCGACGACCGTACTGTCGATGCCGCCGGAAAACGCGACGATCACGCGGCCATAGCCGGCCAGCAGGTTATGCAACCGGGCACGCTTGGCGTCCAGATCCGGCGGCAGCTCGACCGTGGTGCTCATAACCAGGCATTATAGCCAAGCCAAAAACAAAACGGGCGTCGCTGGTCGGTTTGCGACCGCAACGCCCGCATGTCTCACCGGGTAGGTGAAAAAACCTCCACCGCAATGCCGTGGCGATGAGTTTTTGAGAGCCCGCAGTTAATAAGGGGGAGCTGGCGACCGGGGCACGTGATCCGACCGTTTGGCCCGCGGTGCACCGAGGTGCCGCGCGGACGGTGGCATGACGTGAATCCCGATCGATGTTTGGGCTCCCTGCGGACTGTCTATCGGCTCGCCAAAAAGTTGCATCGACAGCACGAACATGGCAGAGGTCCATTGCCTGCAAGCGGCACTTCGCCTGGTCCCTCGCGGCGGCGTCTGGCAAATCCCGACCACCAGGGCGGCGTGATCCCTGTCGTTGGTCATCCTAGTCGCGACCAACGGGCCGGACAAGACGAAGCAAATGGCAAGCCGCGCGGAGAAACCGCTGAAAACACGCGTGTCGCGAATCGCGCTTGACGCGCACGGCACACGCCGTTCCGCCACGCGAGCAGCCGTTTACATGCCGGTCTCATGGCGCGGATCGGCGCCGCCCGTCAGTCGCCGCAGCTCGTCGCGCAGCTTGGCCGCTTCCTCGAACCGCTCGTCGGCCACGGCTTCGTTCAGACGGCGCCGCAGGGCGGCCGCGTCGGCGCCCGGAGATTCGAGTTGCGGCGTGCGCTGGGCCCGCTGCGCGCTCAGCTCCTCGCGCCAACGCAGCAATTGCACCAGTTCGCCACATTGTTCCCAGCGCTCGCTCTGGCCGTAATCGTCCAGAAACCGTCGGATCGCGGCAATGCCCGCGTCGACGGCTTCGATCGCCCGGCCGACGTCCCCCGCCTCGAGCGCCGGTACGGCCAGGCTCCGGGCGTGCATCATGGTGATGTACGGGCGCCATTGGTCGAACTGCAGCATGTCCCGCTCGTGCTTGGCACGCTCGCGGACGAACCGCAGCAGTCGCAGATTTCGCGCCGTATCCCTGGCACACAGGTCATAGCGGTCGAGGTGCCAGAAGCTGAGGTAGCGGTGGTAGTACTGGATGCCCTCGCGCAACAGGTTGGCACAATCGTCCGACTCGAGCCGGAAAGGCGCCTCGTCGGGATGAGCCTCGTCGTGGGCCTGCTGCTGGGCTTCAAAGTAGTCGAGCCACGAGTCGTAACCGTGCGGGCGCAACCCGTCCGGACGCCCATCCATCTCCATCTGCAGCACACCCAGATCGAGCCGGAGCTGGATCTTGTCGCGCCCGTCGTCACCGGCCACGATCCGCACCGAGACTTCGTCGGGTTCGTACTTCCAGCCGTCGAGTATTCGCGAAATGTCTTTGGACACCGCTGGCCCATCGTCTAGGACGCAAAGGGTTCGCCTCGGCCACCGCACGGGGCGACTTGCGCCTAGTCTAGCAGCCCGTCGCACTATGCAAGGGGCTGCTCGCTCGCAACGATGCGGTCACAAGATGACGACGTAAGTCGTTATGTGCGAGCCGTGCGGAGTTTTTGCTCGATGCCTGGCGCGGTGGAAACATACCAGGGTGGCACCTTTCAACGGGCGGCACGCACCTCGGCCAGGCAGGGGCGACTGGGTGCCGGTCGATTGCCGGGCGCTGTCGCGCGATTGCCCTGCGTCGTTTTGTCTTTTCAGCGGCGAGCGTTTGCAGGGGTCGTCGATGGCGGCTGCCGCGCGACGCGGTCGCCCTCGACGGTTGGCCGCTCGCGGCGCAAGATCTCGATCGCACGAATCAGCTCGCCGTATTTTTCCGGCGAAAGTTCGCCCCAGGTGCGATAGCGCAGCTGCCCCTGCTTGTCGATCACCGCCACATTCGGCACGTCAGCCACAAGCTTGAATTGCCGGCGGATGTCGTCCCGCAGATCGAGCCAGATCACGCCCTCGGGCGCCACCTTGCGAAAGCGATAGCGCACCATCGCGTGAAGCGTCTTGGGCACGTCGCCGATCACGCCGATGGCGACGATCCTGGCGTCGGGCAACTTGCGATCGGCGGGCCAGCGCGGAATGGCCCGCGGCGGTGCTTGCGCGGCCACGTCCGGCGGCTGGCCTGCGGCAGCGGGATGAAACTCGACGTGGAGCTTGGCGCCCAACTCGCGGCTCGCTTCGGCGCCGCCGCGATCGGCAAACACCAGCACAACCACGTCGCCGCGCAGCTTCGACAGATCGTGTTCTGCGCCAAACTGGTCCTGCATGACCAGTTGTGGATTGCGCTCTTCGTCAGCCACGAGGGGTACGGCGCTGGCCAACTCGGGGAAGGCCATGCTTCCCAGTCCCAGCAAGAAAGTCCGCACCCAGGCCGTGGCTCGACGCGACATGACCTCACCTCATGTGGGGCTGCAGTACGCGTTATTTCCGAGCGCTACCCGGCGGGCATCCGAACAAGCCGCCTGAGCGCGCACCGAGCGCCACATTGCGCGTAAATACCCGGCGAACGCCCGATCGGGCAAGATCAACGTGCGCGGGACCTGCGGCCCCATGCTGGCACTCTGCGGGAAACGGCGGGCGAGGGGATGCCCGCCCCCCCTTACTCGTCGGCGTCGCGGACGAGGGGTTCCATCACCTTCGTGTTCCGTTCGACCGCCAGCACCACGGTCCGCTGTTCCGCACCGTCGATGCTACTGGCCACGGCCGGAATCACCTGTCGACAATTCGGCAGGCTGTAGCGCACCGTAAAGGTTCCGTCGGGACGCAGCTTCACGGGGTCGCCCTGCAAGGTGACGTGGGCCCCCGGCTCCGTTGCGCCGAACACGATCAGCTCGGCATCGAGCTCGAAATTGAATTTGCGCTCGCGGCCCAGGGCGCCGTCGGCGCCGGTGCCAAAGCGCGTCATCATCGGCGAGCCCATCGGGCGGCGGAGCCGCTCCTCGAACAACTCCTGCAGCTCGGTGCTGCAGCCACCCGCCGGGTTGGCGCTCATCGCGTAGATCTTCTCGGCGTTCTGCGCGACATCGGTCCAGTTCTCGTCAATCGCATCGCTGGCGCCGGCGCGCGGCGTGCTCACCATATTGCTCCGGGCCAGGCAGTAGAACCGCCCGCCCGCCGCGAGGTAGCCGATTTCCAGGCGGAAGTTTTTCGGCGGATCGTGGACGTCGACATACCAGTTGTTCACGCCGCCGTGAATTTCGATGTTGCGTACGACCGTCTCGCTCGAACTGGTTGTGCTGGTCCCGTGCACCCGCAGCAGTCGCAAGACCGGGCGGCACGTGTGCCATTCGCCGGCCATCGCCGCCTGGGCCCGCTCGACCGATTGCCGAGTCAGTTCCCAGTAGGCGTGCAGCCAGTAGGGATCGCGCACCATGACCACCAGGCGATCGCGCGTATAACCGCCAGGACGATTAGGCGGCGTATTGTGAGCCAGGTTCTTGCCGCGCTCTTGCGCGTTCTTGAATCGATTGATGCGCTGCAGGACGCGCGGGTCGGGAGGCGGCGCCACTTTCACCGGTTTGACCGGCCTGGGCTTAGCCACCTCGGCCTTGGCCACGACCGCCGGCTTCGCCACCTGCGACTTGCCCGCCGCGGAGCTCTTGGCCTGTTCCATCGCCTTGCCGTTCTTGGCCGCGATCACCGGCTTGCCAGACAGCTTCTTGGTCGTAACGACCTTTGCCCCGTGCGCTTTGGCGGGTGTCGATTTGGTTGCAGCGCGGCTCGTGGGTGCACGGCGTGCAGAGCTGCGTGCCATTTGCAGCAGCGCCTTGACAAGTTGGTCCTTGGTCATCCCGTGCCAGCCGCTGACGCCTTTGCGCTTGGCGAGCTGAGCGAGGTCCCGGGCGTTCTGGGCTTTGAGCTTCTCGGCGGTCATCAAGGGACTAGCTCTCCCGGTGCTGCAGACGGCATGGCCAGGCATTTACTTACCGGCCACCCGACGAAATCCAGAGTGCCGTCCCTGACGACAAAAATCCCTCCGCCCCTGGCCAGTCCAGGCCGAGCCCGTCAGCGATTGATGCGGAAGAGCCGGTTCCAAGTCGCCGGGAAACCGCGTCGCCGGGAAACCGACACTAAACCAAGGCAGGCAATTCGCTTAACGCAGGCGGAAGCAGCCGCGCTCCGGCCTCCCAGCCGGGGCCATCGACTTACCGGACCCCCAATCAGAAACTCGCTTTTCTGCTCGTCAGCATGCCCCCGCTCGTGCGGCGTCTTGCGACCGCAAAAATGAAGGGCCATGCTGAGCAACCCGGCCTCTTGAGTCTAACCATAACGTTGCATTTACGCAACGACCCCACCGGTTGCAAACAGGCTCTAGCGGTTCTAGCGAACTTGCCGCATCTCTATATTTAGTAAAGGTTAACAGAACAATTGCTACAATCGACAAGGTCCGACTTGTGTTGATCTTGGCCGTGGGAGAGCGCGCCGAATTGGCCCGATCCGAACACCCATTTCGGCTGGCCACCTAAGCGGCACCCGTCACCTGCGCCTGCCACCTTCTACGACACGCGTGGGGGCTGACCTAAGGGGTTCCGCGGATCGTGTTTGCACCTCGTCAAGGGCCGGTTGCAGACATTGTGAAAAAAAACACGAATTCTTTGTCGCAGTTCATTGACACTTCCTGGCGGCCTCCATTACAGTTTTGGCTTCCTGCTTGCAGTCGCAGTGTCGTACGTCGTAACCTGCTTGCTCTGCTGCGTTTGCAGCGGTCGCTCCGCGGGGGGATAGCGCCCGCTCGACGCCCGGCCATCTGGCCCTGCTTCGCTGGCTGGGAGACTCGTCAGGGAAAACCCTTTCCCGTGGGCGCCGGTTTCCCGAGAGCGGCAGTGCCATGGATCAGGCAGCACCATGGATCAGACTCCTGACGACGAGTCGGCTGTAGCCAGGGGAATTGCTTGGTATTCCGTCGCCCTGACCATTTCCTCAGAAATGGTCGTGCCCGGGGTGATTGGGATTGGGCTCGATCGCTATTTCGGCACCCAAAACTGGTGTGCCTTAGTCGGGTTTCTATTGGGGATCGTGGTGTCGATGTGGCATCTGCTTCGGCTCTCAATCGAGGGCACGAAAGGCATGCCGGGACGGCACGACGACGACCTGCCAACCAAGAGACCGACGAAACCGCCGCCTCAGGGCGGAGAAACTTTCGACCGCTGAAGCTGCTGCCCGACCGCCAAGGGCGCCAACGAAGAATTGACCGCGTCCGTGGAATTCTCCTCAACAGCCCGCCGCCCACTTTCGACCCTCGGGTCGCACGGCCGGCACGCGCTGACGTCGCTGTTGAGGCTCGTCGCGGTACTCAGTCTGGTCAGCCTGTTGCTCGTGGCCTTGGCCGCCGCGCTGGGTTATCGCTTGCCGCTGGTCGAAATCACCATCGCCAATGCCCTGTGCCTGGTGGGTGGCGTGAGCGCGGCCGTGCTCGCCTACCCTCGACCCGGCCAGGTCGATGTGGGCAAGGTGCATCTGGCCATCGCGCTGCGGACGGGTGTGCCGCTGTTCGGCCTGCTGGCCGTGCAATTCATCCACCCGGCGCTGATCGATGCGGGCCTCCCCATCTATCTGCTGCCGCTGTACGGTGCCACGCTCGTGGTCGAGACCATGGCCATGCTCGGCGTGCTGAAGCGGCAACAAGCGGAGTTTAGCGCCGGGTCCACGCGAGCCTAATGGGAGCGTCCGTCCGCACGGAGTTCGATCGTCGATGAGCGATACTGATCATCTGCTGGATCACGTCCAGGACTCGACCCACTTCGAGTTCCCGGGGTGGACCTGCCAAATTCCGCAACCCTTCGAGGCGCAGGGATTCACGATCACCAAGTTCATGGTGCTCGAGGTCGTAGCGGCGGTGTTCGTGGCCGTGGCCTTTATCTGGCTGGGCCAACGCATCGGCAAGGGCGATCAGCCGCGCGGGCGACTGGTCAACCTGCTCGAGGCGATCCTGCTGTTCGTGCGCGACGAGGTGATCCGACCGTCGATGGGCAAGCACGACGCCGACAAGTTCACGCCACTGCTGTGGACCGTGTTCTTTTTCATCCTGTTCTGCAATTTGCTCGGCATGTTGCCGTGGATGGGAACGCCGACTAGCGACATCAACGTGACCGGCGTCATGGCGCTGATCACGTTTGCCACGGTGCTGCTGACGGGCGTGATCAAGATGGGCCCGGTCGGCTTCGTCAAGGCGCAGGTGCCCCACATGGATCTGCCCGGGGGCCTGGGGCTCGTGCTGAAGCCGATGCTCCTGGTGATCGAGCTGTTCGGCTTGCTGGTCAAGCACTGCGTGTTGGCGATTCGGTTGTTTGCCAACATGTTTGCCGGCCACCTGATGCTGGCCGTAATCCTGGGCTTCATCGTGCAAACCGCCGGCACCTGGTCGGCGTTGCCCGTTTGGCCGGCGAGCCTGCTGGGGGCGACGGCCATGAGCCTGTTGGAATTGTTCGTGGCCTTTTTGCAGGCCTATATCTTCACGTTTTTGTCCGCAATGTTTATCGGCATGGCTTCGCACGCCCACTGAGGCGGCCGCGCCGAGTCCGTTGTTTTCGCACAGGACCGCTCAACTCGCTCTAGTGAAGGAGATGCAACCCGTGTTTCGAGTTCTGAAGACGCTTGCGATCGTATTGGCCGTGTTGTTCACCGTGGCGCCGGCGCTGGCTCAGGAAACCCCCGCGCCTGCTCCGGCCGAGGCGGCTGCCTCTTCGGCGCCGAATGCCGTGTTGCCCGTCAAGGCCGCGGCCGGCTTGAGCATCGGCCTGGTGATGATTGGCCTGGGCCTGGGGATCGGTCGCATCGGCGGTTCGGCCGTCGAGGCCGCCGCCCGCCAGCCGGAAGCCTGGGGCAACATCCAGACGGGCATGATCATCGCGGCCGCGCTGATCGAAGGGGCCGGCTTGTTCGGCCTGATCATCTGCGGCTTCTTGCTCAACTAGTTCGTTGGTCCCGGTTCGACTCTGCCGGAGGCGCGGCCTGCCGCCGCGCTAACGCCGAGTCCTCCCACTGCAAAGCGATTTGGACATGCTGAACAAACTGCTGCTCGGGCCGGCGCTGATCTTTGCGCTGGCACTGGCGAATGTTCCGGCAACTGCGGCCGATGCGGCGCACGACACGGCTGGGCATCCTGCTACGGACGCTGGGCATGCCGCAGAAGCCGGCCACGGCGCAGACGCGCATGGCGACGATGGGGGCGTGCTGTCGCCCAACACGCAGCTCGCCATTTGGACGGCGGTCGTCTTCGCCATGCTGCTGGCTACGCTGAAGAAATTCGCCTGGGGACCGATCTCCGCCGGACTCGACCGCCGCGAGGAACGGATCACCTCGGCGATCGCCACCGCGGAGCAGGCCAACCAGGATGCCCAGAAGCTGCTGGGCCAGTACGAGGCCAAGCTGGCCACGGCCGCCGACGAGGTCCGCAAGATGATCGAAGAAGCCCGCCGCGACGCGGAGCACACGCAGAAGGACATCCTGGCCAAGGCCAACGTCGAGGCGCAGCACCTGCGCGACCGCGCTGTGCGGGATATCGAGACCGCGACGGCACAGGCGCTCAAGGAGCTGGCCGAGCGGAGTGCCAATGTGGCCGTCGAGCTGGCCGGCAAGATCGTCCGCAGCCAACTCGGGCCGGCCGACCATGCCCGACTGATCGACGAGGCGGTTGCCAAGTTCGGCAGCCCCTCGAAAAACTGACCGCCGGTTACCGGATCGTATAAGCCCTGTCCGAACGTCATCCAGCCACGGCGACGACCGTCCCATGAGCAACGCCGCAAACCACGCCGCCAACGAGATCGACCCGCGCAGCAAGCAGGTAGGGTTGGTCTACGCGCGCGGCCTGCTGAACGCGGCCCAAGCCGCCGGGCAGCTCGACGCGATCGTCGTGGAGTTTGCATCGTTCGTGCAGGAAGTGCTCGACCGGCAACCGCGCTTCGAGCATTTGCTGGGCTCGGCGCTGGTCAGCCCCGAAAACAAGGTGGCCGTGCTCGATCGGGTATTGACCGGTCGTGCTTCGGACATCTTCGGCAAATTCTTGAAGGTCGTGGCCCGTCACGGCCGGCTGAGCGAGTTGCGGGCCATGCTCGTGGCCGCCCGCGAAGTCCGCAACGAAATGCGCGGCGTGGTTCCCGTCGAGGTGCGGACCGCGGCACCGCTGGCCGATGGGTTGTTGGCCCGTGCGGCCGCCGCGATGTCGAACCTTGTCAAAGGCCAGGCAGAAATTCACCACCAGGTTGACCCTGAGCTGATCGGCGGGCTCGTGGTGCGGGTCGGCGACACCGTCTACGACGGTTCGCTGGCCGCGCAGCTCGAACGTGTTCGCCGACAGATGATCAACAGGAGCGTCCATGAGATTCAGAGCCGACGAGATCGCTTCCGTCATCCAGAAGGAAATTGAGCAGTTCGACGCGCAGATCGACGTCCGCGACGTCGGCCGTGTGCTCGAAGCTGGCGACGGCATTGCCCGCGTGTACGGCCTGTCCGGCGTGATGTCGGGCGAAATGGTCGACTTCACTGAAAGCGGCGTGCAGGGCCTGGCCTTCAACCTCGAAGAGAACTCGGTGGGGATCATCATCCTCGGCGACTTCCTCAAGGTGCGCGAGGGCGAAGAAGTCCGCAGCACCGGCCGACTGCTGAGCGTGCCGGTGGGCGAGGCCATGATCGGCCGCGTGGTCGACGGGCTGGGGAACCCGCTCGACGGCCGTGGCCCGATCGTCACCAGCGAACGCCGTCCGGTCGAATCGATGGCGCCGGGCGTGGCCGGCCGTCAGCCGGTGCGTGAACCGCTGCAAACCGGCATCAAGGCCATCGACGCCATGACGCCGATCGGCCGCGGGCAGCGCGAATTGATCATCGGCGACCGCAAGACCGGCAAGACCGCGATCGGCATCGACGCGATCATCAACCAGAAGCACTCCGGCGTGAAGTGCTTCTACGTGGCCGTCGGCCAGAAGGAAAGCACCGTCGCCGGCATCATCGAGGCCCTCCGCCAGCACGGCGCGATGGACTACACCACCGTGATCGTCGCCGGCGCCAGCGACCCGGCCCCGATGCAGTACATCGCCCCCTACTCGGGCACGGCGATGGCCGAGTTCTTCACCTACCGCGGCGAGCATGCCCTGATCGTCTATGACGACTTGTCGAAGCAGGCCGCGGCCTATCGCGAATTGTCGCTGCTGATGCGGCGGCCCCCGGGTCGCGAAGCCTTCCCGGGCGACGTGTTCTACTGCCACAGCCGGCTGCTCGAGCGTTCGGCCAAATTGAGCCAAGAGCTGGGCGGTGGCTCGCTGACCTCGCTGCCGATCGTGGAAACGCTCGAAGGCGAAGTGTCGGCCTACATTCCCACGAACGTGATCTCGATCACCGACGGCCAAATCTACCTGCAGCCCGACTTGTTCTTCCGCGGCCAGCGGCCGGCGATGAACGTCGGGATCTCGGTGTCGCGCGTCGGTGGTGCGGCTCAGATTCCGGCGATGAAAAAGGTGGCTGGCGGTTTGCGGCTCGACCTGGCCGCGTTCCGCGAACTTGAAGCGTTCGCCCAGCTCGGTACCGAGCTCGACGCCGCCACGCAGTCGCGGCTCGATCGCGGTTACCGCATGGTCGAACTGCTCAAGCAGGGCCAGTACCAGCCGATGGACGTGATCGACGAGGTGATGAGCATCTACGCCGGCACCCGCGGTTACCTCGACAAGGTGCCGATCAAACAGGTCCGCAACTGGGAGACCGAGTTCCTGGCGTTCATGCGGGAGCAGAAGCCCGAGGTGCGGCAGGTCATCGCCGACTCCCAGCAATTGTCCGACGATTCGGCGGCCAAGCTGGAGCAGGCGATCGCCGAGTTCAAGAAACAGTACGAAGCCCGCCAGGGCGCAGCGAAAAAGGCATAGCCCGATGGCCAAGGCCCGCGCGCTCGACAAACGCCGCAAGAGCATCAAGAACATCCGCAAGATCACGCGGACGATGGAATTGATCGCGACTGCGCGCTTCAAGAAGGCGATGGACCGCGCCCACGCGGCCACCGCCTACACGCGGCGGATGACGGCGCTCGTGGCCGACCTGGCGCGCAGCGGCCTGGACATCACCCACCCGCTGCTCGTGGCCCGCGCCGAAACGCGCCGCGCCGCGTTGCTGGTCATTACCAGCAACCGCGGCTTGTGCGCCGGCTACAACTCGAACGTCTTGCGGCTGGCCAACGAGCGCTACGCGAGGCTCCGCGAACAAGGCATCGACACGGCCCTCGAGGTGTCGGGCAAGCGCGGGATCTCGGCCTTTAAGTTCCGCGGCATTCCGACCGCGGTCAGCTACACGCAGTTCGAAGACAAGCCGACCTACGACGAAATCGAGGTGCTGGCCAAGCGCTACCTCGAGCAATACGTCACGGGCCAGCTCGATCGGCTGGACGTGGTGTACACGCGATTTGAAAACGTGGCGAAGCAGGCGGCCGTGGTCGAGACACTGCTGCCCTTGGCCGCGCTCGACACCGGCGCGGCCGCCAAGGCCAGTTCCGGCACCGCGCGGCAGTACGAATTCCTGCCCTCGGCCGCGAGCATCCTCGAAGAGGTCGTGCCGACCAGCTTCAAGGTCAAGCTGTTCAAGTGCTTCCTCGACGCGGCCGTGAGCGAACAGATTGCCCGGATGGTGGCGATGAAATCGGCCACCGAGAACGCCGACAAGATGATCAAGTCGTTGTCGATGACCTACAACCGTGCCCGGCAGTCGCAGATCACCAGCGATCTGCTCGACGTGCTCGGCGGCGTCGAGGCCCTCAAAGGATAACCCCCTCCACGAGCCACGCTGCCGCGGCAGTCGAGCACGCCCTGCCCTTGCCGTAACTTTATCCCGAAACAATCCCCAGAAGTTCCGCGAAACGAACCATGGCCACCGCGACTCAAACCAACGTCGGACGCATTACCCAGGTGATCGGCTCGACCTTCGACGCCGAATTCGGCGAGCAGCGCCTGCCGGCGATCTACAACGCCGTGCAAATCGAGAGCGACCACAAGGGCGTCAAGATGAAGCTGACCGGCGAAGTGCAGCAGCACTTGGGCGGCGGCCGCGTGCGTTGCGTCGCGCTGGGCAACACCGACGGTTTGATGCGCGGCCAGGAGTGCGTCGATACGGGCGCGCCGGTCAGCGTGCCGGTGGGCAAGGGCTGCCTGGGCCGGGTGTTCAATCTGCTGGGCGAACCGATCGACGAGCGCGGCCCGGTCGTGGCCGATGACCGCTGGCCGATTCACCGCGAAGCCCCCTCGGTGGCCGACCTCTCGACCAAGACCGAAGTCTTCGAGACGGGCATCAAGGTGATCGACCTGCTGACGCCGTTCGTCCGCGGCGGCAAGGCCGGCCTGTTCGGCGGTGCCGGGCTGGGCAAGACGGTCATTCTCACCGAGCTGATCGCCCGCATCGCCAGCTCGTACGGCGGCTTTTCGGTGTTCGCCGGCGTCGGCGAACGGACCCGCGAAGGAACCGACCTGTGGCTCGAAATGCAAGAGGCCAAGATCGGCGACACGGGCCGCAGCGTCATCGAACAGACGTGCATGGTTTTCGGCCAAATGAACGAGCCGCCGGGAGCCCGGTTGCGCGTGGCCCTCTCGGCGTTGACCATGGCCGAATACTTCCGCGACACGACCGGCACCGACGTACTGCTGTTCGTCGATAACATTTTCCGCTTCTCGCAGGCCGGGAGCGAGGTGTCGGCGTTGCTGGGCCGGATGCCCTCGGCGGTGGGTTACCAGCCGACCTTGGCCACCGAGATGGGCGCCTTGCAAGAACGCATCGCCTCGACCAACAAGGGCGCCGTCACCTCGGTGCAGGCCGTGTACGTGCCGGCAGACGATCCGACCGATCCCGCGCCGGCAGCCGCGTTCGGCCAGTTGGACGCCTTCATCTACCTGGAACGCTCAATCAGCGAAAAAGGCATCTACCCGGCGGTCGATCCGCTCGCCTCGAGCTCGCGAATTCTCGACCCGGCCTACGTCGGCGACCGGCACTATGCGTGTGCCCGCCGGGTGCAACAAACCTTGCAGCGATATCGCGAATTGCAGGACATCATCGCCATCCTTGGCGTCGACGAATTGAGCGAAGAGGACAAGCTGGTCGTGCACCGCGCCCGCCGCATGGAGCGCTTCCTTTCGCAGCCGTTCCTGGTGGCCGAAGTGTTCACCGGCAAGCCCGGCGAAATCACCCCGCTGTCGGAAACCATCCGCAGCTTCGAGGAAATCGCCGACGGCAAGTGGGATCACCTGCCCGAAAGCGCCTTCATGTACGTCGGTGTCATCGAACAGGCCGAAGAGCAGGCCAAGAAGATGGCGGCCCAGGCCAAGAAATAACGCCCAGCACCCGATCGCCTCGCCCCCAACCGCTGCCCCGGAGTAGCCTGGCTGCGCCCCGCCAGCCGCGAACAGACCATGGCCGAACTCAAATGCATCGTCGTCACGCCTGAAACGACCGTCGTCGAAACGACGGTCGCCAGCGTCGTCTTGCCGCTTTACGACGGCGAAATCGGCATCCTGGCCGGGCACGCTCCACTGATCGGCCGGCTCGGTTACGGCGAGCTGCGGCTCTCCGCACCCGGCGCCGCGACGACGCGGCTGTTCATCGACGGCGGATTCGTCCAGGTGGCAGACAACACGGTCTCGGTCCTCACCAACCGGGCCATCCCCGTGCAGCAGCTCGACTTGAAGGAAGCCTCGGACAAGTTTGCCGAGATCGTCGCGACAAAGGCCGGCAGCCCGGAATTGCAGGCCATTCGCGATGAGCAGTTGCTGCGTGCCCGCACCCAACTGCGGTTGGCACGCTCGCGTCAAGGCAGCAGCGGGCACTAGAAGGGCTCCGCCGGTCGCGCGCGGTTCGCTACGAAGCGAGCGCGGTTCGGCCGTTTCGCCGTCGGCGCTACGGATCAGCTTCTCTAGCTGTGCCCTTCGCACCGCAAGGCTGCGCGAAATCGCCACCGCGCGCTTAGTCCCGCTCACTTTCGAGCGTCGCCTGCGCCGAATCAGATAGCAAGGGGGGCGTACGTTGCCCCGGCAATCATCGCCGCACAGCGAAGGACCGCTCGCCGGCCGAGGTCGCGGATGACCCGCAGTACGAAATCCCAAAACCTGCAAGGTCTGCCCGACCGGCAAAACCCGACCGGCACCGCGCGCGTCGAGTTAATCATCATTCGCGGCCGCACCCGGCAGCGAATTCGCCCGGTCGAAGGCCCCGTGTTCTTGATCGGCACAGCACCGGACTGCGACCTGGTGCTGGTCGATGACCGCTTTGCTCCCGTGCAGGGCTACTTGTTTCGCCACGGCGAGACGGTGCAAATCCGCTGGCTGTCGAGCGATCCCGAATTGACGCTCAACGGCCAGCCGCGCGAAAACGCCACGCTCGCCGATCAGGACCGAATCCGCACCGGGACCTACGAGTTCTTGATTCGCATCCTGCCGAGAGCGGCAGGCGACGAGCAGCCCGAGCCACGCATCCCGGCCCCGCACTGCCTCAAACCGCGCGCCGCGGCGAGTTCTTCGGTGGCCGCAGTGAGCAACGAACTGCCGCCAACGGCACTCAACGTGCCGCCCGATCCTTCGCCCGGTCTGAACCGGGCGACGTGGGTCGCCGAGGGACGCTTGCGTCTGTTCGACGGTGCGGGGCGAGCGGGCGAAGCCGTACATATCGACCACCCGCGCCTGCACTCTGAAGATCGTCACCACGGAAGGTAACCCACGCCCCCCCACGAGTTGCACCCCACGCCTGGGCATTGAATTTCCGCACGGGCCGCACGGAAGGCCCAGAAGGCAACTGCCGTCATGTCGCACTCGAGTCCCACGGATACCGCCTTGGTCGACCTCGACGCCCTGTGGTCCGAGCGTGGTCTGGTGCAGCCCCGCTCGCTGGATGACGCCGCTTGCGACGTCATCGCCCTCGCCCTGGCCGGGTACGAATCGGTCTGGACGGTGGAGACCGTCGCGGCCGTCTCGGACCATTCGCCGGTGCATTGCCTGGCAGGCCGCTGGCGGCCGCGGCGAGCCTTGGCTCAATGGTTCGCCGCCATGGTGTGCCCGGGAGACTTCCCGGCTGAGCAACACCAGGCCGACCTCGTCCGGCTGCTGGCCCACCTCGATGCGCAGTTTCAGCTTCTGAACGGACAAGGCAACGCCTTGGACGAGAGGCTAGCATAGGCCTCGCGATCTACCCGGCTCACCACGTCGCGCGAGCGATGCCCGCGGGACGAACGTGCGAGTCTTGCGCCTATGCCGCCCTCTCGATTGCGCCCCAGCGGCGAACTGCTGTGCGCCCTGACCCTGGTTGGGCTGTCCGTGCTCTGGCTGTTGGGCCAGCAGCTCTGCGGCGCTCAAGTGCCCACGTTTCGCGACGTGGCCCATTTCTACACACCGGTGTTCGCGCTGTGCCGCGATGAATGGGCAGCCGGGCGCGTGCCGCTGTGGAACCCGTACGAGAATCTGGGCCAGCCCCTGGCCGCCGACGGCACCTCGAGCGTGTTCTATCCGCTCAAGCTGCTGTGGGTCCTGCCGATCAATAACGACGTCGCACTGGCCTGGTACTTGGCCGCTCATTTGTTGCTCGCCTGCGCGACCATGTTCGCGGCGGCTCGGGCCTGGGGGGCTCGGCGCACCGGCGCGGCGCTGGCCGGGGTGGCCTATGCACTCTGCGGACAGGTCTTGTTCCAGGTCACGAACGTCGTCTTCCTGGTCGGCTCGGCATGGTTGCCCGCGGCGCTGCTCTATGGCATTCGCGCCGCACGAGACGCGCGCCCGGGCGACCCGGTCAAAGCCGGCCTGGTCTGGGCTCTGCTCGTGCTGGGAGGTGAACCGCAAAGCGCCTACCACGCGGGCCTGGCGTGGCTCTTGGCGTGCGGTTGGGGAGGGCGCCGCTCGGTCACTCGTTACCGCGGGCTGTTGCGCGTCGGTGGCGCCATAGGGCTCGGTGTCGCGCTGGCGGCGATTCAGATCGTGCCGACCGCCGAGTTGTATCGACTCAGTACGCGTGCGGCGCTCGACGGCGTCCACGAGCGTCTCGTCGAACTGTTTGCCATTCCACCGGCCCGCTACCTGGAACTCCTTTGGCCCAATCTTGGTGGCACGCTCTATCCCATGAATGCCCGCTGGTGGAATGCGCTGCCCGGCGGCAGCCGGCAATGGACCTACTCGCTCTATTTGGGCACGATCCCCCTTGCGGCGGCCGCATCAACCTTGGCGAGTGCCCGGCGTCGTCCGGCGGTGGTGGTCTTGGCGCTGGTCGCCGTGGCCACCGCCGCGTTGGCTTGCGGCAGCGCCGGTGGCTACGGGATCCTGCAGCACGGCCTGCCTGGCTATGGCGGGTTCCGCTACCCGGGCAAGCTGTTCCTGGTCAGCAGCGTGGCGCTGGCCGCGCTGGCCGCGCTGGGGGCCGACGCCTGGCGCAGAGCGCCTCGTCGAGCGTGGATCTCTTTGGCGCTGCTGACAAGCGTCTCGCTCGTCGCCTTGGGGCTATGCATTCCGCTGTGGGCCCGGCTGCTCGTCACGTTCGACGCGCCGCCGGACCTGCTGTTTGGTCCGTTGAATCCGGGCGCGGCGCTGGCCGACCTGCGTTGGGGATTTGTCCAGACGGCGATCGTCGCCGCGCTGGGCGCGGCAATCTGGACTTGGGCCCAGCGCCGGCCGGATGGCCACGGCTGGCGAAAAGCAGCGCGCAGCGTGCGCTGGGCGTTTCGCGCCCTCGTTGCAGCGACTGCGCTTGAGCTGACCGTGGCGCATGGCTGGATGCTGACCGCGACCCCGGCAGCGGACCGACCTCGAGAAACGATCGTCGACCAGCTTCGGACGCTGCGCCCCGGCCCGGAGTGCCTCCGCGTCTACCGCGCCCCGTTGTGGCTTCCCGATGCCTGGCAGCGCAGCAGTTCGGCCCAGCGCGTCGTCGAGGCCTGGCGCTGGGATCAACAGACCACGTTTCCGCGCTATCCGCTCACCGATCGCGTCGGCATATTGCGCGTGCCCGGCTCGTTCCAGCTGGCGGACTACCGGCAGTTTTGGGCCGAGTTCATCGAACCAACGCTGGGCGCCCTCCACCAAGGTGGCAAGACTCCCGGCGCCGGCCTCGATCTGCTCGCCGCCGATGCGTACATCTTGCCGAGCAACGCACGAACGCCCACAGCGTCGCGCGACCCTGGGCTCGATCGAGTGCGAGCATCGCTCGAGCCCCGAGGCGTGCACACGGCGGACACGGCCGTGTGGTTGTCGCCCGATCGGCCGCCGCGTGCCTGGGTCACGCATCGCTGGCAATCGCTCGAGGAGTTCCGGTTGCACTTCCCGCCGAGCCTGCGCCCTTTCGCGAATCTGCGCGAACGGCCGATCGTCGAACTGTCGCACGAGGAATTGGCCGAAGGACCCGACACAGATGTCGCAGCCGGCGAGCGCTGCGAAATCACCCGCCATGAACCCGAACGTGTCGTCTGCGAGGTTCGGCTGGCCGCGCCGGGTCTGCTGGTCCTGGCCGATCAATTCTACCCGGGCTGGCAGGCGCGCGTTCGCACCGCGCCCGCTGCGCAGTTCACCGCCGCGCCGATCGCGCGCGCCAACCAGGTGATGCGCGGAGTGTTCCTGCCGGCGGGCCAACACCAGGTCGAGTTCATCTATCGACCTACCAGCTGTTACCTGGGCGCCGGCGTCACCGCAGCAACTCTGATCGCACTCGGCGGCTGGCTGGCCGCGCGAGCGCTGTACTTCACGGCGACCGCGACTCGGCAATCGGCGTGACCGGTCGAGGCAGATCGGAGGCCGAATCGCTACGACCGACGAGGTGATCGAAACGTGTACACGCGAGGCTGTAGAACACCCACGCACCGAAGGCATATCCGCATACGCCCACACCCCAGGCGGTCACGTAAATGTCCCACTCAGAGGCACCCAGAACAACACCCTCCGGAGTGAGAAAATTCCAGGGGGACGACAGCAGGAAGGGAACACAGGCTGCCAAGACCATCATGCTTTCTTGGCCTGGACCGTTGGCCAAGACAATGGGCAGGGAGCAAAACAAGTAGCCCCCGCCTAAAAACATCCCGATCCCCACCGCGGCTGCTTGGGCCCGGACGGACGACGCGCTCCGGAGCGAGCACCAGATGCCAAACATGCAGAAGAAGGCCGCCAGCACCGCCAAGGTGAGCGCGACGACAATCAGAATCAGCGCCGCGCGTCCCACGACCAACGGCAGCGGCAGCCAGGCGATTGCCAGGACGACGAGAATTACGCGAGCAGAATAGAGCGTGCCCAGGAATTTGGCCCGCACGATCTCGCGCGCCTCGAGCGGCGTGCTGATCAACATGAGCCAGGTGTCCTGCTCACGTTCGATTGTCACGCAGGATGCGGCGCGGGCAGTGACAATCACCAGGCCGATCGTCGAGATCAGCACGCTAGTCCAGACGGAGAAGTACCAGTAGGTAAAGCGCGACCCCATGCCATAACTGTCGAGATGCAACAACCACTGCCAGGCGACAACCACGGCCCAGGCGATTACGGCCAGAACGGTCAGCCAGCGCCGCGTGCGACGAAATCGCGTTGGGCGCCCTTCGACGTAGATTTCCTTCCACAACATCGCATGTCGACCCGGCCGACGGCGCAAGGCTTTTTTCGCACGCGCGGCTGGCAGGGCCCGCGCACGAGCCTGCAGATGTGCGGGGCGCAGCCGCCAAATGGCCAACAGCACACACCCCACGGTCCACACCGCGTGGTAGAGGACCATCAAGCCCAGGGTCACCCAACCCTGATCGGTGCCTGACCAGGCCCCGGCCCAGAGCACCTGCGCGAGGACGTAAAACGGATTGAAACCGGTCAGCACAGTTTCCACAGCCAGGTCGTACGGGGTGACGATTTGCAGCGATTCGTACATACCCCACGCAAACGGAATCACGGCCAGCAGCGCAAACAACATGCCATAGGTGCTCGTCACCGCATCGCGCGCCTTGCCATAGAACACCGACACGCAGATCGACAACGCGGTGACCCACAACAGCGTGCTGGCGGTGAGGCAGAAACATTGCAGCAGCAATTTGGGCGAGATCCCTCCCAACGTCATCACGATGGCCAGGATGGGCAGCCCCGCGGCCAACAGCAGCGTGATCGGTACCAGCCGCGCCAGGAGTTTGCCGAGCACGATCTCCGTGTCGCGCAAATGGGTGACGAACAAGTATTCGATCGTCCGCCGGGAGCGTTCCTCGGCGATGGTTCCGGCGACGACCGCCGGGGCGACTGCCAGCACTGCCAGCAGTTGCACGACGACAAACGTATTGAAGAACTGATTGGCAATCTGGGCCATGACCCGCCAATCGGTGCCGCCGCCGGCGGACCACCGCACCCAGGACGTGCTTTCGACCGTCACCCACAAGGTGACGGCCAGCACGAGCAAATACAGCACGCGCACGACGAAATAGCGTGATCGCCGTAGCGTCGTCGTCAGCTCAACGGGAAAAACGGGTCCCAGCACGGACATGCCCCCTCGACGGGTTACACGGCGCCGCGTTCGACCGCGGGCCTCGAACCCTTGCCAGCTTACCGCGTGCTCCGGCCAACGGCACGCGTCAGGTTCCGCGCAGCCTCGTCTTGACCCCTGCGCGGCGGGCATGTTACACCCTGCCCCGGCCAGTTCCGCATCGTCTCAACCGCAAGGCCTGCGCGCCCGGAGTCTGCCCGCGATGACCATGATCTCGTATGCCCAGATCGGTGAAGACGTGTTGCTTCGCCGCGTGTTTCCGCCGCACTATTGCGGGTTCTATATCGACGTCGGCGCCAATCACCCGGTGAACTGCTCGGTCACGAAGCACTTCTACGACAGTGGCTGGAGCGGCATCAACATCGAGCCCGGCACGATCTACAACGAGATTCCGCCGCTCCGGCCGCGGGACCTGAACCTGCAGGTCGCCATCTCGAATGAAGAATCAACGCTCACGTTCTATGAATTTCCGAACGCCACGGCGCTGTCGACGCTCAGCAAGGAGGTCGCCGAGCGCCGCAGCGGGCTCGGCCAGCCGTACTTCGAGCGCCAGGTGCCGGTGCTGACGTTGCGCACGCTCTGCGAACGTTACGTCGGCGCCCGGCTGATCGACTTCATGTCGATCGACGTGGAAGGCCGCGAGCTGCAAGTCATCGAAGGCGCCGACTGGACGCGGTTCCGTCCGCGCATCCTGCTCGTCGAGGCCAACGGCGTCGAATCGTGGGAACCGATTCTGCTGAGCCACCGTTACCACCGTGCCAACTTCGACGGGATCAACGTCTGGTACGTGCGCGACGAAGATCGTCAATGGCTCGACCCGCTTCGCGTTCCCGTGACCGCCGGTGACGACTACATCGCCGCACCGCACGTGCGCGGCATGGTCGACTACCTGCAGCACCTCGTCGAAACAGGGCACACGGCCGAGATCGCTCCCACGTCGCTGCGGATCGGCCTGCGCGTCGCCGGGGGACTGCAATCGATGGCCCGGCGCTTTCCACGGCTGGCGCATTCGGCCGTGAGCATTGCCCGCCGCGCCGCCTGACGCGCCAACGGATGTAACTGCCGCGCAGCCGGGCGCCGCCGCCCAGCTCAGATCTGGTAGTTCATGTCTTCCGGCAACAGATCGTCGCTCGCTTCGCCGCGGATGCGCAGCTTCGGCTTTTCGAGCACAACGGTGGTGCGCGGCGCGACGCTCCGCGTCAGCCACACGCTCGAGCCGATTACCGAGTCGTGTCCCACGACCGTCTGGCCGCCCAACACCGTGGCATTCGCATAGATCACCACGCGGTCTTCGAGCGTGGGATGCCGCTTGTGGCCGCGGATGATCTGCCCATCGCCGTCGGTCGGAAAACTCAGCGCGCCGAGCGTGACGCCCTGGTACAGCTTGACGTGATGACCGATCTCGCACGTCTCGCCGATCACCACGCCCGTGCCGTGATCGATAAAGAAATGATGCCCGATCTGCGCGCCCGGGTGAATGTCGATGCCGGTCTTTGAGTGCGCCCACTCGGTCATCATCCGCGGGATCAGCGGCACGCCCCCTTCGCGCAGCAAATGTGCCAGGCGATAGATCGTCACCGCCTCGAGGCCGGGATAGCAGAAAATGATCTCGTCGACGTTGGTGACTGCCGGATCGCCGTCGTAGGCGGCCTGCACGTCGTACCGGAGAATCTGGCGCAATTCGGGAAGCTGCTCGAGGAACGCAATGGCCGACGCCTGACCGAGGGCCTCGTAGTCGGCGTCCGGATCGAGCGTTCCCCGCGCATCAGCATCGTGCAGCAGGGCCCGGGCAATTTGCGTGGTCAGCTTATCGTGCAACCCGTCGATCAGGTCGCCGACGTGATAGAGCACGTTGCCCAGGTGCAGGTTCTCGCGGCGACGGTAGCCGGGGTAGAGGATCTCCTTGAGATCCTCGATGACTTCGACCACCACCTTATAGCTCGGCAGCGCGCAATGACCCAGGTGCTGGATCGACCCGGGGTCGGTATAAGTCTTGACGATCCGGTCGGTGATCGCAGGCAGCGACTCTTTACGGCGAAAATCGGTGGCCATCGGCAAAGGCTCCTCGGCGCTCATCCAGGCGGCGGATGTCCGCCCTGCGAAACCGCGTGCTCCAGGGGAGCACGCAGGCAACGGGCAACAACACGAACAGCGGGCGCAAGCTTGGGAAAGAAGGTTGTCCGGTCAGGCCGGACAACCACGCCGGCGGCAACAGCCGCCACGCCGGAAAAAACAGCCGATCGAGAACGCGGGTTTCATGCGCAGCGGCTTTCAAGCCGTGATTTGCGGACGCCGGGCAGGGTCCGATGCCAGCAGCCCGTTCGCGCGGCCTGCTAGCGTCGCCTCGCTGCGGTCATCCTAGGAGTCGAACCAGGCAGAATCAAGCCGCCCGCGACCCCCACGACCGCTGCGGCTCTTTTCTAGTCTTCGACGCCCCAGGTGCGCAGATTGAGCCTGCTGCGCACGAAACATCGCGCCCCCGGCCGCTGCGAGGGGACTAGCAACGCGATGCCAGCGGAAAGTCGGCCCTGAGCGTCGTGCCCGGGAAGCCGTTTACTCCTCTTCTTCCTCCTCCTTGATCCCGGCCTTGTCGATGATGTCCTTTTGCACGTTGCCCGGCACGGCGTCGTAGTGGCTGAACTCCATCGCGAAGCTGCCGCGGCCGCCGGTGATGCTCGATAGGCTGCGGGCATAGGTCGTCACTTCCGACAGCGGCACCTCGGCCGTGACGGTTTGCAAATCGCCGCCCGCCGCGTTCATTCCCAGCACTCGGCCGCGCCGGCCCGACATATCGCTGTTGATGTCGCCCAGTTTGTCGGCCGGTACGGTGACGTGCAGCTTGACGATCGGCTCGAGCAGCACGGGCCGTGACTGTTGAAACACGTTGCGGAAGGCCATCGACCCGGCCGTCTTGAACGCGGCTTCTGAGCTGTCGACCGGGTGATGCTTACCGAAGTAAACCTCGGCGCACACGTCCTGCACGAGAAAGCCGGCGATCACTCCGCGGGCCAAGCGTTCCTTGAACCCCTTCTCGACGGCAGGCAGGAAGTTGTTCGGAATCGAGCCGCCGACGATCGAGTCGACCCAGAGGAAATTGTGCTCGGCGTCGTAGTGTTGCTCGCGCATCGACGGGAAGCGATCCTTGGTGCAAAACTCTTCCGGCTTCGTACCCTTGGGGAAGGGAAACAAGCGGATGTGCACCTCGCCGAATTGCCCGCGGCCGCCCGACTGCTTTTTGTGCCGATAGCTGCCGTCGCCACTGGCGGTGATCGTCTCGCGATAGGGAACCTTCGGTTCCTTCGTGTCGACCTCGACCTTGTCGCGGCGCTTGAGCCGTTCGCGGATGATCTGCAGGTGCAATTCGCTCATGCCCGTCATGATCATCTCTTTGGTCTGCGGATCGCGCGTCACCCGGAAGGTGTTGTCCTCCTCGAGCAACTTGTGGAGCGCGCCGGACAGCTTGGCCTCGTCGCCGCGCGCCTTGGGCGCGACGGCCAAGCCGACCATCGGCGTCGGATATTGGGCCCGGGGCAGTTCGATATCGCCCAGGCTCACGCCGGTGTGCAGATCGTCCTGCTTGGCCACGGCCACGATGTCGCCCGGGCCCGCGTGATCGACGGGCTGGTTCTCGCCGCCTTGCGGCCGCAACAACTGCGAGATTTTCACCGCCTTGCGCACGCCGGAGACGTGCACGGTGTCGTCCTTCTTGAGCGTACCGGAGAAGACGCGAATGTAGCTCAGCTTCTGGACGAACGGATCGATCCGCGTCTTGAAGACCTGCGCCACGAGCGGGCCGTCCGGCGAGGCCTGCACTTCGACCTGCTGGCCCGCGACGTCGGTGCCGAAAATGTGCCGCTTGTCGGGCGGCAACGAGCATTGCAGCAGCGCGTCGAGAAACTCGTCGACGCCAAAGTCCAACTTGGCCGACAGGCAGACGATGGGAATCAAGTTGCCGCAGAGGGCCGACTCCTGCGCCAGCCGGGGAATGTCCTCGTCGCTGGGCTCCTCGCCGGCGAAATAGCGCTCGGTGGCGGCTTCGTCGACCTCGACGATGTCCTCGATCAGCGTCTCGTGCAATTGGTGCGGATCGATCACGGCCCCGGTAACGTCGTCCGGCGGATGCAAAGTGCTGGCCACGCCGCGAAACTCGTGACTCACGCCGATCGGTACGTTCCAGGGCACGCAGTGCGATCCGAACAGCTCCTGGATTTCGGCCAGCAGCTTCGGATAGTCGATGTTCTCCAGGTCCATCTTGGTGATGCAGATCATCCGCTCGAGGCCCGCCTTGCCGGCCTCTTCGAACACCCGCCGGGTGTTGACGCCGATACCGGTGTGGGCATTGATCATGATCACAGCCGTGTCGACGGCCTGCATCGCGCCGATCGTGGCGCCGATGAAGTCGGGGTAGCCCGGCGTGTCGATCACCTGAAAGAGCTTGCCGCCGTACTCGAAATGCGCGACGGACGCTTCGATCGAATACTTGTGGTGCTTCTCTTCATCGTCGAAATCGCAGACGCTGGTGCCGTCGTCGACGCTGGCCGAACGATTAATCGTCCCGGTCTTCTGCAGAATCTTGTCCAGCAACGTGGTCTTGCCCGATGCGCCATGGCCGCAAAAGACCAGGGCGCGGATATCCGAGATGCTGCGGTCTGCCATAGCGAGTCCTTCGTCTCCGGATGTGGCACATGAGATGAATGCGAGTGCTGCGCTCTCAAGCGAGCAATGCCCGTCGAATCGTCCCGGTGGAGAAATCCCTGCGGCGTCGTGCGTGTTGTCGGGGTGAGTACTCCGGGATTTGGTTCGTTGGTCGTTCGGTTCAGGCCGCGCTGGGCGCGGCCGCGGCCAGCGCGGCACCGAGCGTGATCGTGCCGGCATACAGCGCGCGGCCGATGATACAGCCCGCCACGCCGGCCTCGGCCAGCCGGCGCACATCGTCGGCCGTCGTCACGCCGCCCGAGGCGATGACCGGCGTCCGCACGGCAGCGGCCATTTCGGCCATCGCCGCCAGGTTCGGTCCAGCCAGCATGCCGTCGGTGGCAATGTCGGTGTAGACGATCGAAGCCAAAGGTTCGCCGTCGAATTGCCGCGCCAATTCGGCCGCCGAAGTGCCGCTGGTGCTCAGCCAGCCGTCGGTCGCCACTTGCCCATCGCGGGCATCGAGCCCGAGGACAAGCCGACCGGGAAAACGGCGGCACACGCCGCGAAACCAGTCGGGCTCCTTGAGCGCTTTGGTGCCGATCACCAGCCGCGCGAGCCCCAGCGCCAGCAATTGCTCGATCGTGGCCTCGTCGCGCACCCCGCCCCCCAGCTCGCACTCCAGCTGCACGCTCGCGACGATGGCCCGTACGGCGTCGAGGTTCGACGGCCTTCCCTCGCGTGCGCCGTCCAGATCGACCAGGTGCAGATGCCGCGCGCCTTGTTCGGCGAACGAGCGCGCCATCGCGGCGGGGTCATCGCCAAAGACCGTCTCGCGAGAAAAATCGCCCTGCTCGAGCCGCACGCAACGGCCTGCCCTCAAATCGATCGCCGGCCAAATCTGCATGTCCCCACTCGTCGGGCACGCGTCGGCGGCTCCGCATCGATCGGGGACGTCTCGAACACTCGGCAAGACGTACTCGTGGTCCCGGGTGCGGATCGGCCACGGACTGCTAGTCTGGCGAGTTTGCCACAGCGGCTAGCGCGAATCAAGCAAAAGGCGCACGGGCTTCCCACCTGCCGACAGGCCCTGCGCTTGGAGCCGGTTGTACGGCGTCGGCCGCCGTCAGGTCGCGGCGTCGCCGTCATACAGGCGGCGCAGCGGCAAGAGCGCCCACAGCCGGCGGTCGCGGAGATAGACGCCCAGCCACGCCACGACTCCCACGCCGATCTGCACGATGAACGGATCTCCAACGCGCCAGTGCGTGCAGATGGCCCCGCCCATGTAGCCGGCGATGAGGATCGCCCCCAGCACGGCCGTCTGCGGAATCAGGTAGACGACGGCGCAGGTGAGCTCGACGATCGCCAGCGGCTTGACCATCGACATCGGCAAGCCGAGGTGCTTCAAGCCCTCCTCCAGCCCGGCGCCCCCGGCGAATTTACCGGCCGCCGACATGATCAGCAGCGCACCGATCAACCACGAAAGCACCCGACCGGTCCAGATGAGCTTATTCATACCGCCGTTCCTTGCCAGCGAAGGTTGAACCCCGGGGCAAGGATAGTCGAATCTGCAGTCGCGTGCACGGCGATTGAAGCAACGACGAACGCGACGCTCGACAGAAGCGCGGAGACGTGGACAGGCACTACAGCGCTGCGAAGTTGGCCAGGATCTTGAGGCCGTCGGCCTGGCTCTTTTCCGGATGGAACTGCGTGGCGAACACGTTCTTCTGCCAGATCATCGAACAGAACGGGCGACCGTAGGTGGTCTCGGTCGCCACGATCGCGGGATCCTTGGGCACCACGTAGTAGGAATGCACGAAATAGACGTAAGTATCCGGCGGCAACCCCGCGAGCACCGGCGCCGGGCGGCGGATCTCCAACTGGTTCCACCCCATGTGCGGCACCTTGAATTCGTGCGGCAAGTCGAACCGCACGACCTCGCCGGCAAAGATGCCCAGCCCCTCGTGCCGGCCGTCTTCGAAGCCGGTTTCAAACAGCAACTGCAGGCCGAGGCAGATGCCGAGAAAGGGCCGGCCGTCGCCGACCAGCTTGCGCAGCGGCTCGACCAGCCCGCGACGATGCAGCTCGTCCATCGCGTCGGCAAAGGCCCCGACGCCCGGCAGCACGATCTTGTCGGCCCGCTCAAGGGCCGCCGCGTCGGCCACGATCTCGGCCTCGTGCCCGACCTTGGCGAAGCCCTTTTGCACGCTCCGCAGGTTGCCCATCCCGTAATCGACGATCGCAATCATCCGCAACGCTCGAACAAAGTCGGACCAAGGTGGGGGCCGGCAAGGGGCTGCAGGCCGGGGGGGTACCAGGCAGACCATCGGCAGCGTCTGCTGGTTCGCGCCAAACCAGCGAGTTTAACGTCCCGGCAGACGCTCGGGATAGATGACCAGCTCGACGCGGCGATTTCGCGCCTTGCCAGCCGGGGTGGCATTCGACACCACCGGGTGATTCGCTCCGTGGCCGACGATGAACATCTGGTCGGGCCGAAGCTGGGTGCGGCTCACCAGGTAATCATACACGGCCAGGGCCCGTCCCACGGAAAGCTGGTGGTTGTTGACCCATTGCGGATTCGTCGGCGGGTCGCTGTCCGTATGGCCTTCGACGCCGATGAGCTGCCGGCCGTGCAGCCGCAGCACCTCGGCGGCCACCAGGTCGATCGTCGCGCTGGCTTGCGGCAGCAACCGATTTGTACCCGGTTCGAACACCAGGTCGGCGGGCAGCTCGATGCGAATCACGTCGCCGTCGAACCGCGTCTCGACGCCCGGCACGGTGATCACCGGCAAAGCTTCCTGCAGGCTGTTGTTGGCGCTGATCGAAGCGCCCGTACGCCGGCGGGAGGAGGCCGCGAGCGTTTGCGCGCGTTGTTCGGCTTGTTGTTGCTGCTGGCGCGTTTGGGCCAATTGCTGCGCCGCGCCGCCCAACTGATCGCGCAGCGCCGTGAGCTGCTCGGCATAGATCTGGTTCTGCTGCCGCGCTTGGGCCAACAGCGAATCGAGCTCCTGGTTGTCGCGGTCGAGCGCGCTGATCCGCGACATCAGCTCCTGGTTTTGCTGCGTCATGGCGAGCTGCGCCTGTTGCATCTGGGGCTGCAGCGCGGCCTGTTGCTGCTGCAACAGTTGTTGCTGCTGCTGCGCGAGGCTCGGTTGCCCGCCCGCCAGATAAGGGTTCTGTTGCGTGCAGCCGCAAGCCCAGGCCAGCGCGAGACTCGTCAACAGCAGTGGGCCGGCACGATCCATGTGCGGGAATCGCTCGCGCTCGAAGATACAGAACAGCTCGGATGGGACCGGCCACAGCGGCAAACACACGCCGCCAGACGCCTTGCGTCGCCGGGGACCGGGCCGGAAAGTACCGGCCACCCCCCAGGTTTCACAAGGTCAATTGCACGCCGCTGCCGGCAGCTAGCAGTTGCTCGGCCGGCTGTTCGTCAGCCACCGGGTAACCCAGCGGGTCGAACACCAGAGGCTGCGGAAACTTGCCGTAGAACCGCTTGATGTGATTGCGGTGCCAGCGGCTCGGGCAATGCGATGCCCAACCCCAGCGCGCCAGCAAGCGACCTGAGATGCGAAAGTTGGCCGCGTCGCAGACGATCGCAGACACGCCCCGGCGGCGGGCCACCTCGTCCAACACGCGCAGTGCCAGACGGAAACTCGCCAGCCGCGTACCCCGGCCCGAGTAGACGTATTTCAGGGCCATGAACTCGGGCAGTCGGGCCGAGTGGTTGAAGTACAACCGGCAGCGATCCTGGCCGAATCGCCGGTGGTACCAGTCGCCTTGCGCGATCAACTCCCAGGGCGTGACCCATTTCGGGAACGGGCGCAGCTCGATCCGCACGAAGCGTCCACCAGCCGTCTCGATCACGCCGTGCGTGCACTCGACGAGCCGCTCGTCGTTCAGGTCGAGGATCGTATAGGGCGTAAGCAACATGGCCGCGTTGGGGGCAAACGCCCCGGGAAACAATTCCACTACCTTGGGCCTGCGCCCGCGTCCCCGCAAAAGCCTAGCCCACGATTCGTATGCTGCCCCGGCGCGGCTGGGGCGGCGCGTCTTATGGGCGCTTGCGAACTGCCCACTCTGAAAGTGCGCGATACAGGAGTAATAACCCGCCCATGGTGCCCATGCACGCGGTCAACGCCGCAGGCACGATCCACCCCAGGGCAAAGATCGATTCGGCCCATTCCCACAGGCCTCGCCAGCCGGCGATCGCGCCGGCCGCGGCCAGACACAAGAACGGGCCATAGGGCATCACCGTCTCGCGGCGGGCGACATATTGCAACACGCCCAACAGGATGCCCATGAACGGCGCCAGGAAGAACACCAGCACGCAGGTCTGCCAGCCCAGGAAAGCGCCGATCATGCCCAGCAACGTGACGTCGCCGAAACCCATCGCCTCGCGCCCCAGCGCAGCGGTGCCAACCACGCGCACGACCCAGACGATTAAGCCTCCGCCGAACAAGCCCACCAGCGAAGTCAGCAGTCCGCGCCAAGTCTCACCGCCGATCGCCCAGCCGCCCACGACCGCTGCCGAGACGACTCCGCCGAGCGCCAAGATCCACGGTGTCAGCGCCGAGCGCAGCATGCGCGCGTAGAGCAGTCGCAGCGCCACCCCCCACCCGCGCCGCAAACGCCAGGGGCGAGGCAGCAAGCCCAGGCACCAGATCCAAACGCAGGCCAGCCCCAGCGCCAGTGTCTGGCCGCCGGGGGCATCGAGTGCGGCGGGCCACGGCTGCGGCGCGGCGATGGCGAGCCAGGTGAACTCGCCCGCCTCGTCGAGGATCGGCAAGTGCATCCAGGGCCAGGTTGCACCCATCGCCAGCCCGGCGAGCGTGCCAGGAATCGTGATCGAATCGGGAATGATCAATTCGTCGAGGTCGATCACCGCCGCCGCCAGCATCAGGGCCAAGAGCAGCGAGTGGGCCAGGAACTGCACGTGGACGATCGTCGCCAGGTTCGGCGGCGGGACGAGTTTTACCGTCGCGGGCAGCAGCGCGCGATCGACCACTTCGAGCCAGTAAAGGCCGGCTACCCCCGCCGCGGTGCCCAACTCGAGCAGCAGCGGTCGTACCCAAAACGCAGTGCCCCAGTGGCTCGCTTCGCCCCGCAGGACGAACCACCCCAAGACCGGCACCCGCGTCCAGAAAGAGCGGCGCGGCAAGGACGCGGGCGCGGTCCACCAAGGGCTCGCGCCGACGCGCGTCCAGGCCAGGCGGGCGACAGCCACATTGACCACCGCTCCCAGGAGCAGTCCCCACACCGCGGCCAGCACCAGTTCAAGCGTCATGGCGCCTCCGTGCCAGGTGACAAGTTCCAGACCGTCAGGATCTGTTCGGCCAACTCCTTGGGCGGCGCCGTCGTGGCGTCGAGCGTCAGCCGGGCGCATTGGGCGTACCAATCGCGGCGCTGTTCGAGCAACTGGCGTAGTTCCTCGACGCCGCTTAACGCGGTCAACGCCGGCCGACGCGCAGCGGTCGAAGCATCGCCGGCGAGTCGCGAGGCAAGCGTCTCGGCGGGGGCCGACAGCCATACGACCCGCGGCCGCGCCTGCAAGCGAGCGCGGTTCTCGGACCGCGTGACTACGCCGCCGCCGGTGGCCAGCACCACCTCGGGCCGCTCGATCCATTCGGCGAGACACTGGCTTTCCAGGTCGCGAAAGGCCGGCTCGCCTTGGCGGGCAAAGATCTCGGCAATCGAGCAGCCCGCACGGCGTTCGATCTCGTCGTCCAAGTCGATGGCCTGCCATCCCAGGCGCGCGGCCAGGGCGCGGGCCACGGTGGTCTTGCCCGCACCTCGCAACCCGATCAGGACGACGTTCATCACCGGCCGCCTTCCTGCGCGGCATTCCGCCCGCGTCGGCTAAGGGCCCCTTACGACCGCGCCGGGCCAATCGCTCGACGCAAGGCGTCGCGCATGGCCGCCAGCGGAGCCTCGCGCCCGGTGAACAACTTGTATTGCAGAGCCGCCTGGCGAATGAACATATCGACGCCGGTCACCACCGTGCAACTCCGGGCCCGCGCCTCTTTGATCAGCAACGTGCTCTCGGGATTGTAGACGGTGTCGAACACGACCATCGAGGGGCGCAGATGATGCTTGTCGTAAGGCGTTTCGTCGACGTTGGGATGCATGCCCACCGGCGTGCAATTGATCAGCACGTCGGCTGTGACCGCATACCGGGCCGCCCAGTCGATGGCCTTGCAGTGCACTTTTTCGGCGAGGCGATCGGCCCGATCGCTGGTACGGCTGGCGACCAATACCTCGGCCCCGCGGCGTTGAAAGCCATGCGCCATGACCCGGGCCACGCCGCCGGCGCCCAGAATCAAGATAGTCTTGCCGCGTACGGGGCTGACCTCGCCGCCCGCCTCACCCATCGCCGATTCGAGGCTGTCCATCGCCGCGCGATAATCGGTGTTGTGGCCCACCAGGGCGCCGTCTTCCCACACGATCGTGTTGGCTGCGCCGACGCGACGCGTCGCCCCGTCGACTTTCGACAGCTTGCGGATCACGGTTTCCTTGTGCGGAATCGTCACGCTCAGCCCGACGACGCCCAGGCTGGGGGCCTCGTCGAGAAACTGGTTCAGGTCTTGCTTCGACACGCGAAACGGCACGTACACCGCGTCGAACTCGTCATGCTCGAACGCCGCGTTGTGGATCACCGGACTCAGGCTGTGACCGACCGGGTCGGCAATCACGCCGAAGACCTTGGTCTCCGGACCAAGGCTGTCGTAATGGTAGATCTCGCGCATCTGCTGAAAGCTGAGCTGCCCAGGGGCGAGGGCCCGTTCGTGGCTGAACGTCGAGTAGGTGAACGGCGCGCCAAATCTGGCGGCGAGGATCCGTGAAGGGGTACCGATGTCGCCCATGCAGAGGCCGACTGTCGGCACCTTGGCGCGGCGCATGGCGTGGAGCATCCGCACGTTGTCATGAGGGCGGTTGGCCATGGCCGCAATCTTGACGATATCGGCATCGAGCGCCCCGAGCCGCTGGATCAGCTCGTCGAGATCTTCCGGCGTGCGCCGAAAATCGTGCAGGCTGACGATCCGCTTGGTCTTGCCGAACCGCGGAATCTGCGCCGCGATGTCGTCTTCGAGATCGACGTATTCGACGCCTTCGGCAATCGCCGAGCGGAGCAGCAACTGCCGTGACTCTTCACTGCCGCTCCACTTGCCGCCGTCCGCCGCGCGGCGGCAGGTGATGATCACCGGGCAGGGCCGATCGGCCAGCAACCGGCGGAGATTTACCGGCCCGTTAATGTAGTCGAGCCGCAACTCGACCAATTGCGCGCCGAGTTCGGCCAGGTGCCGATGTTCGGCAATCATATGGCGGTGCCGGCCGCGACCAATGCTGACGCAAATCATGGATGCTTGTCGAGTGCAGTTGACCTGAACCGGCCGTCCACCATCCCCAGGAACAGCCCAGTATAGTTGCCGAGCCGTACCCCGGGGGAGGAGGCGTCCGGGCGGTTCTCCGGCGGTCCCACGGGCACTCGATGCGATTCGCTCAATCGTCGCGGCCGGCCTGTTTTGCCCCGTTCGCGGCCGTCACACGCTGCGCAGGCCGGGGCGCGATTCGCCGGGCCGCTAGGTCCGTTTGAACTGCTTGTCGAGCTCTTCGCGCGACAGGACCAGCGCCGTCGGGCGTCCGTGCGGGCAGTGGTGCGTGTCGTGCACCAGGTGCCGCTGGGCCAGCAAGGCCTGGATCTCTTCGGCCGACAGGCGATCGCCCGCCTTGACCGCCGCTTTGCACGCCATCATGTGCAACAGCTCATCGACCAGATCGCCCATCTGCGGGCGGTGGGCGCCCGACTCGAGCTGAGTCACGAGCGATCGCAGCACCTCGGCCACGGGACTGGCGGCCAGCATCGCCGGATGGCCAGTCACGAGCACCGTTCCGCCGCCGAAGGGCTCGACCTTGACCCCCAACCGCGCCAACTCGTCGCGGTGCTCCAGCAGCCGCGCAGCCTGGCTGGGACCCAGATCGACAGGCTCGGGCACCAGCAACATCTGCGATTCGAGCGTGCCAGAATCCAGCCGGGCGCGAAACTGCTCGTACAGAATCCGCTCATGGAGCGCGTGCTGATCGATGACCACGATGCCCTGATCTTCCTCGACGACCAGGTAGCGATTGTGCACCTGCATCGCCGGAACGGCCACGTCGTGCGCAGGGTCCAGGCTCGTAGGTAGGTCGCCGGCGACGGTCGCCTCCAACTCCGCAAAGCCCACGGCCGCCGGGACAATCGTCGGGGCATGCTCACCTTGGGCAGGCGACGCCCCCTGCCCGCTGCGCGCCGCAGGCGTGCTCGACTGTCGCCAGGCTGCGGCGTCGTCGATGCGATTCAAGGTCAGCGGTCGCCGCGGCTCGACCTGTACCATGCGCGACGCCGCAGCGGAGCCGCCCTGGGCCCATTGAATCACCTGCTCGCGAAAACGCTCGGCCTGGGCCGGATCGTGCGCGGCGTCGCCCGGCTGCTCGGTCTCGGGCGGGCGCAACTGTGTGCTGAGATCGGCCGATAAAAACCGGGTCCGCAGCGTGGAGAGCAACTGGCTGTAAATGCGGCCCGAGTCGAGAAACCGCACCTCGAGCTTGGTCGGATGCACGTTGACGTCGACCATCTCGGGCGGCATCGTCATCTGTAGGATCGAGATCGGGTACCGCCCGGTGAGCAGCAGGCCGCGATAGGCCTCGCCCAGAGCGTGCTGCAGCGAGCGGTCGCGAATGTGCCGGCCATTGAGAAACAGATACTGCATCTTGGCGTGGCTGCGGCTGTGGCTGGGATGGGCCACGTAGCCCCAGAGCCGCACCTGTTCGTCGACGCTTTCAACGGGGATCAGTCCGGCCACCAGTTCCGGCCCGAGCACGGCGGCAATGCGGTCGGTCCACTGGTCGGTGGCGGGCAGATCGTAAACCGTGCGGTCATGGTGCCTGAGCGTGAAATGAATCTCCGGATAGGCCAGCACCTGCCGCAAAAAGGCCTCGGTCAGATGGCCAAATTCGGTCTGCGTCGACCGCAGGAACTTGCGTCGCACAGGCGTGTTGCAGAACAGGCTCGAGACCTCGATCGTCGTGCCCTGGGGACAACCGCAAGGCGTCGGGCCGGTGCGTTGGCCGGCGACGACTTCGATTTCCGCGCCGGCCGGATCGTCGGCCGTGCGGCTGCGCAGCAACAGCCGGCTGACCTCGGCGATCGAGGCCAGGGCCTCGCCGCGAAAGCCCAACGTGCGGACGTGGAACAAATCGTCCGCCTCGCGAATCTTGCTCGTGGCATGGCTGGTGAGGGCCAAGGCCAACTCGTCGGCCGCGATCCCGCAGCCGTCGTCGGTCACGCGAATCACCTCGACGCCGCCGCGATCGACGGCCACGTCGATCCGCCGCGCGCCGGCATCGATGGCGTTCTCGACGAGCTCTTTGACGACGCTCGCGGGCCGCTCGATCACCTCGCCGGCGGCGATCTTATTCACCACGCTCGGCGATAGCTGCTGAATCCGCGGCATCGATTCCCTGCGCTCCGTGCGGCGTAGCGGGCCGGCAGCCCCGCTTGCTCAGCTCAGTCCGAATTGCTTGATCTTACGATACAAAGTCCGCTCGCCGATGCCGAGCATGGCCGCCGCCTCCTCGCGATTGCCGCCCGTGGCGCGAAGCGTCTCGGTGATGAACATCCGCTCGACTTCCTCGAGCGATTGGCCCACCAGGCTGCCAAACGTCGAGCCCCGCCCGTCGCCGGCATGCGGCGGGGTCGCGCCGGTTTCGACCAATTCCTGCGGCAGATCGTCCAGGTCGAGCACGCCGTCGTAATCGACCACGACCATGCTCTCGATCACGTTGCGCAACTGGCGCACATTGCCGGGCCAGTCGTAGGCCATCAGCCGGCGCCGCGCGGCGGTGCTCATCGACTTGACCGGCTTGTCGTGCCGGCGGGCAAACTGCTTGATGAAGTGCTCGATCAACAATGGGATATCGGCCGCACGTTCCACCAACCGCGGCAGGACGATCGTCACGACCTTGAGGCGATGATACAAATCGCTGCGAAAGGTCCCCGCGGCGATCGCTGTCTCCAGGTTGCGATTCGTGGCCGATAGAATCCGCACGTTGACGTTGATCGGATCGTTCGAGCCCACGCGGGTAATCTCGCCGCTTTCCAGCACGCGCAGCAGCTTGATTTGCGTGGCCATCGGCATGTCGCCGACTTCGTCGAGAAACAGCGTACCGCCGTGGGCATACTCGAACTTGCCGATACGATCGGTCGAGGCGTCGGTAAACGCGCCTTTGACGTGTCCAAACAGCTCGCTCTCGAGGATGTTTTCGCTGAGCGCGGCGCAGTTGAGCGCCACGAACGGCTTGTTCTTCCGCGGGCTGTTCTGATGAATGGCCTGGGCCACGAGCTCCTTGCCGGTGCCCGTCTCGCCCTGGATCAGCACGCTGGCATTGGTCGGCGCGATCCGCTTGAGCCGGTCGATCACTTCGTTCATCTGGGGGCTCGAACCGATCACGCCCTCGAAACCGAATCGCTCGTCGAGCCGACGGTTCAACTCGGCGTTGGTCCGCCGCAGGCGTTGATTGGCGCAGGCCTTTTCGGTGACGGCCCGCAACTGGCCGATGTCGAGCGGCTTGAGCAGGTAGTTGAAAGCCCCCTGTTGCATCGCCTGTACGGCCGAGGGGACCGAACCGTGGCCGGTGACGAGAATCACTTCGGCCTCGGGCAAGTCTTGCTTGGCCCGGGCCAGAATGCCCAGGCCGTCGACGTCGCTCATCACCAGATCGGTAATGATGACGTCGAACGTCTGCTGTTCGATGCGCTGGACGCCCGCGGCGCCGCTCGTGGCGACGGTGCAGTTGTAGCCGACTCGTTCCAGGCTCTCGGCCACGGCCTGCGCATGGGGTTCGTCGTTGTCGATGATCAGCACGCGGAGCGGAGGTCCGGCGTCCTGATCCTGAGCTTCCGTGGCCACCATGGGACGAATCATAACGGAGCGATTGTCGGCTGATAAGCGGCGCCAACCCGCGCACGACCGGGCGCCACAGCCCCTGGGGGCGTCCCTGTCTCGGCTCAGGAGGCCGGCGGCAGCGTAAGTGTGAACTGCGTGCCGCGTCCCGGCTCGCTTTGTACGGCGATGGTACCGCCGTGCGCTTCGACGATCCGCCGTGTTGTCGGCAAGCCCAACCCCGAGCCGCCCGGCTTGGTCGAGAAAAAAGCCTCAAACACCCGGGCCGCGGTTTCGGCGCTCATGCCGACGCCCGTGTCGATCAACTGCAGCACGACGCCCTCGTCGGTGCGCTGCGTGCGCACCATGAGCTGTCCTCCCGCGGGCATGGCTTGCTGGGCATTGATCACCAGGTTCAGCAAGGCCGCACGAAACACCTCGCGATCCAGCAGCACCGGCGGCAGATCGCTGGCCAGGTAGGGCACGAGCTCGATCTTGCATTCCTCGGCCTGCGGCCGGAAGAAATCCCAGAGCTTGAGCACCTGCTCGTTCAAGTCGCTCGGCTCAAGCTTCAGATTGCGGAGCTTGGCGAAGTTGAGAAAGTCGTCGAGCACGTTTTGCAGCCGCTGGCATTCGCGCTCGACCGTGCGAATCTTGGCCAGCGCTCGCCGTTCCCGCGGCGTCTCCGCGTCGGCAAAATCCTCGGCCAGCAATTCGAGATTCAGGCGGATCGTCGACAGCGGGTTCTTGATCTCGTGGGCCAACCCGCCAGCCAGCGTGGCGATCTCGGTGTAGCGATCGAGGGCCGTGGCCGGATCGGCCGGTTGCGGTTGGCGCTGGGCAGTCATCGCGAGAACCAACGACTCGAAGTCGAAAAAGCCAGACGGACGCCCGCAGCATGGGCGTCCGTCTGGGGGGAAACTTGCGGGAACCAGCCGGCAGCGGCCGCCGTGCTCTAGGCGTCGGCTTCCGTCTCGGCGCCAGTCGGCAAGCCCAATTCGGCCAGGGCCTGGCGCCGGCTCAGCTTGACGCGGTTCTGCTCGTCGATGGCGATTACCTTGACGGGCATCTCGTCGCCGACCTTACAGATATCGCCGACGCGCTGCACATAGCCGTCGGCCAGTTCGCTGATGTGGCACAGGCCGTCCTTGCCGGGCAGGATTTCGACGAACGCGCCGAAGTCCTTGATGCTCGACACGCGGCCGTCGTAAATCTTGCCGACCTGCACGCTCTCGGTGAGCGCCTCGACGCGCCGCATCGCTGCTTCGGCGCCGCCGGCCTCGCTGCAGGCCACGGTCACGGTGCCGTCGTCCTCGACTTCGATCACCGCACCGGTCGATTCCTGAATGCCGCGGATCGTCTTGCCGCCGGGGCCAATCAGCAAACCGATCTTGTCCGGGTCGATCCGGGTCCGCAGCAGCCGCGGGGCAAACGCGGAGATTTCTTTCCGCGGGCGCGGGATCGCGCTGAGCATTCGGCGCAGGATTTCGATCCGCGCTTCGCGCGATTGGTTCATCACGGCGCGGATGATCTCATGATCGATGCCTTCGATCTTCAGGTCGAGCTGAATGCCCGTGATACCGTTTTGGGTACCGGCAATCTTGAAGTCCATATCGCCGAAGTGGTCTTCGTCGCCGATGATGTCGGTCAGCAGTACCCAGCCCTGGGGCTCCTTGACCAGACCCACCGAGATGCCCGCCACGGGGTTCGAAATGGGCACGCCCGCAGCCATCAGGCCAAGCGTTCCGCCGCACACCGAGGCCATCGAGCTCGAGCCGTTCGACTCGAAAATGTCGGAAATGAGCCGCACTGTGTAAGGAAATTCGTCCGGGTCCGGCAACACCGGCTTCAGGCTCCGTTCGGCCAGCATGCCGTGACCGATTTCGCGTCGCCCCGGTCCGCGGATCGGGCGGCACTCGCCCACCGAGAAGGGCGGGAAGTAGTAGTCGAGCATGAATTTCTTCGAGTATTCCTCGACCAGGCCATCGACGCGCTGCTCGTCGCGCGTCGTGCCTAAGGTGACCGTGATCACGGCCTGGGTCTCGCCGCGCTGGAAAATGGCCGAGCCGTGCACCCGCGGCAGCACGTCGATCGAGCAGTCGATGTTGCGCAGATCTTTGTGGCCCCGGCCGTCGGCCCGAGTACCAGCCAGAATCAAGTCGCGCACCACGCGCTCCTCGAGATCGTGCCAGGCGTGGAAGAACGCGTTCGGGGCGATCGCTCCTTCGGCGGCCGGATCGGGAATGAAGTCCGCTTGGGCCTGAGCTTTCAGCGCCGAGACGGACTCGGCCCGGGCCAGCTTGCCTTCGGTCCGTTTGGCGGCGAGGAAGCCGTCGTAGTACTTGGCCTTGAGGCGATCGAACAAATCGCTGGCGGGCGGTACTTCGTAGGTCCGCGGCGTGACGCCGGCGGCCTTGACCAGCTCGTCCTGCAGTTCGATCAGCTGGCGAATCGCGCGGTGGGCCTCTTCAAAGGCCTCGGCCATGCGGGTCTCGGGCAATTCGCGGGCAAAGCCTTCGATCATGCAGATCGTGTCGCGGTTGCCCGAGACGATCAGGTCGAGATCGCTCTCTTCCAACTCGTCTTGCGTGGGGAACAACACGAACTTGCCCTCGACCTGGCCCAGGCGGACCGTGCCGATGGGGCCACGGAACGGCAGGCCCGACAACATCAACGCGGCCGACGCGCCAAGCATGGCCAGGACGTCGGGGTCGTTTTGCCGATCGCTGGCCAGGACCATGGCCTGCACCTGCACTTCGTCATGGAACCAGGCGGGGAAGAGCGGACGGATGGGGCGGTCCATCAATCGCGAGGTCAGGGTTTCCTTGGTCGAAGGGCGGCCTTCGCGCTTGAGGAACCCGCCGGGAAACTTACCGGCCGCAGCGTGCCGCTCGCGGTAGTCGCAGGTGAGCGGAAAGAAATCGATGCCCGGCCGCGGCGGACCGGTCGTGGAAGCGACTAATACGAGGGTGTCTTCGAGCCGCACGATGCAGCTCCCGGCGGCCTGCTTGGCAATGTGGCCGGTTTCGATCGAGATGGTCTTGTTACCGATGGTCTTGGATACGCTGGCTTTCAAGGTCGAATTCCTGTCTGGTGGCTGCGTCCCGGCGTCCGGAAAGCAATGGCGTGATTCCGGGGAGGAATCCATCGCGGGGCGGCGGCCAGACCTTGGCCGGTGCCCAATTCAGAGACGAATGCTCAAGAAGATGGGCGCCGATGCGTCGAGAACGCCACTTGGCGACGAGCGCTCGGTTCGTGCGGCGCACTGCCCGTGAGGAGAACTTGTTCGACGACGTCCCTGCTCTCGACGAATACCTGCCCTCGACGCATCAGCACCAGAGGGCGCCTGTGCGAGCCCGCTTCCGCGTCGTTACTTGCGGATTTCGAGCCGGCGCAAAATGTCGAGGTAACGCTGAGGATTGACCTTGCGTAAATAGTCCAACAAACGTCGCCTACGGCTGACCATCATCAGCAGACCACGCCGGCTGGCGAAGTCTTTCTTGTGCGAGCGCAAGTGCTCGGTGAGCTGCCCGATGCGCGAGGTCAGGATCGCGATCTGCACCTCGGGGGAGCCGGTGTCTTGGTCGTCGCGACGAAAGTCGCCGATCAGTTCTTGCTTGCGCTGTTTGGTGATGGTCATGCTAACCGCTTGCTTCTCCACTCGGATCGTGCTTCCGTGAAGCGCTGATCCCCGGATACCGTGCTACTGAAGCCTTACTGCTGAGACTCTTTTACTACCTACTACGTTGACAAAAACTTAGATTCGTAAGTCTATCAGTGCCCTCGGGCATTGCAACCGCAAATCGAACCTCGCTGCCAAGCCCGGACGCGCCGCCGGTGCGATGTGCCTGCCGGGCCGGAACTTAGCTCACCCCTCGCAACCGATGTTCGCCATGAATTCGCCCCCCGACCGAAGTGAAGCCCGGCGGCTGGCTGCCGAATCGCTCGCCCAAGGCGACGCCACCGGTTGGTTCGAACGGCTCTATCAGGCCGCCGCGGGTGACCCTGCCCGAATCCCCTGGGCCGACCAGGTGATCAATCCCCATCTGCTTGCATGGCTGGATGGCCCCTGGGCACCATCGCCAACGGGCCGTGCCCTGGTGGTCGGCTGCGGCCTGGGCGACGATGCCGAGGCATTGGCCCAGCGCGGTTATGCGGTGACCGCCTTCGACGTCTCGCCCGCGGCCGTGACCTGGTGCCAGCAGCGGTTTCCCGCTTCGCCCGTCGATTACCTCGTGGCCGATCTGCTCGCTCCGCCGGCTGCGTGGCGCGGCGCGTTCGACCTGGTCGTCGAGATATACACCCTGCAGGTCCTGCCGCCCGAGCCGAGAGCGGCGGCGATGGCCGCGCTCGCCGGCTGCGTCGCGCCCGGCGGCAGGTTGTTTGTCGTGGCCCGATGCCGCCAGCCCGGGGACGACCCCGGCTCGATGCCCTGGCCGCTGCTGCGCAGCGAGCTTGCAGCGTTCGAAGGTCTGGGCCTGGTGCCGCTGGCCTGCGAGGAATTCGACGACCACGAACACCCGCCGGTGCACCGCGTCCGCGCCACTTACCGGCGGGTCTGAAGCGGAAATCGGCCGGCGCGGATCAGACCCCGACGCCTTTTTGGCGCCGCGGCAGATCGTGGACGACGTTCCAGGCCAGGCCGGTCTTTTCCAGCAACCGGATCACCCCGTAGGTGATATCGACTTCCCACCAGCGGTGGCCATGGCGGGCCATGCGTTGATGGGCGTGATGGTTGTTGTGCCAGCCTTCGCCGAAGGTCAACAGCGACACCCACCAGAGGTTACGGCTGTCGTCGGTCGTCACATAGTTGCGATAGCCCCACAGGTGTGTGGCCGAGTTGATCAACCAGGTGGCGTGCAACACGTAGACCATCCGCACGAAGACGCCGTAAACGACGAACGACCACGCGGTGTAGGTGTCCCAGAAGTAATAGCCGACGGCGAACAGGAGGAGACCCAGCCCCCAGTTGATCGGCAAGAACATCTTGTCGAGCGAGCGGATGACAGGATCCTTCCAAAGGTCCGGCGCCCAGCGGCTGTAGAGCGCCTCGCGATCAGCCTGGTTCAACTGCGGAAACAGCCAGAACATGTGGCTCCACCAACCGCCGTCGCGTGGCGAATGCGGATCGTCGGGTTCGTCGCTAAAGGCATGATGCTTGCGGTGCGTGGCGACCCAGGTCGTCGGCGAGCCTTCGCCCGCCAGGCAGCCGATCGTGGCGATCAGTCGCCGCATCCAGCGATAGGTCTGAAAACTGCCGTGTGAGAGCAGACGGTGATAGCCGAGCGTGATGCCGATGCAGCCGGTCACGAACCACAGCAACACGACGACGGCCAGCGCCTTCCAGGTGAAGAAGAACGGCGCGGCCAGCGCCCCGACGTGCAAGAAGCCGATCCACAGGATGACCGGCCAATCCATTCCGTTGCGCCAGCGCAGGCTCGCATTGCGCGCCTCGGGCGCGGCAGCAGTCGGCGACGCGCCAGTCGCAGCGCGCGTTGCAGGATGCTGCGCGACCGCCGTCGCCGCACTCGCTTCGTCGATTCCGATGTCGTCAATCACAGATGCCACGAAAGCCTCCTCCGGTAACGAGACGCACCCGCCTGGATGCGCGTTGCCGTTCCCAAGGCACCCTGCGTCGCCTCACGGCAACCCACCAGGGTGATCGACGGAATTCTATTCGTGGCTTGGGTTTGTCGTGTCACCTCACCGTCGAGGGTCTGTCATAGTTTGGTCACAGCCCCGGCCAGGGGGGCGATTGTGCCTAGAGAGGCAGCATGGGCCGTCCGACAGCAGGCTTCGGGCGCGGCCCGCGGGTCAGCCCCGCTGGGCCCGTTCCCCGGCGACGATTTCGGCGGTGGCCGTGGCCCCGATGCGCGTACAGCCAAGCTCGCGCATCCGCTGGGCCTGGGCATATGTGCGGATTCCGCCGGCCGCTTTGATCTGCACCCCTTGTCCGCAATGCGCGCGCATCAGGGCCACGTCGTGCTCGGTGGCACCACGGTAGTCGTAGCGGCCGTCAGCGCCCTTGACGAAGCCGAAGCCGGTCGAGGTTTTGGCGAACTCGGCGCCGGCGAACGTGCAGATCTCGCACAGGCGGATTTTCAGGGCGTCGTCCGGCAAGAAATCGTTCTCGAAAATCACCTTGGTGATCGCGCCGAACTCGTGAGCCTGGGTCACGATGGCGCGAATCTCCTCTTCGATCAGCAGCCAATCGTGCGACAGCACCCGCGCAACGTTGACCACCATGTCGAGCTCCACCGCCCCCTGACTGCAGGCGAGCCGGGCCTCGAACAGCTTGGTCTCGGTCGCGGCGCTGCCGTGCGGAAAGCCAATCACCGTGCCCACGGCGACCGGAGTACCAACCAGGATTTCCGCCGCCAGCGCAACGTCGCACGGTTTGGCGCAGACGCTGGCCACGCCGTACTCGAGCGCCAAGCGACACCCGGCCGCCACTTCCGGGGCCGTAAGCGTAGGGTGCAGCAGCGAATGATCAATCAAGCGGGCAATCGAGCCGCTCATGTTGCTGGGCTCCCGTCGAAACGCACTGCGGACGCCGCGTGGCGTGGCACCCGACGCGTCAGTAGATTAACGGGCACCTGTTCCGCGGCAAACCGCCGCCGTGGGTTTTCCGTCCCGGGTTTTGCAGCCTCGATCTGGGGAATCTCATGTATGCCAACTTGCGTGGGCCGCAGTCGTTGGCCGCCGCGATCGTCGGCCTCGCCTTGGGAACCTGCTCGATGAGTGCCGCCGCGGATCCGGCGAAGGTCGTTCGCGTGGGGCCCGGCTACGATCGGCCCGCGCTCAACCCGTTTCAAAGCCGCAGCGTGTCGATCGCCGAGCGCGGCATGGTCGCTACGAGTCATCCGGCGGCGGTGCTCGCCGGGCTCGAGGCGCTGCGCGCCGGTGGGAACGCCGCCGATGCGGCCATTGCGGCCAACGCCATGATCGGCCTGGTCGAGCCGATGAGTTGCGGCATCGGGGGCGATTTGTTCGCCATCTACTGGGATGCCAAGACGCAGAAACTCTACGGCCTCAACGCCAGCGGGCGCAGCCCCTATGACCTCACGTTCGAGGAGTTCGAAAAACGTGGTCTCCAGGAAATCCCCGGCGACGGTCCCCTGTGCTGGTCGGTGCCGGGCTGCGTGTCGGGTTGGGAGGCGCTGCGCGCGCGCTTCGGGACGAAATCGTACGCCGAGCTGCTGGCCCCTTCGATCGAACTGGCCGAGCGCGGCTTCCCGGTAACCGACATTATCGCCGTGGCCTGGATGTACACGGCCAACGGTTTGCGCCGCTGGCCCGATTCGGTGCGGACGTACCTGCCCGACGGCAGGCCGCCGCGCGAAGGGGAGCTGTTCAAAAACGCCGACTTGGCGGCGAGTTATCGGCAACTCGCCGCGGGCGGTGCCGACGCGTTCTATCGTGGGCCGATCGCGCAGCAGATCGTGGCCTTCAGCCAGGCCAACGGCGGGTTCTTCTCGGCGCGCGACTTTGCCGAACACACGAGCGATTGGGTCGAGCCCGTCTCGACCAACTATCGCGGCTACGACGTTTGGGAGCTGCCGCCGAATGGCCAGGGGATCGCCGCGCTGCAGATGCTCAATCTACTCGAAGGGTATGACCTCAAATCCCTGGGGCCCGACGGACCCGAGTGGTGGCACCTGTTCCTCGAGGCCAAGAAGCTGACCTTCGCCGATCGCGCGACGTACTACGCCGATCCGGCGTTCGGCGCGCTGCCCGTGGCCGAGTTGATCTCGAAACCTTACGCCGAGCGGCGGCGCGCGCTGATCGATCGGCAGCACGCGGCGCTGAGCTATCCGCCGGGCGATCCCAAGCTCGAACGATCGGACACCATCTACTTGACCGTCGTCGACAAGGACCGCAACTGCTGCTCGCTGATCCAGAGCAATTTTGCCGCCTTCGGCTCGGGCATGGTGCCCGGCAAGGTCGGATTCGTCCTCCAGAATCGCGGCGAGTTGTTCGCGCTCGACCGCGAGCACCTGAACCGCTACGAGCCGCACAAGCGGCCGTTCCACACGATCATTCCGGCGATGGTCACAAAGGACGGCCGCCCCTGGTTCAGCTTCGGCGTGATGGGTGGCGACATGCAGGCGCAGGGGCACGTCCAAGTGCTCGTGAACATGATCGACTTCGGCATGAACCCTCAGGCCGCCGGCGACGCGGCGCGGATCTGCCACTCGGGTAGCCCCACGCCAACCGGCCAGCGCGGCGCCGCGAACGGCGGCACCGTGCACGTCGAGCCGGGCATCTTGCCGGCCACGGTCGACGCCCTCAAGGCCCGGGGCCATCACGTCCTGACGGGCAGCCGCGGCACTTTCGGCGGCTACCAGGGAATCCTGATCGATTGGGACCACGGCACCCTGCACGGCGCCAGCGATCCCCGCAAGGACGGCTGCGCGCTGGGCTACTGACGCCCGAAGCGCCGCCGTTGCTTGAAGCCTGCCCGCTGCCGCGCTACGATTGGCGGCCCGCAAACCACTTTTGCGCACAACGCGTTCGTCACCCGCATCGACAGCCGAGGTCCGTCATGTCCGACTCACCGATCCGCACCAGCCGCGATGGCGAAGTGGCCATTCTCACGATCGACTCTCCGCCGGTGAACTCGCTCTCGCAGCGCGTCGTGTCGGGCCTACTCGAGGCCGTGCGCGCGGCGCAGGCCGACGCGGCCGTGAAGGCCATCGTCATTACCGGCGCGGGCGACAATTTCATCGCGGGGGCCGACATCGGCGAGCTACAGCAGGCCGCGCGCGCGGCCGGGTCGGGCCAATTGGCCGGCTCGCTCACCGCGGCGCTCGAGGAGTTCGAAGGCAGCGAAAAGCCGATCGTGATGGCCATCGACGGCTTTGCCCTGGGCGGCGGGCTCGAAGTGGCCATGGCCGGCCATCGCCGCATCGGCACGACGCGCTGTCGCTGCGGCCTGCCCGAGTTGACCCTGGGCCTGATCCCCGGTGCCGCAGGCACGCAGCGTCTGCCGCGGATCGTCGGTCTGCAAAAGGCCGCCGAGATGATGCTCACCAGCTCCGAGGCCCGCGCGCAAGAGGCACTTGCCCTGGGCATCGTGCAGGAATTGGTGGAACCGGCGCAGTTGCTGCCCGCGGCCGTGGTCGCGGCGCGCAAGCTGGCCGCCGGCGAACTGCCCAAGGTGCGCGCTTCGCAGGATTCGAGCAAGCTGCCGTCGGCCGACGAGGCGCGAATGATGGTCGACATGGCCAAGGGCATGCTCGGCGACAAGGGGCGCAACCTGATCCACCCCCTGGCCTGCCTCGACGCGATGCTGCACGGCATCACCGACGGCTATCAGGCCGGCCTGCAACGCGAGGCGGAGAATTTCGCCAAGCTGCTGGCCAGTTCGCAGGCCCGTGGCTTGATCCACATGTTCTTCTCGCCGCGCGCGGCGGCCAAGGTGCCCGGCGTGACCGATCAGAAGCTCACGCCCAAGCCGGTGGCCAAGGCGGCCGTGCTCGGTGGCGGCACCATGGGCAGCGGTATCGCCACGGCCCTGTTGCAATCGGGGATCGAGGTCGTGCTCAAGGAAGTCGACGAGCCGGCGGTGGCCGCCGGGCGCGGACGGATCGAATCGAACCTGCAATCGCGGCTCAAGAAGGGCAAGCTGACCCAGCAGAAATACGACGAAACGCTGGCCCGGCTCCGCACGCAAACCGATTACAGCGGCTTCGACGGTCTCGACCTCGTGATCGAGGCGGTGATCGAAAACATCGAGCTCAAGCAGCAGGTGTTTGCCGATCTCGAAAAGGTCACCCGGCCCGACTGCATCCTGGCCACGAACACCTCGACGATCGACCTCGAAGTCGTCGGGGCCAAGACCCAAGCCGCGCCGCGGATCGTGGGTACACACTTCTTCTCGCCGGCGCACGTGATGCCGCTGGTCGAGCTGGTGCGCAGCCAGCACACCAGCAAAGAAACGCTGCTGGCCGCGATCGAGCTGGCGAAGAAAATCCGGAAGACGCCGGTCACCGTGGGCAACTGCGTCGGGTTTTTGGTCAACCGCATCTTCTTTCCCTACGGCCAGACGGCCGGGCTGCTGGTCGATTACGGCATCGACCCGTACCGCATCGACAAGGCCCTGTTCGATTTCGGCATGCCGATGGGACCGTTCCGCATGGGAGACCTGGCCGGCGTCGACGTGGCCAAGTTCGCCGGCGGCATCTTGTTGAACGCCTATCGCGACCGGTCCTACGCCTCGACGCTCGTCGATTACCTGTTCGCCGAGAAACGCTTCGGCCAGAAGACCGGGCGCGGGTACTACGTCTACGAAGACGGCAAGACGGCCAAGGAAGATCCCTCGCTGGCCGCGCTCGTCGCCAAGGCCCGGGCCGATGCCGGCAACCCGAAGCCGCTGGAGCTGTCGGACCAGGACATCGTCGAGCGCGTGCTGTTCGGCGTCGTCAACGAGGCCTGCCGCTGCCTCGACGAGGGCATCGCCATTCGCGCTTCGGACATCGACGTCGCCTCGGTGATGGGCATGGGCTTTCCCGCGTATCGCGGCGGCATCATGTTCTATGCCAACGAGCTGGGGGCCAAGCACGTCTGCGACCGGCTCGCGGCCTGGGCCCAGGTACACGGCAACGTCTACGCGCCCTGCGATTACCTGCAGCGTAAGGCGGCCGCCGGCGCGAGCTTGATGGACTAGACCGCCTTGGGGACCGCCCCCGGCGCACGCGACACGACCGTGCCTGCTTGGTAACGTGCGGCAACTGGAGTGAATACATTTCTTCATTCCGCGGGCAGGGCTGCATCATGACCACCCAGCCGGACGCGTCGTTCGACGTGTTTTTGAGCTATCGCAAGCCGGACGTCGAGCTGGCCCGGGCCGTCTATCGGCGGCTGGTCGACGCCGGGCTCACGGTCTGGTTCGACGAGCAGCGGCTCGAAACGGGCGATCACTGGTATCGCGAGATCGACCGCCACTGCCAGGCCAGCCGCGCGGTCGTGCCGGTGCTCACGCCGCGCTGGCAGCAGTCGCAGTGGACGCGGTTCGAGGCCTACGGCGCCGCCGTCGTCGTGCCGGTGCTCGTCGAGGGCGAGTTTCAGGACGTGGCGCCGCCGCCCTTGCGCA